>DASZVD010000001.1:0-3550 GCA_035547375.1 Steroidobacteraceae bacterium
CAGCCATTTGAGGGGCCCGCTGCCCTGGCTGGAGAGACGCAATTCCTGGGTGAACTGGTTGAAATGGTCGGTGTTGGTGGTGTCGATCGCGCTCAGCCAGTACACCGGCGCGGAGTCCAGATACAGGTAGGACGGCAGGTAGCTCAGCAGCACGCTGCCCAGGTCGTAGTCGATCTGTGCGCCGGTGACCCATTGCTTGTAGTGATTCCTCTCCCGCTCGGTCGTGCCGTACGGCGCGGCGAACTGGCCGGTGCGCGTGTCGTTCCAGGCATCGTTCGGATAGAAGAAGCACGGCTCGCAGTAGCCGCCCGTGACGGGATCCGTTCCCTTGTTGACGAGGTTTTCCGTCCAGCCCATCTTCTGTGCGCCCTGCACCCAGACATAGGCCGACAGCCGGTCGCTCGGATTGAAGATGGCGGAAAGCCGGGCGCTGGCGTCGTTCTTGGCATCCGCGCCCGTCGTCTCGAAGCCGTCATTGCGCGCGTAATCCAGGGCGGCCCGGAGCGCCAGCTCGTCGGAGACCTTGAGGTTCTGCGTGATGGTGGCGTGCACGGCCGCATAGTTGCCCACCTCCAGCAACGTCGTGCCGTCGTCGTTGAAACCCGGCCGCGTGGGCGTGAGATTGATGGTCCCGCCGATGGCGCTGCGCCCGTACAATGTGCCCTGGGAGCCCGGCAACACTTCGAGTTGCTGCAGATCGAAGAAGGCCGCGCCGGTAGCCTCGCGCGGCAGGTACACCCCTGCGAGATTGAAGCCGACGTTCGGCTCGACGTTGGGTTGATCCAGGACCGACCCGACGCCGCGAATGATGATCTGCGTGTTGTTGGCCTCCGTCTGAAAGCGCGCCGACGGCACGAGCTTCTGCGCGTCGGTGAGAGCGGTGATCCCCTCGCTCACCAGGGTTTCGGCGGATATGGCGGTGACCGCCGCCGCGGACTTCTGCAGGTTCTCGCTCTTCTTCTGCGCAGTGACCGTCACTTCCTCCAATGTCCCGGAAGGCAGCCCGGCATCGGCCGCCTCGTCTGCCAACACAGACCAACTCAACACAGGCGCCACGAGCGCGCACACACATACCGCAGTTGATTTTTGCATCGCGCGCCCCCTTGTTCTCGAAGCGGATCATTCGTTGCCAGGGCAGACTGGAGCAAATGAATTTCCGCTATGTCGCGCATTCAGCTGAAGCATATTCGCCGACGAGCTGCGCTTTCGCAGCGCCCCGGCCGGCGACTTACTGTCCCGGCGACTTACCGTCTTACTGTCGAGGTTGCACGCAGGCAAGGGATGGCGCGCGCTTCATTCCCCAGGGTAATTGCCCGCATATCCATACGTGATTCGACCCGTACCGCGATTTGGACGAGAATTTACCGGGTTTTGACCAATCGGGGGGCGAGCTGTGTCTCAGTTGAGCAGAACGGTACCGGTGAACGAGCCGGGCAACGCCTATCTCAGCCGTCACGAGGTTTGGGCGGGCTTGTTGATGAAGGCACACAACGCGCTCCCCTACGTGCCGCAGATGCAGAAATGCGACGTCGTGGAGGAAGGAGACGGCTGGCTGGTCCGCGACATCCTGCTGAACAACGTACCGCTGCGCGAGCGCGTCACTTTCGAGCCGGAGCGCCGCGTGATCTTCGACAGGATCCGCGGCGTCGAGCTCGGCCGCATCGAGAACATCATCGGCGAGGACGACAAAGGCAATCTCACGCTGACGTTTTCCTTCGGACTCACCAAGCGGGGGCTTGCCGAGGGGTCTGATGCGGAGAAAGCGCACTTTGCGCCCATGGAAGGCGCCTACCTGGGTGCGGTCTCGGCTACCCTGCGTGCCGTGCGGCGCACCGTGACCGAACAGGGCCGCCAGGGACTGGCGCCACACAGCACGCGTGATCGGTCCGGCGACACCGGTTGGATCTATGAGTTCTTCCGGGCAGCCGACAGCCTCGACATGCAGAGCTTTCTTGCTCTTCATACCGACGATGTGCGGCTGACGTTCGCCAACTATCCGCCCAGCACGGGAAAGGAGGCCCTGCGCGCTTCGATCAGCGCCGTCTGGAGCAACTTGAAGGCGATGTCGCACAGCCTTTCCGCAGCCTGGTCCCTGCATGAAGGTCAGGTCGGAATCGCCGAGAGCACCTGCATGTATACGCGAAAAGATGACTCGGTCTACATCGTAAAGCCCTGCACCGTGCTGCGCAGGCGGGGCGACAAGATCGAGGACTTGCACATCCACGTGGATGCGACGCAGCTATGAGCGGCCGGCTCGAAGGCAAGGTGTGCATCATCACCGGCACCGGCGGCGGCATGGGACGAGCGGCAGCCGTCCTGTTCGCCCGGGAGGGCGCGCGCGTCGTGGGATGCGACATCATCGCAAGCAACGCCCAGGCTACCGTGGACGCGGTACGATCCAGTGGGGGTGCGATGGTTTCGCTGCATCCCTGTGACATATCCACGCGCGCGGACGTCGACCGGCTGGTAAATTTTGCAATCGAGCATTTCGGCCGGATCGACGTGCTGTACAACAACGCGTCCATGGCGTACTTCGCATGGCTGCCGGATATGAGCTACGAGATGTGGAGCAAGACGTTGCGAGAGGAGCTCGATGTCGTCTTCCACGGCTGCCAGGCCGTGTTTCCGCACATGATCAAGGCCGGCGGGGGCTCGATCATCAATGTCGGCTCCACCTCCGGAAAAATCGGCTACCAGGTGCTGCCCGGCCTGGCGCACACGGCCGCCAAGGGAGGCGTCATCGCCATGAGCCGCCAGGTCGCCATGGAAGGCGGCCCGCACAGGATCCGCTGCAATACCCTTTCCCCGGGACTGGTACTCACCAACCAGACGCGGAATTTCATCAACACGCCCGAGTGGTTTGGCCCCATGAAGGCCAAGCTGATGCTGGGGCGCGTGGGAACGCCCGAAGACATCGCGCCGCTGGCCGTCTACCTGGCTTCCGACGAATCGAGTTGGGTGACCGGCGCGGACTTCGCCATCGACGGCGGCACCACGGCCTGGTGACGGTGTGATGGTGGCGCCATGGCTTGGGGATGCCGTGCCTTCCACGAAGTCATTCAGGCCGCGAAGTCATTCTGCAGCTCGCCGATGCCCTCGACCCAGATCCTGACGCGATCGCCCGGTTGGAGGAAGCGGCCGCGCGCCGCGCCGCAGCCGGCCGGTGTTCCCGTGGCAATGAGGTCACCCGGCCTCAATGTGACGCGGGTGCTCAGGTGCGAGACCTGCTCCTCGAAAGAGAAGATCAGATTCGCGCTGGAGGAGTCCTGCATCAGCTCCTCGTTCACCCATAGCTTGATCGCCAGATTGCGCGCGTCTCGAATATCGGCCAGCGGGCAGATCCAGGGCCCCATGGGGAGTGCGCCGTCGAAGCACTTCTGGCTCACCCAGTCGAATCGAAACGGCGAGTCGGCAGGCACCCGGTCGCGCTTGAGATGATCTCGCGCGGACAGGTCGTTCACGATCGTCAGGCCGGCAATGTACCCCAGGGCCGCCTCGGGGCTCACATTGCGGCAAAGCTTCCCGATGACGAGCGCGATCTCCGCCTCCC
>DASZVD010000002.1:0-7115 GCA_035547375.1 Steroidobacteraceae bacterium
CGCAACACCTGCAGCGTCCGGCTCAGCATCACCGTATCATCCAACAGGGCACCCTCGGTGATCTCCATGTCGACGCCATTGGACCCGCCCGGCTGCCAGCCGCCCGCCTTCACGAACAGGTCCGCAAAGTCCCGCTCGCGCAGCTGCACCGGCGAGACATTGACGGCAATCCGCAGCGACTCGAAGCCAAGGTGCTGCCAATTGCGCAGATCCTGGGCCGCCTGACGCAACACCCATTCGCCGACATCGATGATCAGCCCGGTAGCTTCCAGCACCGGCAGGAACACCGCCGGCGGCACCAGCCCACGCTCGGGATCGCGCCAGCGCAACAGCGCTTCCGCGCCGCTCAATGTGCCGTTCGCAATCGAGTACTGCGGCTGATAGTGCAGCTCGAACTGATGCGCATCGAGCGCATTGCGCAGCCGCTGCTCGAGCGCGAGGCGCTCCGCCACTTCGGCATTGATCTCGCGGCAGTGGCGCAGGAACCGCTCGCCCGACTTGCGGGCCTTGTGGAGAGCGGCCTCCGCGTTCTGCAGCAAGGTCTCGCAGTCCGCTCCATTCTCCGGAAAGCGAGCGAGCCCCGCCTTGACGTTGATCTGGATCTCGCGATGATGGTCGATCCGCAGCGGACGGCTGAACGCCATGTCCAACTTGTCGTGCAGAGCACGCACCGAATCCTCATAGGACTCGTGCCCCGAGATCACGACGGCGAAATTACCGCCATCCAGGTGTGCCAGCGAGTCAGTTGCCTCGAACTGACTCTTCAGGCTGTCTGCCACGAACTGCACGACCTGGTCCCCGACGTGCCGTCCGAAAGAGTCGTTGATGACACCGAGGCGCTCGATATCGAGCGAGACAACCAACACCTCGTGCCGCTCACCCGCATGCCGCGCCAGCAGGCGCGCCACGCGTTCGCAGAACAGCGCGCGTTTGGCCAAGCCGGTCAGGGGATCGAAGTATGACAGGAACCGTACCGCATCCTCCTTATGGAGGAACTGCAACGCGAAAGCCAGGTTGGAAGCCACCTCGCGCAGCATGCAGAGCTCCTCCTCGCTCACCGCGCAGGCATCGGATGCGCCTACGGTAAACGCTCCGACCGGCGTATCGTCGATCAATAACGGTATGGAGGCAATGCAGTTGATATGGGACGTGAAGAGCCACGATGCGAACTTGTGGCGATTTCCGGCACCGATGAGATCGTTGCAGACGATCTCCGTTCCATCATGGAGCGCCCGGCCGGTCACCGTCTCGTAGGCTCCATCGCCGTCCACGGCGGTATCCACTTGGAAACTGATGTCGCTGTAGCCTTCCGAGCGAGTGCCCGCCCAGGCAACCGGCCGCGCAACACGAGTGTGCGGATCGATGAGCGCCACGAACGCAAAGGTGTACTTGCCGATCTCGTGCGCGATCCGGCAGGTCTCCTGAAAGAGCTCGGTGCGGTCGCGGATGCGGACCACACTCGCGTTGATCGCGGACAGCATGTGAAGCACTCGACTGAGGCGCTCGACACGCTCTTCCACGGCCCGCTTCGCCTCCCGGGATCGGACATCGTCGAGAGCTCGCTGCACCGCCGGCGCGAGCCGGGCGAGGTTGGTCTTGAGGACGTAGTCGACAGCACCGGCCTTGAGCGCGTCGATCGCCCGCTCCTCGCCGATAGTGCCGGAGACGAAAATAAAGGGGATATCCGGAGCCTCGCGGCGGATCAACTCCAACGCCGCGGATCCGTGATAACCCGGGAGGGAAAAATCGGACAGAATGACCTGCGGGCGCAGCTCACGCAGCGCCTCTCGAAACGCTTCCTCGGTCTCAACACGGGTCCATATGCAGGTCATTCCTGCCCGCTTCAGCGTATGGACGGCAAGCTCAGCCTCGGCAGCGACATCCTCTACGATCAGCAGGCGTAATTCCCGCTCCATGGATCCCAACCATCAATCGCTCAACGGCAGTGGGAAACCATACGAAAGCTGCCCGACAGGTGTCATGCTGCAGCGCGCTAATCTGTCGGCTTTTTACAGCAGGCGCGTCACACATTGAACCGAAAGTGCATCACGTCTCCCTCCTGGGTAACATAATCCTTTCCTTCCAGGCGAAGCTTGCCCGCCTCTCGAGCTCCGCCTTCGCCCTTGCCGGCGATGTAGTCCGCAAAGGCAATGACTTCCGCCCGAATGAAGCCCCGCTCGAAGTCCGTGTGAATGACTCCGGCGGCCTGCGGCGCCGTCGATCCGGCGCGAACCGTCCAGGCCCGCACTTCCTTCTCGCCGGCGGTGAAGAAAGTCTGCAGGCCGAGGAGCTTGTAGGCTGCCCGGATCACGCGATCGAGGCCCGGCTCCTGCAAACCCAGCTCCGCGAGGAATTCGGCGCGATCGGCTTCATCCAACTGTGCCACCTCGGCCTCGATGGCGGCGCAAACGGCAACCACCACCGCGCCCTCCGCGACGGCACGCTTCTCTACGGCAGCCAACAGGGGATTGTTGGTAAAACCGCCCTCGTTGACGTTGGCGACGTACATGACAGGCTTCGCGGTCAACAGGCTCAGCTCGCGCAGATCGCGCCGCTCTTCGTCGGTCAGTGTCAGACCCCGCGCGGGCCGCGCCTGATCGAGCTGCGCCTTGACCCGCTCGAAGAGCGCCTTCTTCCGCAGGGCGTCCTTGTCGCCACCCTTCGCGGCCTTCGCCGCGCGCTCGACGGCCTTCTCGACCGTCTGCAGATCGGCGAGCGCCAATTCGGTATCGATCGTCTCGATGTCCGCGATGGGATCGACCTTGCCGGCCACGTGAATGATGTCGGTACTCTCGAAGCACCGTACGACATGAGCGATCGCATCGACCTCGCGGATGTGCGCGAGGAACTGGTTACCGAGGCCTTCGCCCTGCGAAGCGCCCGCCACGAGGCCCGCGATATCGACGAACTCCACGGTCGTCGGCAGGATCTTCTCCGGGTGCACGATGTCGGCGAGCTGTTGCAGCCGCGGATCGGGCACGGGCACCACGCCGACGTTGGGATCGATCGTGCAGAACGGGTAGTTCTCGGCTGCAATCTGCGCACGCGTCAGCGCGTTGAACAGAGTCGACTTGCCAACATTCGGCAGACCTACGATGCCGCACCGGATAGCCATAAGGTGAATTCCTAGACAGAGCCTGGGCCCGCCGCGGGCGCAGTGTTGCGAGTGTGTAAACGATTCATGGCCTTCTGCGGCCCTTCGGTCAGCAGCTGCGGCACGGCGTCCACGGCAGCCTGTATGGCATCCAGGATCAGCCGCTCGTCCTGCGGCTGCGGCCGCCCCAGCACGTAGTCGAGCACGGCGGATTTGTCGCCCGGATGCCCGATGCCGATCCGCAAACGCCAGAACGCATCGCCCGCCTGGGCAATGATATCCCGCATGCCGTTATGGCCGCCGGCGCCGCCCCCCTGCTTGAGTCGCACGACACCCGCCGGAAAATCCAGCTCATCATAGGCGACGAGCAGCGACTCGACCGGCAGCTTGTAGAACCCGACAACGCTCTGCACGGCTCCCCCGCTGCGATTCATGTAAGTCATCGGCTTCAGCAGCCAGATCTCCTCGCCGCCGATACGCGCGCGCGCGAGCTCACCGTGATGACGGGACTCATTGCGAAAGTGAGCGCCGTGACGGCGGGCCAGCTCGTCGACGAACCAGAAGCCCGCGTTGTGCCGCGTGCGGGCGTACTCGCTGCCCGGATTGCCGAGCCCGACGATCAGCTTGAGCGGCAGGGCGGACGACATGTTAGGGATTGAGAAATTAGGAAAATATCAGCGCGGCGGGAGACGAGCCCCCAACCGCGCATGGACCGAAAGGCGCCAGCCAGGAGCCTGTCCGACTCCTGGAGGCTGGCGCCACGACGGTTACTTCTTGCCGCCGGCGGCCTTCGCCGGAGCAGCTTCCTTCTTGTCGCCAGCCTTCGCTTCTCCTGCCTTGGCGGCGCCAGCGGCAGGCGCGGCAGCGGCGGCGGCGCCGGCGGCTGGAGCAGCCCCCTCGGCGGGCGCGGCAGCGGCCTCGGCAGCGACGGCCTCGGGCTCCTCGGCACGTGGGCTGTGGATCGAGACCACCGGCGCATTCCGGCGCTGCAGCTCGGGAATCGTCACCCCGTCCGGCAGCGGGACGTCCGCGAGGAACTTCGTCTCGTTCAGGTTCATGGCTCCCAGATCGAGCTCGAGGAACTCCGGCAGATCCTTCGGCAGGCAGACGACTTCGACGTCCGAGCGCATGTGCGACACGATGCCGCCCTGAACCTTCACGCCGGGCGAAACGGTCTCGTTCTTGAAGTGGATCGGCAGCAGGATGCGGATCTTCTCCGTCTCGACCACCCGCTGCAGGTCGACGTGCACCACGACGTTCTTCGCCGGGTGCATCTGAATGTCCTTCACAATGGCTTCCTGCGTCTTCTCGCCGATCTGCAGCTGCACGATCGACGAATAGAAGCGCTCGTCCCCGACCATGGTCAGCAGGTTCTGCTGGTCGAGAACCAAAGCCTGGGCGTCCTGATGTCCGCCGTACAGAATCGCCGGCACCTTCCCCTTGTGACGCAGGCGGCGGCTCGCACCCTTGCCTTGCGTGTCACGGAGGTCAGCGCCGAATTTGAAAGCAATGCGCATGTGTTATCTCCAGTTTGATGACTTCGGTGCCGGATCGCGACCAAAACGGCACCACCTGACAAAACCTTCTGCAATCCAACCCGCCGACAGCCCAGCCTGCGCCCCAACGGGGCGCCAACCCTCAATCCACGTACAGCGAGCTCACCGACTCCTCATCGCGGATGCGCCGGATCGTCTCAGCGAGCAGCGCAGCCACCGACAACTGCCGGATCCGGCCGCAGCTCTTCGCCTGGGCCGACAGCGGGACCGTGTCCGTCACGACCAGCTCATCGAGCACCGAATTCGAGATCAGCTCCACGGCCTTGCCCGACAACACCGCGTGGGTGATGTAGGCGACGACCTTCTGCGCGCCTTCGTTCTTCAGCGCCTTCGCCGCCACGCAGAGCGTGCCGGCGGTATCGACCATGTCATCGACGAGGACGCAGGTCTTGCCCTTCACGTCGCCGATGATATTCATCACCTTCGACTCGTTCGGCCGCGGGCGCCGCTTGTCGATGATCGCCAGGTCCGCGTCGTCGAGGCGCTTCGCGAAAGCGCGCGCGCGCACGACACCGCCCACGTCCGGAGACACGACGATCACGTTCCGGTACGCCTGCTTCCACGCGTCGCCCAACAACACCGGCGACGCATACAGGTTGTCCACCGGGATGTCGAAAAACCCTTCGACCTGGCTCGCGTGCAAATCGATCGTCACCAGGCGATTCACGCCGGCGCCGGAAATCATGTTCGCCACGAGCTTCGCCGTGATCGGCGAACGCGTCGCGCGCGGCCGGCGGTCCTGTCGCGCGTAGCCGAAGTACGGAATCACCGCCGTAATCCGGGCCGCCGACGAGCGCCGCAGCGCATCCACCATCACGAGCAGCTCCATCAGGCTGTCGTTGGTCGGAGGGCACGTCGGCTGAATGATGAACACGTCGCGGCCGCGGACGTTTTCCATCAACTCGACGTTGCACTCCCCATCGCTGAAGTGCCCGACCTGGGCATCTCCGAGCGGAGTCTGCAGATGCCGGGCGATGTCCTGCGCCAGGGCCGGGTTGGCATTGCCGGCAAACAAGGCCAGCGTGTCGCTCGTGTTCATATCATGCGCTGCGCGCGACTATCCTGCCGGCACGCGCTAAAGCCGTACCGGCGAAATTTAGCGGCGCTACGCGCCGGGGAGATCGCCCCATAAAAAGGGGGGCGAATCATACACGATCCCCCGCGTTAGAGCGCGCTCCGCGTCTCCCACCCAGCTGCTCCGGGGTGGTTGCGTCCGTGGCGTTGCATCAAGGGTACAATCCGGTCACATCGCCATTCGGTATAAAGGCATGACCAGATAGTGCATCGCGGCTTACCTCTGCCGACTAGACTCCCACGCCTCAAAACGACGCGGTTACTTGCGGATACTGCCTCCGCAATCGCGTTGTATTTTTACTACAAAGCAAGGCGTCTGGAGAAGTTTCCGTGAAGCGAGAGTCCCGCTCCCCCCTCATTTCAGTCCTGGCCCTCTCGGGCCTGGCGCTGAGCCCCGTCCCTGCGGCTTTGGGCCAGACGCCACCGCCGACGAGCACGGCTGCTGCGAGCCCGAACGGGGAGCTGGTGACGGTGGAGGTCACAGGCTCCCTGATCCGCAGCACCGAGCGCTCCGAGTTCAACCAGGTCCAGGTCATCAGCGCCGAGGACCTGGCCAGGAGCGGCGAGGTCACTGTAGCGGACTATCTGCGCGACCTGGCGGTGAACTCCGCCAGCAGCTGGGCCGACAACTTCGCCTATGGTGCCTGGGGCGGCGGCGGCATCGCGCTGCGCGGCCTGTCCGAGAAGTACACGCTGGTGCTCGTGGACGGCGTGCGCGTCGCGCCGTATGGCTGGCCGTCGAACGGCTACGACAGCTTCTTCGACCTCAACTCCCTGCCGCTGAACCTCATCGAGCGCATCGAGGTCGTTAAAACCGGTGCCGTATCGCAGTACGGCTCCGACGCCGTCGGCGGTGTCATCAACATCATTACCCGCAAGGACTACAAGGGACTGGAGGCCGAGGCTGCTTATGGCAACGCAACCCACGGTGGCGAGCCCACCCGCAGGCTCTCGCTCCTGGGCGGCATCGGCGACCTGCAGCAGGACCGCTATAACCTGACCGCCACCGCCACTTACTTCCTGCAGGGCGGCTATACCCTGGCGGAGCGCGCCAACACGCGCAATCAGACCTACGGCGGCGCCTTCAGCGGCGCTGCCGATTACTGGAATCCGGGCGGAGGCAATGCCGGAGCGGCACTCAGTCCCTGCCCGCCGGGGACGACGGCCGCCGCCGCCGGCACGCTGTTGAACGGCCCCGGCAGCGGCACGGCCTGCGCGGTGAGTACCGCCAACGGCATTTCACTGCACCCGCACGAGGAACGCTTCCAGGCCAGCGCAAACCTCACGGTGCGCCTGTCCGATGACGTCGACGGCGTGCTGCAGCTCTGGGACAGCCGCAACATCACCAGCGGCTACGAGACCAACTCAACCAACCAGGGCTACGCCGGCTA
>DASZVD010000003.1:0-13367 GCA_035547375.1 Steroidobacteraceae bacterium
CGGCGCGGACCGCGTGCCGGCGTGATACCGGGTGCAACCGGCAAACCGTGGCGTTCGAGAGGAGCTGAAGAGCACAACATGGCAGCGAAACAAGCCAGCCCACTTGCCTCCCTTGTGGCACGCAACAGCGCGTATATTCCCGGCGGCGTCAGCTCCACGAACCGCGTGGTCGACCCGCCGATTGCCTTTGCAAAAGCGCAGGGGGCATACCTGTGGGACGTGACCGGTCGGCGCTACGTGGACTACCACGCGGCGTTTGCGCCTTACTTCCTGGGACACAACTTCGGCCCGGTGAACGAGGCGGTCATCGAGATCCTGCGCAGCGGCGAGAGTCTCTATGGGGCAGGCCCTGCCGAGCTCGAAGGTCGCTTCGCGGAGCTCATCTGCACTCATGTCCCGGCGGCACAAAAAGTGTCGCTGCAGAATACCGGGAGTGAGGCGACCTCGCTGGCCGTCCGCCTGAGCCGCGCCGTGACCGACCGCGCGCACATCATCATCGTGCAGGGGGGCTACAACGGCAATCAGGACGAGCTCGCCTGTAACGTGTTCAACACCGAGGCCGAGATCGGTCCACGGGTCTCGCCTGGCGAATACCCGCTGCGCCCGTGCGGGGCCGGAACCACGGTGCTGGCGAATCGGTTCGTGCACCCGGTCAATTTCAACGACCTGGACTCCGTGCGCTACGTGTGTCGCCGCTACCCCGTTGCCGCAATGATCACCGAGCCCATACTGCAGAACATCGGCGTGGTGCTGCCTGAGAAGGGCTATCTCGCCGGCCTGCGCGAGCTGGCTGACCAGCTGGGGTTCCTGCTGATCTTCGACGAGGTGAAAACCGGATTTCGCCATGCTCTCGGCGGCTACAGCGAGATCTCGGGCGTCGAGCCGGATCTCGTGACGTACGGCAAGGCTGTCGCGAACGGCTTTCCCCTCGCCATGGTGGGGGGCAAGCGCCAGTACATGGACCAGATCATCCATAAGGATCCGGCGAGACGGCCCTTCGTCGCCGGCACCTACAATGGGCACCCGGTCGGTGTCGCGGCGGCCATTCGCACCGTCGAGTACTTGCTCGAGCATCGCACCGACGTGTACGCGCACGTCGAGAGCCTGGGGCAGAGGATGCAGCAGGGGCTGGAGCGGATCTTTGCCGCCCACGGCATCACGGCGTCTGTCGTCCGGCAGGGCTCCGCGTTCTCGTACTACCTCATGCCGCGGCCGCCGCGGGATTTTCACGACATTCTCGAGTCTCACGACTTCGAGCGGGACGTGAAGCTGCGGCGCGCACTCAACGAGAGGGGGGTGTTCTTTGTCCCGATCGCGACCAAGCAGTGCTCCATCTCGGCCGCTCATTCGGTGGAGGATGTCGATTTTACCCTGCAGCAGTTCGAGCTCGCCGTCGGCTCCGTCTGGCCTCGCGGCACCGTGTAGGGCACGGGGCTGAAGGCATGCCCACGCACCGGTCGATCCTCCTCAGGGACGGGGGACTGACAGTCGGCGTGCAGCCGGCCTGCGGAGGGGCGCTCACCCGGTTCGACGTGCAGCGGGGCGACGCGGCGGTCGAGATCCTGCGGCCGGTGGAGGAAGCCGCACAGGAAGAGACCTCCGTGCTGGCGACAGCCTGTTTCCCCCTGATTCCGTATGGTGGACGCTTGCGCGAGGGGCGCTTCCGCTTCGCCGGTAAGGAGTACCGCTTTCCCCTGAACGCACGGCCGGAGCGCCACTCCTCACACGGCAACGGCTGGATGCGGTCGTGGGAGCTCGTGCGTGTGGGCCGCCGCTCGGTGTTGATGCGGCTGCCCGCAGATGATTCGATCCCGTTCCGGTACGAGGCCACGCAGTCGATCCGCATCGAGTCGAACCGCGTGCGTATCGTGCTGTCCGCCCGCAATCTGGGCGGCGAGGACATCCCGGTCGGCTTCGGTCTGCACCCCTATTTTGCCAAACGCGAGACTGCGACGGTGACGGCGGCACTGCCGCTGCAATGGCGCTGGGATTGCGAGCTCATGCCGGTCAGGTGTGAAGCCAACACGCTGGCGGCGGCCCTGGGCGCGGGATGCCGGGCCATGAGTCTGCCGGTCGCCGCCGAGTACGCGGGATGGGACGGTCGGGCGATCGTCAACTGGCCGGCCTCGGGGGTGCGGGTGACGCTCACGACTGCTCCGCCTTTGAGCCACGTGGTCGTGTGGGCTCCGGAGGGCGAAGAGTTCTTCTGCTTCGAGCCGATGAGCCATGCCACCGACGCTCTGAATGCGTATCCCGGCAGGCCCGCCGCGCAGGACTTCGTGATACTGGCCCCCGGGCAGGTGGCCCGTCAGGGTTTCGAGTTCACCGTGACCGCGGATCGGGCGCCGCGGTGACCAGTTTTGTGTCAGGGGCGGTCACGCTGGCGATCGACTGCCGCAACGAGCTTGGCGAGATGCCCTTGTGGGACGGGCTGCGCGGGATGCTCTACTGGATCGATGTCACACCCGGCCGTGTCTTCCACTGGAAGGTCGCGACGCGTGCGGTGGGTTTCTGGCAGTTCGACGGGCTCGTCACCGGGCTCAATCATACGAGCGACGGCAAGCTCCTGGTGAATCGCAAGAGCGACATCCTCTGCTTCGATCCGCACACGCAGGCGACGCAGCCGCTGTTCGCCCTGCCGGCCAGCGGTGAGGATCTGAGATTCAACGATGGACGTTGTGATGCCCGCGGCCGTCTGTGGGTAGGCACGATGCAGAACAACATCGGTCCCGATGGCGCCTCCGTCCCGATTCGCGAGTATGTTGGAGACATACGGATGGTCGATGCGATTGCGACACAGGCATTTGCGGCGCGGCTGGGCTGTCCGAACGGCATGTGCTGGAGTCCGGACGGGACGACGCTCTACGTCGCCGACTCCTGCGACGGGGGCATTTACGCCTACGGTTTTGACCTCGCCACGCCCAGCCTCTCGGACAGGCACCTGCTGTGCAGGCTATCCGATCTGGGTATTCCGGACGGGGCCGCTGTGGACCGCGATGGCTTTATCTGGAACGCGCGGTGGGGTGCTGGCGCGCTCGCTCGCATCAGTCCGGACGGCAGACTCGATCGGGTCGTGCGGGTGCCGGCACTTCAGCCGACCGGCTGCTGCTTCGGCGGCGAGGATCTGCGCACGCTGTACGTGACAAGTGCCCGCTTCGGACTGACCGCAGAGCAACTGGCGGCCTCACCGAGTTCCGGGGGAGTCTTCTCTATCCGTGTCGAGGTTGCGGGCCTCGAGCCGGCCCGATTCGCTTTACGAGAGTCACATGAAAATCACGGCCATTAAGTCTCTGGTGTGCAACGCGCGGATGCGCAACTGGGTATTCGTAAAGGTCGAGACGGATCAACCCGGACTCGTCGGCTGGGGCGAAGCCACGCTCGAGTGGCACACGCGCTCGATCGTTGGTGCGATCGAGGACCTGGCAACGCTGCTCGTGGGTGAGGATCCGCGCCGGATCGAGCACCTGTGGCAAATCATGTTCCGGCAGCACTTCTGGCACGGCTCCGGCATCGTCCGGGCGACGGCGATATCGGGCATCGACATAGCGCTCTGGGACATTGCGGGCAAGATCCTTGATGTCCCGTGCCATCGCCTGTGGGGAGGCCGGGTGCGCGATTACCTGCGGCTGTACTGTCACCTCGGCGGCGGCAAGATGGAGGACTTCTACGAGACTCCGGTGTCGGACGCCGAGCGGTTCGCCGACCTGGCGCGTGCCGCGGTCGCCAACGGCTTCACGGCTTTCAAGTCGATGGCTGTGCCGCCCACGGCAGTCCTGGAGGGAAGCGAGCCAATACGCTACGCCGAGAACGCCGTCGCCCGGATGCGCGAGGCAGTCGGACCCGGGATCGACATCATGGTCGACTGTCATGCCCGTCCGTCGCCGGCCATGGGCCTGCAGTTTGCAAAGGCCCTGGAGCCGTACAAGCTGTATTTCCTCGAGGAGCCGTGCTGGCCGGAGACGGTCGAATGCCTGGCGCGCATCAACGCGTCGGTCGCCACTCCGATTGCCACGGGCGAGAGACTGACCCACCTCATCCAGTTCCGTGACCTCTTCGCCGCGCGCGGTTGCGAGGTTGCACAGCCGGACATCACGCATTGTGGTGGGCTTACCGCGGCCCGGAAGATCGCCGCGCTGGCGGAAGCGCACCGTATCGCGCTCGCACCGCACAATCCACAGGGCCCCGTGAGCACGGCAGCATCCTTTGAGTTCGGCTTCTCGCAGCCTGACTACGTGATCTGTGAGACGGTGAGTGAAGACGTCCCCTGGCGGGTGGAGGTCGTGACGGATCACCATCCGCTTAGGCGTGACGGGCGGACCGTTACGCCGTCAGAGCGCCCCGGGCTTGGCGTTGACGTCGACGAGACGGCCGTTGCACGGCACCCGTTCCAACAGGAGCTGCCGCAGCGCGTGTTTCACGCGGACGGTTCCGTGGGTGACTGGTGAGCACACTCCCCGGACGGAGCTCGGAGGTCTTCGCTGGGGAGGTTGGCGCGGTCGCGCCCGTGGAGAGGTTCGATCCCAGTCATTATTTCCTCGATCCAACGAGCTTCTCGTCCGAGGGTCTCTGGGCTTTCTGCTGCTTCGACAGCGCAGAGATTCCGGCGCTGCGGCTGGGCTTCCAGCGAGGCGGTTTCAACGGCGGTCCCGGGGAGCGGGTTCCCAGCCCCCACTTCCTGCAACTGCACCTGGAACCGATCACGGCGGCGGGGGCGATCCTGTGGCTTCCGTCGGGCACTTACGATGCGTGTGCCGTGCGGGTGGCTCGCGGGACGATGGATATCGTGCTGGAGCACGAGGGGCAGCGCATCTTCCGACTCCATGGCTGGCCAACGGTCGAGTGCGAGTTCCGCTCGAGTGACGGCGAGCTCGAGGCCAGACTGACATTCGATTTCCGGTTCGGCGTGGTCTTGCCGGACTGTCATCTCCCGCATTGCCTCTTTGGTATGTGGGAGGCCGTGACCCGCGTGGCCGGCACCGTACGCGTAGCAGGGCGCACGGTGCCGGTGAGCGGTCGCGCATTCGTTGACCACACCCGGGTCATCCCGAAGCGCCAGGCAGTCGCTATGCGCACTCGCTACCTCTACACGACGCTGCACCTGGAAGATGGCAGCGGCCTTTTTGGATATCACTCCTTCGATGTTGCGGGCCATCCCATTGACGATTACTGCTTCGGCGTATTCATCGATCCGGACGGCAGGGGTATTTACGCGACCGATGTGGTCCTGACGCGCCTGCGCCGCGACACGGATAGTGTTGGCGCGGCGTGGGCGTTCCAGTGGAGCGCCCCGGAGTTCCTGCTGGCGGCCGACGTGGAAGTCGGAGAGGGCTCGGCTGCCATCCTCAAGTGCTGGGGGGCGGCGGATGCGCCCCAAACCCGCCGGGAGCTCAGCATCCTGCCCCTTGTCCTGCGAGGCACCGTCACGGTCAGTTCCGGGCCGCGGACGACCGTGCTCAAAGCCAACGGACTTGCGGAGTACTTTGACGCCGGCCTATGGCCCGCGGACAAGGCAGCGCTGAGCTCCAGTTGATCCCGATTGCCTCGGCGCGCACGAAGGCCGCCACCGCATGGGCGCGCGCTAAAACTTGACGCTCACCTCGGCACCAAAGGTGGCCGGCTGGTTCACCGCGATGCGCGTCAACGACGGTATGTTGAATGACTCCAGGGTGTTGTTCGCCGTGATCTGGGCGCGCGTGTTGGTGACGTTGTCGCCGAAGATGGCGTAGGTCACGTTGCCGTGGCTCAACTGCAATCGCACGTTGACGAGGTCATAGGCCGGTAAAGTATAGGAGGTGTAAGCAATGTCCTGAGTGTTGCCGACCACCGAGTTCGAGACGCGTGCGGTGATCGTGGTGTCGGCGCCGAGACTCCTGCGGTAGGTGAGGGCCGTGTTCGCGGTGTATTGCGGCACGTTCAGGATGCGTGCGCCGGCGACGATCCCGACGCTTGCAAAGGTGGGATTCGGCTTGTTGATGTCGGCCTTCGTGTAGGTTCCGCTGAGCTCGAACGTCAATTCATCGGTGAGTTTCAGCGCCAGCTCGAGCTCCGGCCCGTACGTCTGCGCGGTGCCGGCGTTGACCTCGATCTCGTAGGAGCAGCCGAGCGGGATTTGCTGCTGGATGTTGGTCCAGCGGTTGTAGTAGATGTCGCCGTTCATCGTGAGGCGGCCGCCGAGCAGCTGGCTCTTCTCGCCGAGCTCGTAGCTCCACACCTTGTCCGGCGCATAGGTTTGCGGCTCGGCGTTGAAGCCGATGGCCTGCAGATAAGGCAGGCAGGACGCCGGGCCGTTTTGCGGGATCGGGATGTTGATGCCGCCGTTGCGGAAGCCTTCGGCGATGTTCGCATAGAGCGTGGTATCGCGATCCGGCTTGTAGGACAGGTTGAATTTCGGGGTGAAGCCCGAGCTCGAGCCCGGCGTTCGCCCGGTCACCGGCGTTGCATTGCCGGTCGCGGCGAATATGCCGTTCGTATAGACCTGGTCCTCGCTGTGGTAGGTGAAATAGCGGCCGCCGACGGTCGCGGTGAAATCGGAGAATTTGTAGGTCAACTCGCCATAGCCGGCATACTGGTTCTCGGTGTAGGGATTGTTCGCGAAGAACGTGATGCCGGCGGGATTGGCCGCGCAGCCTCCGGTCGATATCGAGCACAGGCTGGTGGCGCCGCCGTAGGAATAATACGCGGACACCTCGTGGCTGTAGAAGGCGCCCGCGATCCAGCTCAGGTGACCGTCGCCGGTCGAGGCGATGCGGATCTCCTCGCTGAATTGGTGCGCCGGATCCTGGTTCCGGTAGGTCTGATTGGTGTCGGGGAGGAACGCGGGCGAGGTTGGATAACCATAGGCGCTGAACAGACTCTGATAGGCCTCCGCCGTATCCTGGACGAGTTGCTGGTGGCGATTCCAGTAGGTCGAGGCGACGGTCAACTGCCCGAAGCCGAGATCGGCGGTGATGTCGTTGGAGGCCATCGCGAACTTGTCGAAATACGGCTCGGGGATGTCGACCGGCTGGTAGTGGGCCGCGCGGCCGCCGGGCCCTGGCGGCACGTCGATCAAGTTGAGGCCGCCCTGATACGTCGACTGGATCATGCCGATCGTATTGATCTTGATGCCTTCGCGGGGCTGCACGAGCAGTTCGGCCCGGGCCGACTGCGTGTGCTCCCAATTCACATCCGAGGCCCTGGCGACCACGTTGCCGGCGAGCACGTTGCCGCGCGTGCAGCCGTAGAACGGCGCGCAGTTGGGATTGGTCGGCAGCGGGAACGGATTCTCGACGATCCGGTCGATCCAACCGCTGTTGTAGCGATCGCCGACCACCACGCGCAGTGCGGCGAAGTCTTTGACGAGCGGGATGTTCAAAGCCGCCTTGAAGCTGCCGTTCGCCCCGTTGGCGCCGTTGGTGTAGGAGCCGATTGCATCGACGGAGCCCTCGAAGCCGGTCAGATTCGGCGGATTGGTGACCAAGCGGACGACACCGCCCATGGCGCCGGAGCCGTACAGCGTGCCTTGCGGGCCGCGCAACACTTCGACGCGTTGCAGATCGTAGAGATCCGGGCTCACGATCGTCTTGCCGCTCAAGGAGGTCTGCGGCGGGCTGAGCGGGGCGTTATTGATGTAGAAGCCAACGGTCGGCGAGATGCCGCTGGTCGAGGCGAGTCCGCGCATTTCGAGCTCGGTCAATCCGGGGCCCGAGGATCGCATCGAAAGGCCGGGGATCTGCTGCACGACCTCCTCGATGGTCGTGATGCCGCGTGCCTGGAGCTGCCCTCCGCTCACCGCAGTGATGCTGACCGGAGCATCGAGAACCGTCGATTCGCGCTTCTGCGCCGTGACGACGATCTCCTCCAGCGCCGCGCCATCGCCATTTTCATTTGTGGTGGCGTCCGCCGCCACGGCGCCCACGGGCACGGTCATCGACCACAGCGCGACGATACTCAAGCAATCGAGCCGCCGATCGCGCAATGGCGCGCGACCGCGGTCGCCGACCGTTGCGGCCTTGGCCGCAGTGCGATTTCTCATGGGATGTCGCGTTGTCATGGAATCGTCCCCCGATGATGGCTGTTTGAATCCGAGTCGCGCAGGCTCGCCTTGCATCGCGTTCTACTTTTAGGCGACGGTGCGGCTCCGTGTCGCTGCAGCATTGCCGTACGACATCTTTGGACACTAACTGATCAAGACTGCGAGATTGTCTATTTTTTTTATGCTGAATGGGTATATCTCGCCGCTGCGCATTCGTCGTGCCGGGCACGGCGCGCAGTGTCCACGTTGCCGTGTCGCGCAGGTTCCGGTGACGGAAGTTTTTTGTCGTGTTTACAGTTCGAGCTCGACCGGGGTTTAATCGAGTCACCGCGGTATCGCATTGCGTTCCACGCTGGGGCACGCCGTGGGTGCTCGTCGAGCGTTGCACAAGAATAGACCGGAATTGAAGCATTCCGGTGCGAGGGGGATACGCATGCGTGGAGCGACTCGGGGGGGCGGAGAAGCCGAGCATCGTGGTTGCCGCGGGCGTTACGCGGTCTTCTTATGGTGTGCTGTGCTCGTGGCCTCTTACCGTGCGCTTGCTGCGAGCGCCGACGATGATGTGCTGTTACGAGAATATCACGCGCAGGTGGAGCGCAATGTCATGGTGCCGATGCGCGACGGCATTCATCTGGCGACCGACATCTATGCACCGATCGGCGCGGGAGCGGGTCTGTTGCCGACGATCCTGGTCAGAACACCCTACGATCGCCGCGAGGTGGACAGTCCGGACATCAAGAAGCGCTGGCTCGAGTTCGTCTCGCACGGATACGCGGTGGTCGTGCAGAGCATGCGCGGGCGCTACCAGTCCGAGGGACGATTCAAGCCGGGCCGCAACGTGCGAAGTGATGCCGACGATACGGTGAGCTGGATCGTGCAACAACGGTGGTCGAACGGCAAAATCGGCTCCTATGGGTGCTCTTATCCCGGCGACAACCAGTTGGCTCTCGCAGCGACTCGCAATCCCCACCTGCTCGCCGCGATCCCGATGGCCGCGACGACGGGCCTGTACACGCGCGGCAGGCCGTGGGAGGCATTTGACGGCGGCGTATTCGAGCTCTCGGAGACGGCCGGTTGGTTTGCGCGGTATGGGAGCGAGATCGTCTACGGGCCGCCGGCCGGGGTCGAGCGGCGGGCGTGGTTCAATTCGCGCGCGGCGGCGCTGTTCGAGCAGGTTCCCGAACGCTACCCACCGGGATATTTCGCTCATCTCGCGGATCTGCCGGTCGTCGACATCATGGATAATGCGGGTGCGCCACCCACGGATTATCGGACCTTTGTCACGCACTCGCCGGATTCGGAGTATTGGTACGGACTCGATTGGGTCACGGCGAAGGATCGGTTCTCGACACCGATGCTGATCATGGATTCCTGGTACGACTACGGGGTCGCCGAGGCACTGCAATTGTGGAGCCTGGTGCGCAGCAACGCGACGCCGTCGAGCGTCGCCGACGATGTGTTTCTCGTGATTGCGCCGACTACGCATTGCGTCTATCAGAATGCACAGGCTCACGATCATTGGATGGCGGGGACGCGTGACCTCGGGGAGGCCGGGCTCGACTTCGTCGACCTGCAGCAACGCTGGTTCGATCGCTTCATCAAGAGCGAGGACAACGGTGTCACTCACATGCCGAGAGTGCAGTATTTCCTGATGGGGAAGAATGTCTGGCGCGGAACGAACGACTGGCCCGTACCTGGGACGAGCTTCCGGCGCATGTATTTGCACAGCGCCGGCCACGCGAACAGCCGGCTCGGAGATGGAACACTGTCGTGGCAGGCGGCGGGTTCCGAGCCGCGCGATGAATTCACCTACGATCCGGCGAATCCGGTACCGACGCTCGGCGGGCAAGCGTGCTGCACGGGTACCGAGACGGGGGCCGGGGCTTTCGATCAGCGGTCGGTCGAGAATCGGCACGATGTCCTCGTTTATACGAGCGAGCCGCTCGAGGCGGGAATCGAGGTCACCGGGCCGATCCGCGTTCTACTGTGCGTCGCGTCGTCGGTCAAAGACACCGATTTCATGGTCAAACTCGTCGACGTTTATCCGGACGGCCGGGCGTTCAACGTGCAAGAAGGGGCGTTGCGAATGCGCTACCGCAGCGGCTTGGACCGGCAAGAGTCGATGGAGCCGGAGAAGATATACCCGGTCGAGATCGATCTGCACGCGACGGCGAACTGGTTCGGCCCCGGTCACCGCGTGCAACTCGACGTGACGAGCTCGGATTTCCCGCGCTTCGAGCGCAATCTCAATACCGGCGGAAAGAACTGGGACGAGAAAAACTGGATCGTCGCGCGCAGCACCGTCATCCACGATGCGCGCCACCCCTCGTACGTGACGCTTCCGGTGGTCGCAGAGAAGTAGATACCCGGTGTCCGGCTCCTCCTTGTTCGAACATCACTCGATCGACTACGTGCCGCTCCGCGAGCGTCGCGGAAAGCTGTGGCATCTGTGGCCGATCTGGTTCACCGGCGGTGCGCACCTGGCAACCATTTCCTCCGGCTTCATCGGCATCGCGATGGGCGGCAACCTGCTCTGGATGACAATCGCGGTGTTGCTCGGCTGCGCGTTCGGAACGTTCTTCATGGCCTTCCACTCAACGCAGGGTCCGCAGCTGGGGTTGCCGCAAATGATCCAGTCGCGGCCTCAGTTCGGTTACCTCGGGGCGCTGCTGGTGTGGTGTTTTGCCCTGGTGACGTTCGTCGGCTACTGCGCATTCAATCAGGTGATGGTGGCCGATACGGTGATCACGCTCTATGGCGGCGACCGGCACGCGGCGATGGTGGTGGTCGGCGTCGTTGCCACGGCCCTCGCGATCATCGGCTACGATCTCATACATAAGGCGCAGCGCATCCTCGCATACCTGCTCGTCGCCGCATTCGCCGTGATGACCCTCCTCGCTGCGACCCGGCTGCGTTTCCCGCCCGCGCAGTTCGCCTTGGCGCACTTCACGCCGGTACCGTTCTTGACGCAGCTATTCGCGACGGCCGGCTATCAGATCTCCTGGTCGATCTTCGTATCCGATTACTCTCGCTATCTCCCGCGCGACGTGGGAGTACGGTCATCGTTTTGGTGGACGTTCGCCGGCTCCTTTCTCGGCACGTCATGGCCGACGCTGATCGGCACGGTCGCCGCGTCGCTCCATCCGAACGATGGAGTGACCGCGGCGATCAAAACGGCAGCCGATACTATCGTGCCGGGTGCTGGAGGACCGTTCCTCATTCTGTCGATCCTGGGACTGATCACCACCTCGACGCTCATGTTCTATAGCGCTTCGCTGACCTTGCTGAGCGTCGCAGATTCGATTCATCCGTTGCGACCGGGGTTGTGGCAGCGACCCGCGGCGCTCGTGTTGCTACTGGTCGTGACCTTGGCGATCGCATTCGACTCCTCCGGCGAGTTCGCCGCGCAGTTCGGTGAATTCCTGGCGATCCTTCTCTATCTCTTCACGCCCTGGACGGCGATCAATCTCGTGGACTTCTTTTTCGTGCGTCGCGGGCACTATTCGGTGCGTGAGATCTTCAATCCGCACGGCATCTACGGACGCTGGAACTGGCACGGGATCGCGGCATACATTGGCGGATTCATCGCCATGATCCCGTTTTTCAGCACGGGGCTCTACCGCGGTCCGGTCGCAAGGACGCTCGGTGGCGCCGATCTCGCCATGCCGGTGGGCTTGGCGGTATCGACGGTAATCTACATGTGGGCCTATCGAGGCTTCGATCTCGCGGCGGAAATCCGCCGCGTCGAGATCGCCGATCGGGGGCTCGATCCGGACGCATGATGGGTCCGTATCGGGGGGCGTCAGAGGCAGAGGGCCCAGAGTGACCAGGCAAGTACGGGTGTCTCCTCGGTTGAATGACCGGGCGAGCTGTAAGTTCGGACGGCGAGCCTGACGAGCGTGACCACGCCGCACGACTCGATCTCCTCGATCGTGCATTCGCTGCGCAGTCGATCCCCCTCGGTCACCGGCGCGAGGTGCTCGACGCTCTCCCAGCCCAGCAGGGTGATGAGATTCGGCAACGCACGCGTGACCTGGGCGAACGCAATGCCGAGCACGTGCCCGCCATAGACCAGCCGGCGGCCGAAATAGGACTGTGCGCCATCGACGTGCATCATGGCCATGTTGAGCGTCAAGCGAACGAGCTCCGGAGCACTCGTGACGGTGTCGCGCGCCTCGATTTGCACGCGCGTGCCGGGCGCAAGTTCGCGCGCGCGCCGCCCGGTCCAGGTATCGGCAAGCGACTCGAATCGCCACTGTGCCGGCAGCGCGGCGCGCACATCCGCTCGGATCGAGGTGCTGCCGAACTGGTGGACGTCGTCTCGAGGGTTCGCCGAGGCCGCCGCGAGCCGGCACGGGATCATTGGACAACGCCAGAAGTGCAGCACCACCTCATCGCTTTGATTGCGTGTCTCGATTTCCAGCACCACCAAACCGGTCGCCGGTCTGCCGTCCTGCGGGCGGTTGCGGCGCAAACCGACGATGCGCGTTCGCGTGTACAGGGTATCGCCCTGGTGCACCGGCTGGCGCAAGACCAGGCTGCGATAGAAGAGATTGGCCTTGGCACGCTGCGAGGCCCAGGTCGATTGACCGATCGCGACGTCGATGGCGAGCAAGGGGTGCACGAGCGGGGCATCGCGCTGCGTGACCTGCCGGGCCAGGCGATGGTCGAGGGGTAACCGGAGGCGATCGCCGATGATGGCCTGACGCGTCGCGGCGATACCCGCATCGAGTGTCAGCGCAGGTGAATCGAATTCCTGGCCAAGGTGGAAGTCCTCGAACCAGGGGGCGGAAACCTCGATCGTGGCGTTCATCGGGCGTGTTGCTCAGCGTGTGCGAGCGCCAGAGCGAAACCTCAGCTTTGCGCGCCAAGTGCCGCTGCGGGTCAGTTGTGCGATCTCATCGCGCGTCAGCTCGATGACTTTGCGCGTCGCGTGCGAGGTAATCGTATCGGGCGTGCCAAGTACGACTTCCCGCACGATCTTCGGCTCGCCGAGCGGCGCGTAGGTCAGGCGGCCCTCGTCGAGCTCACCCGTGATCGCCGAGAGCGGCAGTATCGTGTAACCCAGGCCCTGCTCAACGAGACTGACGAGCACGCGAAAGGAGTCGGCCTCGCAACGAACTTCGAGCTTGATCCTGGCGACGTGCGCGGCGGATTCGATCACCATGCGCAAGCCATGCGGTCGACTCGGCAGGATAAGGGGTAGTCGCGCGAGGGTGGCCAGGGTGATCGGCTTGTCGCAGGAGAGCGTTCCGCTCGGCGGACCGACGGCGACGAGCTCCTCGCCGAAGAGCTCCTCGACGCGCATGTGAAACGTCGAGCCCGGGCCGTAGATCAGTCCTACGTCGATCTC
>DASZVD010000004.1:0-3733 GCA_035547375.1 Steroidobacteraceae bacterium
TCCCCAGAACCTCTGCGCGCAGCTTGGCACGGCGCCGATCCAACGCTCGCCGAAACCTCGCAAGCGGCAGCCGCGCCGCACGAGTCCCGGAATATCTCAGCAGCGAGCCGAGCGCATCCACCAACACGCGCCCGTCGCGTACCGCGCTGAGTGGCCGGGCGACATCCCGAAGAGCGGCGTTCTCCCTCTTGTACTTCGAGTCTCCCAACGCATCACGCAACAGGCGCAGCGTGGCGCGCGCTCTCTTCAACTCCTTGCGGGCCGCATGGACGGAGCGGTCGGTGGCCGGCCGCCCCTGCAACAATTTCAGCGCGGCCGCAATCTGCTGCCGCGCGATGCGCCGTGCACCGTGAGTGCCCGGCTCATCGCGTTGCAGCTTCCTGGTCACGGCACTGGGAAAACACTACTTCTGCGGCGGGGCGGCGGGGTGCCGGCGCGGCAGCTCGCCGAGATTACCCAGCGACAGCAGGTGGGCGTATAGAAGCCCCAACTCGCCCGTTGCGAACCACTCTTTGATCTTCTCCTGGGGCAGGTTGCGGAAACGCGCCTCGTCGATGATCCAGAAGCCGCGCCAGGAGAAGCTGCGCCCGTCCGGCAGATCGGCCTTGGCGTTCGCTTCCATGAGGATATCCGCCGCGTCGAGCTTTTTCATGAAGCTCTTCGTGTGGGTCATCATGCGTTGATACTCGCCGAGCTGCTCGATGGTCTCCTTCAGCATCGCGCTCGGCTCGCCGTCGACGCCGAACAGGGCCGTCCCCGCGCTCGCATCGAAATACGAGGAGTCGGCATCGATACAGATCGTGTAGGTATCCGGGGAAGTCTCCACGAACGCGAACGGATAACGGCGTATGTACGCCGGCACGTAACGGGCATCCCAGCGGCCGTCCTTGCCCACGTAGATGTTCTTGCCTTGTGGCAGGCCAGTGAGCGCCACAGAGATGAGCGTATTGTTGCTGTCCCGCACGAAGACCACCGGGTACTCACGCGCCGCCGGCCCGAACTCCGCGGACATGAGCGGGACGAGGGTCGCGTCAGCGGCGAACGACGCGTTCTCCGGCGGCCGCACCTTCAGGCCCGCGTGCGCCTTGCGATCGAGGGCCACCAAGCGCCGAAAGACCGGTGTGGCGGGGGCGGACGGGACATTTGTATCTGTCATGAGAGAGCTTTCCGCGGCGGTGAACGAGCGCCATTCTACCCCGAGAACAACCCTGCGCTGATGTTGACCGCGAAGCCCAGGATGGAGGCGTTGAAGACGAATGCGACCAGGCTGTGGGTCAGCACCGTTTTGCGCATCGAAGTGGTCAGCGTCGAGACATCCGCCGTCTGGCACGCTGCGGCGATGGTGAAGGAAAAATAGGCGAAGTCCCAGAACAGGGGCCGCTGGGTCTGGGGAAAGAGCAATGGTCGGTCGGCGTCCGTGGCGCTATAGAACGCATCCGCGTAGTGAAGCGTGAAGATGGTCGGAACGAGCAGCCATGAGTCGGCCACCGTAAGGGCGGCGAGCATGACGTGCTCGGCGCGCACGATGCCCGCCACCTGCCTGACGGTCGACAGCAAGACCACGATGGCCGCGAGACTCAGCAAGGCCGCGCAGATCACCGTGACGAGGATCACGCCCGCCGTCGGATCCTCCTCCTTGTACTTCGCATGGAGCTGCTCGGCGCTCAACCCGCGCATGCGCAGGAAGATCCAGCCCATGAACAGCACGGCGCCGGCGTTCCAGCTCACCAGCAGGCGCGCCATGGCCGTCCAGGCCGCGGGCAGCACGAAGAACAGCACGACGCCGGCGGCCGTCGCAATGAGCAGCTTCGTGTGCTGCAGGATGGCGTGACGCATGGGAAAGTTGCCTTGGATTCGAGCTCTGTGCTATTACTCACCCCGTATGATATTCGCCGGCCGCAGCTACCGCTTTACCTACTTTTACTGGCCCCGACCCTTAGGCGGTAGGCGGACTGCACTCGGCTGAGCGAAACAGCGAACATCCCCAAAAAAACCGCCGGATCACTGGCGGTTTTTTTTCGCCGGTGGCTCCCAGGCAAAACCGGAGTGCCATCGTGACCATCCGCACCGACGACTTACGTATCCGCGATATTCGGGAGCTGACCACTCCCGAGGAACTGATGCGTGAGCATCCGTGTACCCCGTCGATCTCAGCCGGCGTCTCCCAGAGCCGCCAGGCCCTGCATCGCATCCTCCACGGCCGGGACGACCGGCTGGCGGTGGTAATCGGGCCTTGCTCCATCCACGACATTCGCTCCGCCCTGGAGTACGCGGAACGCCTGGCCGAGCAACGCAAGCGCTTCGCCGACACCCTGGAGATCATCATGCGGGTGTACTTCGAGAAGCCGCGGACCACGGTGGGCTGGAAGGGACTGATCAACGACCCCGGCCTGGACGGCAGCTTCCGGATCAACGAAGGGCTGCGCCTGGCGCGCGGCCTGCTCCTGAGCGTCAACCGCCTCGGCTTGCCCGCCGGCTGCGAGTTCCTCGACATGATCACCCCGCAATACATCGCGGACCTGGTCGCCTGGGGAGCCATCGGCGCCCGCACCACGGAAAGCCAGGTCCATCGCGAGCTGGCCTCGGGCCTGTCCTGCCCCGTCGGCTTCAAGAACGGCACCGACGGCAACGTCAAGATCGCGGTGGACGCCGTGCAGGCCGCCTCGCAGGCGCACCATTTCCTGGCCGTCACGAAGCAGGGGCGCAGCGCGATCGCCACGACCTCGGGCAACTGCGACTGCCACATCATCCTGCGCGGCGGCAAGGTGCCCAACTACGACGCCGCGAGCATCGAGACCGCCTGGAAAGTCGTCGCGGCATCGAAGGTGCCGACCTGCATGATGATCGATGCGAGTCACGGCAACAGCAGCAAGCGCTTCGAAAACCAACCAGGCGTCGTCGACGACATCGCCCGGCAGATCGAGTCGGGGGACACCCGCATCGGCGGCCTCATGATCGAGAGCCATCTGGTTGCCGGACGCCAGGATCTCGTGCACGGCCGGCCGCTGGTGTACGGACAGAGCATCACCGACGGCTGCATCGACTGGGACGCCTCGGTGCGGGTGTTGGAAAGGCTTGCCCGGGCAAGCGAGCGGCGGCGCGCAAATTTGCTGCATCGCACTGCGGAGCCGGTCATGAAACTGACGGTCTGACGGGCGCGTCCTGCGACGCGTTTGCGCTTTGCGGCAGCGAGTCTGAGGTTCCCGAGGTGCGGTAACGTCACCACCGCCTCCCCCCTTCTCACATCCTCACGGGAGCCGACATGCTTCAATGCCCTCATGAGCATGAATGCGCCCGATCTCGCCGCCCTGCGCCGCCTGGACGTCGCGCACCACCTGCCGGCGCAGCAGGACTACCGCCTGATGCAGGAGCTCGGCGGCAGTCGGATCATCACGCACGCGACCGGCTGCACGATCTTCGATGCCGAAGGCCATTCGCTGCTCGACGGCATGGCGGGATTGTGGTGCGTGCAGGTCGGCTACGGCCGCGCCGAGCTCGCGGCGGCCGCCCATTCGCAGTTGCTGCAGCTGCCCTACTACAACACATTCTTCCGCACCGCCGCGCGGCCGACTGTGCTGTTGGCAGCGCGAATCGCAGGACTCCTGGGAGGCGAGCTGCAGCACGTCTTCTTCAACAACTCGGGCTCGGAAGCGATCGACACCATCATCCGGATGGTCCGCTACTACTGGCAGGTGAAGGGACAGCCGCGACGGCAGGTCATCATCGCGCGCCA
>DASZVD010000005.1:0-3053 GCA_035547375.1 Steroidobacteraceae bacterium
CGCGTCGAGGCGGATGCGAGCTGGTCCCTGTTCGATCCGAAGGATGTGCCGGAGCTCCCGGATCTGTACGGGGAGGAGTTCGAGGCGGCCTACGTGCAGGCCGAGGCGCGCGGGCTTGCGAAAAGGACCTTGCGCGCGCGCGACCTGTACCTGCGGATGATGCGCACTCTCGCTCACACCGGCAACGGTTGGATGACCTTCAAGGACAAGTCCAACCGCGCCTGCAACCAGACCGCGCGCCCGGGTCAGACCGTGCACCTGTCGAACCTGTGCACGGAGATCCTCGAAGTGACCAGCTCGAGCGAGACCGCCGTGTGCAACCTGGGCTCGATCAATCTCGCGCGCCACGTCGGCGGTGAAGGCTTCGATTTCGACAAGCTCGCGCACACGGTGGAGGTGGCTGTGCGCCAGCTCGACCGCGTCATCGATCTGAATTTCTACCCCATCGCCGGGGCCCGCACGTCCAACATGCGTTGGCGGCCCGTCGGACTCGGTGTCATGGGCCTGCAGGATGTGTTCTTCCGCCTGCGGCTGCCGTTCGACAGCGATGCGGCTCGAGACCTCTCGACCCGCATTGCCGAGACGATCTATTTCCATGCGCTGCGGACTTCGATGGAGCTCGCGCGCCAGTACGGCCGCCACGACGCTTTCCCCGACACGCGCGCCGCGACGGGCGAGCTGCAGTTCGACGCGTGGAACGTCACGCCATCCGAGCGGTTCCCCTGGAAGGATCTCAAGCACGACATCCAGGCGCACGGACTGCGGAACAGCCTGTTGATCGCGATCGCCCCGACGGCGACCATCGCCTCGATCGCCGGGTGTTACGAGTGCATCGAGCCGCAGGTGTCCAATCTCTTCAAGCGCGAGACCCTGTCCGGCGACTTCCTCCAGGTCAATCGCTACCTGGTGGAGGAGCTCAAGCAGCTCGGGCTGTGGACGGAGGAGATCCGGGAGGCGATCAAGCTCGCGGACGGCTCCATCCAGGGGCTGGCGCAGCTGCCGGAAGCGCTGCGGTCCATCTATCGCACGGCCTGGGAGCTGCCCATGCGCGCGCTCATCGAGCTTGCCGCCGAGCGCGGTCCGTACGTGGATCAGAGCCAGTCGCTCAACCTGTTCATGGCGCAACCCAACATCGGGCCCCTGTCGGCGATGTACATGCACGCCTGGAAGCGCGGCTTGAAGACCACGTATTACCTCAGATCGAGGCCGGCGACCCAGATCGCCAAGACGACCGTCTCCGGCGCCGGTGCGCAGCTCGCTGCGCCGCCCGCGGAGTCGCAGGCGCTCGCGTGCTCCCTCGAGAATCCGGAAACCTGTGAGGCCTGCCAATGAGCGCCGTGATCCTGTCGCAACCCGCCGCCTCCCGCACCGAGCGGCGGCCGTCCCTGCTCGACCCGGGATTCGATCTGACGTTGCGTCCGATGCGCTATCCCGGTTTCTATGAGATGTACCGCGCTGCGATCCGCAACACCTGGACCGTGGAGGAGATCGACTTCCAGATCGATCTGGCTCATCTGCGCCAGCGCATGACGCCGGCGGAGCGTCACCTGATCGAGCGTCTCGTGGCGTTTTTCGCCACGGGCGACTCGATCGTCTCCAACAACCTGGTCATCAGTCTCTATCGGCACATCAATGCGCCGGAGGCGCGCATGTACCTCTCGCGGCAGCTGTTCGAGGAGGCGCTGCACATCCAGTTCTACCTCACGCTGCTCGATAACTACGTGCCGGACCAGGACCGCCGCGCACAGGCCTTCGCCGCGATCGATAACATTCCCTCGATCCGCCGCAAGGCC
The DNA here is from genome assembly GCA_035547375.1 of Steroidobacteraceae bacterium. GTDB lineage: Bacteria > Pseudomonadota > Gammaproteobacteria > Steroidobacterales > Steroidobacteraceae > 13-2-20CM-66-19. The sequence goes on from DASZVD010000005.1 coordinate 1,794, forward strand.
GAGTTCTGCCAGCGCTGGACCGATAACGTCTTCGCGCTCGAGCGCACGGAGTCGGATGAGGACAAGCGGCGGTTCCTCCTCAACCTGACCTGTTTCGCCTGTTGTATCGAGGGCCTGTTCTTCTTCGGGGCGTTCGCGTACGTTTATTTCCTGCGCTCACGCGGCTTGCTGCCCGGCCTTGCGGCGGGCACGAACTGGGTATTCCGCGATGAGAGTGCGCACATGGCGTTCGCTTTCGCGGTGCTCGAGACCGTCCGCCGCGAAGAGCCGCAGCTCTTCGATGCGCAGTGGGCGGCCCAGGTGCGGGCGATGATAGAAGAGGCGGTGGAGTGCGAAACGGCCTTCGCGGAGGATGTGCTCTCGGGAGGCGTAGTCGGACTGTCCCGCGCCGAGATGCGGCAATACCTCGAATACGTCGCGGATCAGCGCCTGACCATGCTCCGGCTGCCCATCGCCTACGGAGCGCGCAACCCGTTTCCGTTCATGCAGCTTCAGGACGTTCAGGAGCTGACCAATTTCTTCGAGCGGCGGGTGTCGGCCTACCAGGTCGCCGTGCAGGGGGAGATCTGTTTCGACGCGGCGTTCTGAGCGGCCGGGTCCCTACCTTCGGATAGGGAAAGTCGTCGTGACCTTCAGTACGCTGCGGGTCACCAAGGGCCTGCTCAACTGACGTCATGCACTCAAGCCTCGAGCCTTTCCGCGCGCGGTTTCGCTGGTGTTTTCTCGCGGCCGCTCTCTCGTGGGGGGCATCGCAGGCCTTGCAGGCCGCGCCGGCGGCGGTGGACGACAAGCGGCTCTTGCAGGCCGGGGCGGATGCGGACAATTGGCTGACCTACGGCAGGACTTATTCCGAGCAGCGCTTCAGTCCGCTCGCGCAGATCGATGCCGGCAACGTCGCGAAACTGGGGCTCGCCTGGTACTTCGATCTGGACACGAATCGTGGCCAGGAGGCTACACCGCTGGTCGTCGACGGTGTGCTGTACACGAGCACGGCGTGGAGCAAGGTGTTTGCCCTGGATGCAGCGACCGGGCGGCTTCTATGGAAGTACGACCCGCACGTGCCGGGCAAGACGGGCATCAAAGCCTGCTGCGATGTCGTAAATCGAGGCGTCGCGGTCTATCACGGCAAGGTGTTCGTCGGTACGTTGGACGGGCGGCTCATTGCGCTCGATGCCGCGTCGGGGAAGCTGCTGTGGTCCGTGAATACGACCGACCCAGGAGCGTCCTACACGATCACGGGTGCGCCCCGGGTCGTGAAGG
>DASZVD010000006.1:0-15825 GCA_035547375.1 Steroidobacteraceae bacterium
GAGAGCGATTCCCATGCGGGCCACCTTCTCCGCCGTAAGCGCCCCGACCGGCTTTGCGCGCAGGTGCAGGAGGCCCCGTTGACAGGGAATCAGGCCCGCGAACGTATTCAGCAATGTCGATTTGCCCGCGCCGTTGGCGCCGACCAGCGCGACGATCTCGCCTTCGTGCAACTCCATCGACACGGCGAAAAGCGCCTGCAGATCGCCGTACCGCACGTCGATGGAGCGAGCCTCAAGCAGCATCGTCGGCTGCCTCCAGGCCCATGTAGATCTCCCTGACCGCAGGACTGGCCAAGGTCTCATCGGGCGCGGCCTCGATGAGCTTGCGCCCGAAGTGCAGCACCATGATCCGATCGGCCACGGCGCGCAGCGCCTGCGGAATGTGCTCGATCCACACGAGGGCGTGATCGGACTTGAGATCGCGGACCAATCCGACCAACACGTCCACCTCCGCTTCCGTGAGTCCTCCCGCCACCTCATCCAACAGCAGGACCTTCGGCGCGGCGCCCACCGCCTTCGCCAGCTCCAGACGCTTGCGATCGAGCAGCGGCAGGCCGCCGGCGAGAGCTCGTGCGCGCGGCCCCAGACCGGTCCTCTCGAGCGCCGCGCACGCGGCCCTCTCGGCTGCGACGCCGCCGAATCCAGCGCCGAAGGTGGTTGCGGCGAGCACGTTCTCGTAGACAGTCAGATGCTGGAAAGACTGAGGTATCTGGAACGCGCGCACGACGCCGAGCCGGGCGCGTACGTAAGCCGGCTTCCCGGCCAGCGATCGTCCGTCGAGCAGGATCGTGCCGGAATCCGGCGCTGCGATTCCCGTGATGAGATTGAACAGCGAGCTCTTGCCGGCGCCGTTGGGACCGATGACGCCCAGGCATTCCCCGGGATCCAAAGAGAAAGTGATCCCGTCGGCAACGACGACGGCGCCATATTTCTTGCGCAGATCCCGCACTTCGAGCAGCGCGCTCACGTCGCCACGTCCCGCTGCAGGCGCGACAAGGGCTGCAGCTCGTCATCGCATTCGATCTCGGGAGCGCTTTCGTTGTGGACGACACGCAGCTCGAACGGGTATCTGCCGCCCGCCGTGCGCCGCCATTGCCCGCCCACGAGGTGAGTCCGGGCGACGTTCCTGATCGGGCTGCCGCGAAAATCGACCGGCCCGATGATCGTGTGGTGAGAAAGACGGGTCAGCGCGTCACGCACGGCCAACCGGTCCTTGGGGTCCCCCGCGGCACGCAAAGCGGCAAGCGCCACCTCCCAGAGGGAATGCCCATAGCCGAGCGGCTGCGTCCACTGCTTGCCCGTGGAGGACTCCCAGTCGTGGGCCAGCTCACGGGCGCTTTGCCCGGTGATCGACGACTCGAACGGGAAATTGGGTGTCCACCAGACCTCCGTCGACATGCCGTCGCCCGCTGCGCCCAGCGCCTGCAGCGCGCTGGGAAACAGGAACGCCGCCGCAACGGTGCAGATCTGCGGCCGGTAGCCGCTCTGCAGGGCCTGCTTCCAGAACGTCGTGAAGTGATCAGCGAAGACGAACCCGGACACGATCTGCGCGGCCCCCGCCCTGAACAGCGCGACCTGATTGGAGAAATCATCCGTCGACATCTTGTAGAAGCCGGCGTCGAGCTCCCGGTACGCGTGCCGTCTCATTGCGGCGGGCATGCCCGCGGCGCTGTCGGCGAACGAGCGCCCCGGAGGATTGTCGAAATAGAACGTCCCGACCGTCCGGTTGGTCTTCATCGTGTCCCACATGCCGATGAAGTTGCGGATGACGTCATCCGCGCCCCAGAAGAAATGGAACGTGAAGGGAAAGCCGCGCTCCGGTGTCGAGCCACGGCCGAAGACGAACGCCTGCCAGGGCATCATGGTGGAGATGGCGGGAATGCCATAGACGTCGCACAGTGGCGCCGCCGGGTACAAGGCATCACCATCCTGGATCAACAGCAGGTCGACGCCCTCGCGCAACAGGAGGTCGCCGCTGACCGTCGCCGAGCGGTTTGGATCGGACTCGTTGTCGCGCACGACGATCTCGACGGCGTAGCGTTTACCGCCGATGACAAGGCCGTCCTTGAGCGCCGAGCGGATCCGGCCCAGCGTCCACAAGTCAGCTTCCCCAAAATTCGCCCGCACGCCGGAGAGCGCGGTGATGTAGCCGATGCGGATCGTCCGCGACGCGTTGCGCGTGGCGCGCAGGTGCGCGAGCGTCCCCAGCACACCGCCACCCGCAGCCAACGCGCCGAGCGCGGCACCGCCGATGAAGCGACGGCGGCTCAGTCTGGTTTGCAGCGGGGTGGCCACGGAGTCAATATTAACACGTTAATATTCTCCGTACAGGGGCCGCCGTGCCCTAGTAAGCAGTCACATTCAGCAGCCGCGCCCGCGCGCCGACCTGTGCATTCGCCACCGCGCCGAAATCGGCGCCGCGATAGCCGAAGATCTTGCCCGTGGAACGCCAGGCCCGGAGGTCGACCAGGACGATGCCCAAGGTCGGCACGATCTTCTCCAGCCACACGAACAGATGGAGATCGGGCGCCACCTTGTTGTAATAACAGCGGTCCGTATCGGCGAGACCCTTCTCCGGCCCGCGCAGGCAGTGCCACGTGTAATACCGCTCGTTGAGATACACGTGCTCGTACGAGTCACGCTGGCCGTAGTCGTAGAGAATCCGCCGCCCAACGAGCTCGGCGGTGGCTTCGTGGCGCCGTTCCGGGCTCGGCGCGTCCCCTGACAGGGTGAAAGGCAGCAGCCGTGCCGTCACCGGCGTAAGCTCTTCATGCGCACCGGCACGCACGAATAGCGGCCTCTCGGTCTCCTCTCGAGTCGGCAAGCGTCCCAGCACCGCGGTGCCGATACCTGTCGTACGATCGATCACGAGACTGACGGAGTCGCGTCCCCTGCCGGACGGCAGATAGTCGACGAAGAAAATCTGCGGCCGCGAGCTCGTGACCACCGTGGCCACGCTCCTTGAATCGAGCGCTGCCGCCTCGCTCTCCCGTGCAACCGCAGTGCAAGACAACTCGCCCGAGTCATCGAAAGCAAGGTGTGCCCGGCTGCCGTCGGCGAATGTGAGTTGATGCTGCGTCCCCGCCAGCTCGTCGCTACGCGTCAGCTCATTACCGCCGAAGCCCGTCGTGAGCTCCCCCACCTGCAGCCAATTCGATCCCTGGTTGCCCAAGACACACCCTCACTGCCAGCACCTGCCCGTTGGAGCGTACTGCGTGAGCCGGCGGGTGAGTACCAGCCCTTGGGATGAGAGCGACTTGGTCAGTGACGAAACAGCTTCGCAAGCAACGTGGCGCGTGAAGTGGTTTGCGTCTTGCTCAAAATGCTGCGCACGTGGGTCTTCACGGTAGCGACGCTTATTCCCAACCGGCGAGCGATCTCCTTGTTCGACAGCCCGTCCTCGATGAGCTCGACGGTCACGCGCTCACGCTCGGTCAGCGCATAACGCTCGGCCGAAGGCTCGCGCTCCGCGCCGTCGGAGGCGGCGATGACCGTCCCGAGATAGTCCTCGATGAGCGGGTGCACGGCTCGCAGCAACCGCACGTCCTGCGCCGCCAGGGGCGGACCCGCCTGGTATTTCAGCAGGGAGACACCGGCCACGATGCGTCCCTCGTGGCGCAAGAAGATCTCGATGATGTCGTGAATGCTCTGCGGCGCGACGAAGATGCGGAAGTACTCGCTCTGCCTGCGAAAACAGGGCGGGAGCGCGTCGCTCAACGTGACGATGCGCTCGTCTGGCGCCGGGAAATGGCGCGGGTGCAACGGATCGAGCTGGTGGAGGTCCTTCACGTAGCGATGATGAAAGGACAGGTCCACGTTGTAAGTCAGGAACTGCGACTGGCGCAGATCACGGCCGACGAGATAGAACACGCCGGCCGTGGCCTTGGCGGCTGCGCACAGCCACTGCAACGTCGAGAACTTCAGCCGCTCCACCGACAACATGGAGGTCGGCTGCGGGAATCTGGAGCTCTCGACGTCGAACATGGTGTCAGCTCCTGTGTGCGGATACCTGCTTCAGCGGGTGGCGGCGCTCGGCGGCGGCGCCGGAGGTCCCATGACCGTGGACATATGTTGGTGAATGATCATCCACTTGCCGTGCTCCTTGGTCCACACGTCGGTCTCACGTCCATCGAAGCCGTTCTTCACCTTGTTGCTGCCCATGAAGTCGGCGTGGAAGGTGAAGGCCGTGATGACGATAGCGCCGCTTTTGATGACGGTGAAATCGTCGTTGATCTTCGTCTCCGCATGGCCGCCTCCCGCCAGCGCCTGCGTCGCGACCCGCTCGTATTCCGCCCAGCCGGTGAACTTCAACGGCGACAGGTCGAAATAGATGTTGCGTGGATCCTTCGAATAGAACGGCGCCGCATCGGCCGGCCGCAGCCGCTCGTTCCAGGCCTCCCACAATTTGGTCTCGAGCGTCTTGAATTCCGCGACCTCGGCGGGCGTGGCGGCCGGTAAGGCCGCCGCCGGCCCCACGGCGGCCAGCAACAGGCAGGAAGCGGTCAGCAGGCGGTTGCGCATCATCTTGTCCTCGTTGTCGAAGGGCCGCGACGGCCGGCCCGGTATTCAATACACCGAGCCCTTGCCGGGAGAGCCCGCGGCGGCCGGTGTCCCCTGTTTGAATTTGCCGACGAGCGCCTGCGCGGAACGCAGCAGCAGCGTCACGTCGGAGCCGACCGCGACGAAGCGGCATCCGAGCTCCAGATAGCGCTTTGCGAGAGCCTCATCGGCGCTGAGGATGCCCACGGCCTTGCCGGCCCCGCGCGCGCGCGCGATGCCGTCCTCGATGACCTTCTGAACCTCCGGGTGCGCCGGATTGCCCCGGTGACCCAGCGCGGCGGCGAGATCGGCGGGACCGATGAACACCCCATCCACCCCCTCGACCTTCGCGATGGCCTCGAGGTTCTCGACACCGCGGCGGGTCTCGACCTGCACCAGCAGGCAGATCTGCTCGTCGGCGCGTTGCAGGTAGTCGGGAATGGCATTCCAACGGGCCGCACGCGCCAGGGCGCTGCCGACGCCACGGATCCCGGCGGGCGGATAGCGCGTGGCGCGCACGAGGCTTTGCGCCTGCTCCGCACTCTCGACGAGCGGGACCAACAGGGTCTGGGCGCCGATATCCAACACCTGTTTGATGATCACGGGATCGCCGATCGGCGGCCGGATGACCGGATGGACCGGATAGGCGGCCAGGGTCTGCAGCTGACCCAGCAGCGAGCGGATGTCGTTGGGCGCGTGCTCGGCATCGAGCAGCATCCAGTCGAAGCCGGCATTGGCGCAGATCTCCACGCCGTAGCGCTCGGCGAGGGCCACCCAGAGCCCGATCTGGGCCGGCCCGTCGCGCAGCGCCTGCTTGAAGCGATTGATGGGCATGTCCATGACACACTCCTAGACGAAGCGACAGGCGATGGAGCCCAGCGGACCGTAGTCGACGTGAAAAGAGTCGCCCGCGCGGGCGTGCGTCGGGCGCGTGAACGAGCCACCGAGGATGACCTGTCCCGGCTCCAGCGTCACTGCGTGCGGCGCGAGCTTGTTGGCGAGCCAGGCCACGCCGTTGGCGGGATGGTTGAGAACGGCGGCCGCCACGCCGGACTCCTCGATCACACCATTGCGGTAGAGCAACGCCGACACCCAGCGCAGGTCGACTTCCAGAGGCTTGATCGGCCGGCCGCCCATGACCACGCCGGCATTGGCCGCGTTGTCGGAGATGGTGTCCATCACCTTGCGCGGGCGCTTGGTGTCGCGGTCGAACTGCTCGATGCGGGCGTCGATGATCTCGATCGCCGGAATGACGTACTCCGTGGCATCCAGCGCGTCGAAGATCGTGCAGTTCGGTCCCCGCAGCGGCTTGCCGATGATGAACGCGAGCTCGACTTCGACACGGGGAATGACGAAACGGGACATCGGGATGTCCGAGCCGTCGCGGAAGAACATGTCATCGAGAAGATCACCGTAGTCGGGCTCCTCGATCTGCGAGGCCTGCTGCATGGCGCGCGAGGTGAGGCCGATCTTGTGGCCCTTCAGCACCCGTCCTTCCGCCAGCTTGATCTGAACCCAGGCCCGCTGAATGGCATACGCGTCCTCGATCGTCATGCCCGGGTATTCCAGCGACAGCTGGCGAATCTGCACGTGAGTGCGCTCCGCTTCATGGATCCTTCGGGCGGCTTCCTCGATCTGCCGCGCGCTCGGACGACGCTGTTCCACTGCCACTTTGTCACTCTCGCTCATGATTCCTCACTGCACGGGTCAGGCCGCCAAGCCACCCATGCACAGATATTTGATGTTGAGATAGTCGTCGAGGCCGTAGTGGGAGCCCTCGCGTCCGTAACCGGACTCCTTGATGCCCCCGAAAGGAGCGACCTCGCTCGAGATGATCCCCTCGTTGATGCCCACGATGCCCACTTCCAACGCCTCGGCGACCCGCCAGATACGCGCGATATCGCGCGAGTAAAAGTATGCCGCAAGCCCGAACGGCGTTGCATTCGCGAGCGCCACGGCGTCGGCCTCACTCTCGAAGCGGAAAAGCGGCGCGACCGGCCCAAACGTCTCCTCTGTGGCCACGCGCATTGCCGCAGTCACCTCGGTGAGGACGGTAGGCTGAAAGAACGTGCCTCCCAAATCGTGGCGCCGGCCCCCAACGAGGATCTTTGCGCCCCGCCCTACCGCATCGCGAATGTGCTCTTCCACCTTGTCCGCCGCGCGTGCATTGATGAGCGGCCCCTGGTCCGTATCGCCGCTCGCCGCGGGCCCGACCCTCAGCGCCGCGACGGCCGGCGCCAGTTTGGCTGCGAACTCGGCATAGACGCCGGACTGCACCAGGATGCGGTTCGCGCAAACGCAGGTCTGGCCGGTGTTCCTGAATTTGGAGGCCATCACGCCCGCGACGGCGGCGTCCAGATCCGCATCATCGAACACGATGAACGGCGCATTGCCGCCCAGCTCGAGCGAGACGCGTTTCAGGGTGCCGGTCGCCGCGTTCGCCAGCCGCTTACCCACCTGAGTCGAGCCCGTGAAGGTCAGTTTTCGAACCCGCGCGTCGTCCAGCCACGCGCCGGCGACTTCCGCCGCCCGATCGCGTGAGGCCGTCACGATATTGATGACGCCCGCCGGAATACCCGTCTCTTCGGCGAGCTTCGCGATCGCCAGCGCGCTCAATGGAGTGTCCTCCGCGGGCTTCGCGACGACGGTGCAACCGACCGCCAGTGCCGGAGCGATCTTGCGAGCCAGCATGGCGATCGGAAAATTCCAGGGTGTGATGGCCGCGACGACGCCGACGGGCTCCTTGACCACCAACACGCGGCGCCCTTTGACCGTCGCGGGAATGATGTCACCGTAGACTCGCTTCGCCTCCTCCGCGAACCATTCGACGTAGGACGCGCCGTAGTCGACCTCTCCCAGCGCCTCACGCAGCGGCTTGCCCTGCTCGAGCGATAGCAGGCGGGCAAGGTCTTCGCGATTCGCCAGCAGGGCCTGAAACCAACGGCCGAGGAGCCGCGCCCGCTCCTTGCCCGGCAACGCCCGCCAGGCGGGAAAGGCCGCCTGCGCGCGCTCGACCGCCGCGCGACCCTCGGCCGCTCCACAATCCGGCACGTGCGCCAGGCAGGCGCCGTTGGCGGGATTGGTGACGGGGAAGCTGCGGCCCGCGCCCTCCGCCACCCAGCTGCCGCCGATCAGGGCGCGCTCGAGAATCAGGTCGTTGCGTGTCAGTTGCATAGCGGCGTTCGGCACCTTCAATCAGGTTCTGCCCGCGGGGGAGCGCGCCGGAAGCGCGCGTGCACGTTGTTATGCTTGTACGTTCCGCCCTCGTCGAACTCGTAGAGCTCCATCGAGACCATCAGCTGCGGGGGCGCCGCGACAGCGCGAAAATGCTCCTGCAGCAGGTCGAACAACTCGTCGAAGACTTTCTGCTTGGCCTCCGCGGTGCGGCCGTAGCCGATCTTGAGAGTTGCGTGCACGAACGCCTCGCCGCCGGAGGGTGCCGAGATGCGATGGTGGCGCGACTGGATCGCGCGGGCGCGGATGCCGCCGAGCGGGAAGACACCGTTCTGCGCCGCCAGCTTCGCGCTCGCTTTCGCGAGCAACGCGGCAATGGCGCCGCGCTGCGCGAGGTTGTCCGTGTATTCGACGATGAAGTGCGGCACGGCGTCTCCGGGAAAACTACTTAATACGTTAACATTATTTGCGCCGGGAGCGTAGCCGGGAGGCGCGCCGGGCTTGCGGACTTCAGCTCTGCGCAGTCACCAGAACTTCGATCAAGGTCGGTGCCGTGGCGGCGCACCCGGCGCGCAGCGCCTCGTCCAGCTCCGCCGCCCGCTCGACTCGCAGCGCGCGGCACCCCTGGCTCCGGGCGAGGCCGCAGAAGTCGAGACCCTGCAGGGCGGTTCCGACCAGCCGGTCGAGCCCGAAATGGCGCCCGAACTCGTGGAGCGCCTCGTAGCGCTGGTTGTTGACGATGATGAACGTGATGGGCAGCCGCAGCTGCGCGGCCGTCCACAAGCCTTGAATGGCGTACATGCTGGATCCGTCCCCGAGGAGCGCGATGACCTTGCTCTTCGGACGCCCCAGGGCGACACCGATCGCTGCCGGGAGCCCGTGCCCCAACCCGCCGCTCGCGCACGTATAGAAGGTGTCCCGTTCCAGGATGGGCAGATAGTCGTGCATGGGCCCGCGGCTGCTGGGCGCTTCCTCCACGATGATGCTGTCCGCGGGACGTATCGCGGCGAGCTGCTGCAGGAGATACCGGTCGGTGAGCACCGACCCGGTGAGGCGTGGTGGCGGCACGCGCGCGGGTGGCGCGGCACGGCGCGGCGGCGGCGGAGCATCGAGCAGCTCCCGGATGGCCGGCTTCAGGCTGGAGAACACCGCCGTGCCGACCGGAGTCCAACTGGCGATCGCCGGATCGTCCACGATCTGGCACAGCTTCGACCCCGGGGGAATGTGCGGCCCGAATCCTTCCACGTGATAGGTGAACGCCGGAGCCCCCAGGACCAGGATGAGGTCGTGCCCGGTCAGGCTGGCAACGATCTTGCCGCGATCGGCCGCCAGGAAACCCGCGAACAAGGGATGGCTCTCGGGAAAGCTGTTGCGCGCCGACATGGGGCTGACCCAGACCGCGCTCTGGTGCAGCTCGGCCAGCTGAATGACTTCGTCCCAGGCATCGTCCCGCGCCACCGAGGCCCCGACGACGAGGACGGGACGCTGCGCTTCACTCAAGGCACGCCCGATCTGCTCCAGAACCGTCGGATCACCCCGCACGGCCGTGCTCACCAGACGCGGCTCGATCGGATCACAGAGCCGGTCCCAATCATCCACCGGTATCGACACGAACGTCGGACCGCGCGGGGGTTGCATGGCCGTGTAATAGGCACGCGCGATGGCTCCGGGCACATCCTCCGCGCGCGCCGGCTCGCAGCTCCACTTGACGTAAGGCTTGGGGAGCTCGGTGGCCTGCGCCGAAAAGAGGAACGGCTCGAAGGGGAGAATCGAGCGCGCCTGCTGGCCGGCGGTGATCACGAGCGGCGTCTGGTTCTTGTACGCGGTGAAGATGTTGCCCATGGCGTGACCGACGCCCACGGCCGAGTGCAGATTGACGAGCGCGGCATTGCGCGTCGCCTGCGCGTACCCGTCGGCCATGCCGACGGCGAGCGACTCCTGCAACCCGAGGATGTAGCGAAACGGCTCGGGAAACTCCCGGAACATCAGGAGCTCGGTCGAGCCGGGATTCCCGAAGACGGTGTGCACGCCGAACGCGTCCAGCAACGCCTGCACCGCTGCGCGCACCGTGACCTGACCAGGAGACCGGAGCTTCTGCATGAGTCGTCTCTAGGGGTGAGTTCGAGGGGATGATTGTTAACACATTAACGATTTTGCGTCGAGGCCCGCGGGAGCGCCTGGGGCTCGGTCGGGTCGGGCACAGCTGCCGCTTGCAAATGCGCCCGACCGGAACTATTACCTTGTCGGCAGCGGAGGGCAATGATGGCAACGGGTTGGGCAGGCGACGGGGCGGTACAGGACCAGATCGATGCGACGGTCAAGGACGGGATCAGCCGGGCGCAGAGCCGGCTGCCCCAGGGGCCGGCGGCGACCCATTGTCTGAGCTGCGGCGCCGCCATTCCCGAGGCCCGCCGCCAGGCGGTCCCGGGCGTCAAGCTCTGCATCGCCTGCCAGGAGGCCGACGACCGCGAGGCAGGCGCGTTCAGCGGCTACAACCGCCGCGGCAGCAAGGACAGCCAGCTGCGCTGAGTTGTAACCCCCGGCGTGTAACCCCCGGCGGTTGTAACCCGCGGCGGGGCGCCCGGTTGTAACCCCCGGCGGGGTGCCCAATCGTTACTACTTTGTAAGGAAATCCCCTCCCCGCCGGCTTCTGTTGGATTTTCGGCAGCCGCCGATGCACACTGTGGCGCCGCCCTCTGCGGCGCCACCGTTAGAACATGGACGACGGCTCGCACTCGAGCGCACCAGACGCCGCGTCGCTGTGTCTCATGACCCCGACACATCTCGGGGACATCGAGCGTTTCGCGGTCCTGCGCCGTTCCATCCAGCTGTTCGCTCCCGGCCTGCCGCACATCGCGATCGTCAACACGGAGGACTGCCGCGAGTTCCGGGGCCGTTTCGGGAACGACCGCGGGCTGCAGGTCGTGCCGACGACCGACGTCCTGCCGCGCGACATCGAGCGGCGGCGGCGCAAGTCGGGGCCCAGGTGGCTGACCGGCAAGTGGCTGCACAAGGGCCTCATCAAGGGTTGGCACGCGCAGCAGCTGATGAAGCTCTTCGCCCTCGCCCAGTGCCAGTACGAGGCGGCCACGTTCATCGACTCGGACGTGTTCATCTGCCGGCCGCTCGCGCCGGACTATTTCTTCGTGGACGGCCGGCTGAAGCTGTTCCGGCGCCGCGCGGTCAACGCCGAGTGCCTCGATTTCGACATCGCGACGCACGAGATCCTCGGCAACCCGCTGCACCAGGTCACCGAGCTGTACGACTATATCTTCTCGCCGTGCTGCTTTCGCAGGTCGAGCGCCCAGGCGTTGTTCGCCGAGCTGGAACGGCGCGGCCGCGCGAAGTGGGTGAAGCGATTCCTGTCCGAGCGGCGTCCGTCGGAGTACAACCTGCTCGGCTACGCGGCCACCGTGTTGGAGCAAGGCGCGGGGTATGAGGTGATCGAGTGCAATCCCGATGACCTGCACCACTCGATCCGCTTCCCCGAGGACCGCGCGCACCTCGGCGCGGAGATCGAGCGGATGCGCCTGGAGCCGAAGGACTTCGCCCTCATCCAGTCCACGCTCGGAGTGCGCTGCGAGCAGATTGCGAACGCCTTCGAGACGGTGGAAGAAGCACACCGTCTCGCGGTCGCGGCGGCCTTAGCTGACCGTTGACTTATCCCACTCCTTCTTGCCCTCGTCCTGCCCGGCGACCGAATACAGCACCTGGGCGTTGCGCGTCTTCTGGAAATCCTCCAGCGACTGCCCGCGCATGGCGGCATAGATGTGCAGGTTCGTCGTGCCCACGACGGCCCCAAGCTTCTCCAACAGGAAGAAGATCACGCCGTACCGGATCAACGCGCGCCAGTCGCGGCGGCGCAGCATGTCGCGCTCCTCTTCCGTGAGTTGCGCCTCCGCGAACATCGGCTCCGGATCGGCCAGAAAGCGTTTCCGGTACTCCGGCTCGATGAGGTCGTGGAGGAAGTGATTGAGCCGGTAGGCCTTCACACTGCGATCCAGTGTGAAGGGATAGGTGCCGGGCAGCTTCTCGATGCCGGCCCATTCCCTGCCGATGCGCTTGCGGTAGTCGGCGACGCTCTCGTCCACCGGATCTTCGGAGTCGTTCTCGAAGATGAGGGTCGCGATCGGCGTCATGGACGGCAGGTAGTACGCCTGGTGCACCTTCTTCACTTTCCGCGACAGAGCACCACGCATGATGAGCCACATGATCACCTCCGAGCCCTCCAGTCCGCCGCGCTCGGCATACTCGGCAATGGTGATCTTCGTGAGGCTCTCCGGATCCTTCTCGAGACGGTCCAGGAACTCCATGTCCCACGGCGTGTTGTTGAATCCGGCGCGCTCGCCGTGCACCTGGTGCGAGAGTCCGCCGGTGCCCACGACGGCGACTTTCAGGTCCTCCGGATAGCTCTCGATGGCTTTGCGCAGCGACCTGCCCAGATTGAAGCAGCGGCGCGCGGAAGGGATGGGGAACTCCAGCACGCCCACCTGCAAGGGCACGATGGCCCCCGGCCAGCTCCCCGACTCGTGCGGCCACAGCAGCGACAGCGGCGAGAAACAGCCGTGATCCAGCCCCTTGCCCTGGAAATAGGACAGATCGAATTCGTCGGCCACGAGCCCGTTCGCGACATGGCGCGCGAGCCCCGGGTGTCCGGCGATGGGAGGGAGCTTGCGCGGACCGCCGCCCTCGTCCGCAGCCCAGTACCGCTCACCCACGCCGAGAGCGAAGTGCGAGTAATGGTCGAAGAAGAACGAAGTGATGTGGTCGTTGAAGATGAAGAACAGCACGTCCGGCCGCTTGTCGGCGAGCCACCGCTGCACCGGCTCGTAGCCCGCGAAGATGGGCGCCCAGACGGCGTCCTTCTGCTTGTTGGTGTCGAGCGCGAACCCGATCGTGGGGGTGTGGGAAGTGGCGATACCGCCTACGATTTTGGCCATCGACGCGCTCCGCTGCAGGGGTCGCTCAGAATACGGGGCACGCGTGGACGAACGCCAGCCGGCCGCGCTGCCGGGCCGCTCCTTGAACAGGAGCCGCCGCGGGGCGGTCGCAGCCTCCTAGCCGGGCACGCCCACGGCCCGTTCCTCGGACACGCCACGGGCGGAAACCGCCCAGATCGCCAATCCGCCGAGCGCGAGACCGCAGCCCACCCATCCCGTCGAGGTCCAGCCCAGTCCGGCATCGATCGCGAGGCCGCCCAGCCAGGGGCCGAGCGCGTTGGCGAAATTGAAGGCCGAGTGGTTTAGGGCCGCCGCGAGCGCCTGGGCATCGCCCGCCACGTCCATCAACCGCGTCTGGAGAACGGTGCCGAGCGCGCCACCCACACCGACCGCCATCACGTCCAGCATGATGCTCCACAGGTGTCCCGCGGCGAGCGGATAGAGAGCGAGCGCGACCGCCGACCAAACGAGCAATGCTCCGGCGGTGGGCATCAGCGCCCGGTCCGCGAAGCGGGGCGCGATGAGATTGCCCGCGGTCATGCCGATCCCAAAAGCCGCCAGCGCAAACGGCACGGTCGCCGCCGATACCCCGGTCACCGCCATCAACGTGGAAGCGAGATACGTGTACACGGCGAACAGGCCACCGAAGCCGATCGCTCCCGTGGCGAGGGTCAGCCAGACCTGCCCCTTGCGCAGAGCGCCCAGCTCGCGCAGAGGACCGGCGCCCGAGGCAACCTGGTCGCGTGGCGCGAGGAGCGCCACCAGGGTGGCCGTCAGGGCTGCCAGGAAAGCCACGAGAGCGAAGCCCCAGCGCCAACCGACCGCCTGTCCCAACCAGTTCGCCAGCGGCACGCCGATGATCGTGGCCACCGTCAGCCCCAGAAGCACGCGCCCCACGGCCTGCGTTCTGCGCTCGATCGGTACGAGTGACGCGGCGACGAGCGCGGCAATGCCGAAGTAAGCACCGTGCGGCAGGCCGCTCAGGAACCGGAACAGCAGCATCCAGTGATAGGTGGGCGCCAGCGCCGAAAGCCCATTGGCCACGGCGAAGACGCTCATGAGGAGAATGAGCAGCGACCGCCGCGCCATGCGCGCCGACAGGACAGCGATCAGTGGAGCTCCGACGACGACGCCCAGCGCGTAGGCGCTGATCACGTGTCCGGCGGTAGGCGCATCGATCCCGAGATCATGAGCGAAGAACGGAAGCAGGCTCATGGTCGCGAACTCGGTCGTGCCAATGGCAAAGCCACCGACCGCCAGCGCGGCATGAACCCAGCCGACGGGCACGCGGTGCGCCCGGCCTGCGGGGGAGTTCATCTGAACAGCCGACCTTCATCATCGAGGCAATCGGTCTTCCTGGGGTCCCTGCGGACCCCATTCAAGTCCCCCGCCCCCCCGCCGCGCCAGCACTCGCGGTGCGGTTTCCCGGAGTCCTAGTGCGAGGAGTGCCCCCGCGACGGCCACGGCCAACATCACCCACAACGGAGCCTGCAGGCCGGTGCGATCCGCGAGGTTGCCCGCCAGTGAGGGAGCGAGCACGCCGCCGAGAATTTCACCGGTGCCCATGCAGATACCGAGCGCCGCCGCCAGGTGATGCGGTGCCACACTCTCCGACGGCACGGTCGCCATGAAGAGCGGAAACACGCCGTTCACCCCCCAACCGACAAAGAAAATAGCCGCCAGGCCCCACACGGAACCGTCGAAGTACAGGGCGCCCAGCGGCAGGATCACTGCGATGAGCGGCATCGCGATCAGGAGCGGCTTACGGCCCCAGCGATCGGACAACGAAGAGATCACGAACGCTCCGACCGTGGCCGAGATGCCGAGCGTCCCCATCAACCAACTCGCGGTCTGCGGGTCGTATTTGCGGACCTGCGTGAGATAGAGCGGCATGAACGCCCAACACACCACGAGATAGGACACGAGGAGGGCACCCATGCCCGCGCAGATGAGGACATTCCGTTCGGCGAGAGCTTCGCGCAATGTACCGGCCTGGAGCCCGGCGGCACGCGATGCAGCGCTGCCGTGAGGCGCGGCGTCGCGAACCAAAAACCAGATCAGCACCGCGGTCACCAACCCCGGCAGGCCGGCGAGAAAGAATGCGTGCCGCCAGCCGAACGCGCCGGCGAAGGCGGCGAGCGCGACCGGCGCGACGAACGACCCGAGAAGATTCGAGCCGAAATTCTGCGTGACCCCCATGGCGAGCCCGCGGTGACGCGGCTCCACTTCGAGCGCGATCAACGCCTGGCTGATCGGCATGATGCCGCCCTCGGCCACGCCCATGAGCAAACGCGCCGCCAGCATCAGGGCGAACCCGGAGGCGATGCCGGTCAGGAAGGAGCAGACGGAAAAGGCCAGGGTGGCGAGAATGAGCAGCCCCTTGCGTGAGCCCGTTTTGTCCGAGACGACTCCAATGCCGAAGGCCGCCAGTGCCCAGGTCAGCGACAAGGCGCTCGCCAACAGCCCGACCTGGGTGTTGTTCAGGCCGAGATCCGGCTGGATGAAGGGCATGAGAAAGTTCGCCGCGTTGCGGTCGAAAAAGACGATGCCGAAATTGAGGCTCAGGAGCGTAGCCAGCATGACCTGGTAGCCCGCGGAGCCGGTCGTCGCGTTCATGGCGCCTGAACCCCCTCCAGTTCGGCTGGACCGTACCATATGCCGCCGCGGCCGGCCCGGGTGAAGCGTTACCGGGACGACAAACGACCTGAAGATGCGGACAATAGGGATCGGCGCCCGCAAGCACATGCCGCGCAAACAGGCAGCTGAATGGCAGATCCCACCGTAAACCTCCCCATCCACCGTTTCCGCAGCCGCGACGGCCTCGAGCTCGCCTATCGCGAGCTGGGCGCGGGCCGTCCGCTGATCCTCATCCACGGATACTTCTCGACCGCCATGGTGAACTGGGTGCGCTACGGCCACGCCCCGAAGATTGCCGCGCGAGGCTACAGGGTGATCATGCCGGACCTGCGCGGGCACGGTGACAGCGCCAAGCCGCACGACCCCATGTTCTACCCTCGCGATGTGCTCGCGGACGACGGACTCGCCTTGGTCGAGCATCTGGGCCTGACGGACTACGACCTCGGCGGCTACTCTCTCGGCGCGCGCACTACCGTGCGGATGATGGTTCGCGGCGCGCGGCCCAAGCGCGCCATCGTTGCGGGAATGGGGTACG
>DASZVD010000007.1:0-4580 GCA_035547375.1 Steroidobacteraceae bacterium
GACCGTTGCCCCGCCATTACGGCGCAGCTGCAATTTGAAGCCGGGCTTTTCGACGACGATGTCGGTGAGGTCACGGCGTCGCGTCAGCTCTCGAATCAAGCTCATCACCGGCCGCGACTGCGGGTTGTAGTGACGCGCCGCGGGACCTGCGGCGCGCATGGCGTCCACCTGGCCGGCCGGCATCGTCGCGCGGAGCAGGAACTCCTCGTCCGTCAGGCTTTCTCCCACTCTACGACGCAATTCCGCGAGAGGAGCCATGTGCGGCTCAGCGCGCAACTCGCGCGTGCGCGGCAGGGACTCGATGCGCTCCATGACTTTGGGATCGATCGGCACATTCGGCTTGCCGAAACGCCCGATCGCATAGCGGATCGCCTCGTCCGGAATGACTTGGTAACGCTCCCGGCGGGTGACGTTCATGACCGCCTGTGTCATGACGATCTGCGCAAAGGGAGTCATCACTATCGGCCACCCCAACTCCTCTCTCACCCTGCCCAGCTCCTCGATCACGGCTCCTTCGAGATGTGACAGACGACTCTCGGCGAGCTGTCGCCGCATCGTCCCCACCATGCCGCCGGGAAGTTGATGGCGCAGATACGCCGCATCGAACGCCTGCGGGCTGCCGACGGGCAACCCTTCGGCTTGCGCAAGCGAAGTGAAGTAACGATCGACCTCCGCCAGCGCCTCGTCATCGATGCGCACCGTGTGCCCCAACGCGCGAAGATTCGAAACGACCCGGACGGAGGGAGGATTCGAGGTGCCGTCAGCGGCTCCACCCGACGCACACTGCAGTGCGCTCACTCCGTAATCCGGCGCATCCATGTAGGCATGCTCTGCAAGACCAATCGTGCAATGAGCGTGCAGCTCCAGAGCCTTGTTGCCGATCGCCGCCGTGATGGCGGGAATCAGAGTCCGGGCGCGACCGGCCGACAGCAGTCCGCCGGGGTCCTTGATATACAGCGCATCAATGTCAGGACACGCCGCGAGCTTGCGCGCCCGCTCAACGTAGTGAGCGTCGTCATGCACCGGGCTCAAGGTAAACACCAGCGCCGCGATGACGTACTCGCCGCCGCCCTGCTTGACCATCCGCGCACAAGCGATATTGGACTCGGCGTCGTTTGCCGGGTCCGCCAGACAAAAGCGCCGGATACCGTTACGCGCGAGGGTGCTGAACGCCAGCGCCATGAACTCGGGGCTTGCGGTTTCCCAGGAGATGAACCGGAAGCCCGTCGACATGAACTGCAGGGGCGTGTTGGGCGTCGCAGCCGCCATCAGCCTGATGCGCTCCCACGGATCTTCCTTCTTGTACCGAACGGCAACCCCCATGTGAGTCGACGTCGTGAAGTCGATGGCTTTGAATCCCACGCGGTCCATGACCGGTGCAATGGCCAATGTCCGGGCCGTATCGACTCCGAGCGCGGCCCAGAGGCACTGATTGCCGTCTCGCAATGAAGTCTCGACGAGTTGTACGTCAGCCACGGTATATCGCCCCTAAGCCCTGGTATGTCGCTTCTTCGGACCGCCGTGCGTCGAGCAGGCGGCCCACGAATCCCGTATCGACTCCCCCGCGCTGAAACTCCGGACTCGTCAGAACCTCTTGCTGAAAGGACAGGTTGGTCGAGACACCGTCGATACGGGTGGCCGCGATCGCGGTACTCAGCAGCCCCAGGGCAGCCTTGCGATCGGCAGCGTGGGCGATGATCTTCGCCATCAACGAGTCATAGAACGGCGGAACCCGTGAGCCGGTCTCGATGTGGGTGTCCACGCGAATGCCGGCCCCCGCCGGCCACGAGGCCTCCCGGACCTGCCCCGGGCTCGGGCGGAAATCGTTGGCCGGGTCTTCGGCATTGACCCGGCACTCGATCGCGCACCCATCGAGGCGAATGTCGGATTGTTGGAGTCGCAGACCGCTGCCGCCGGCCACGGCGATTTGCTCGGCAACCAGGTCGATGCCCGTCACGGCTTCCGTCACGGGATGCTCGACCTGGATGCGGGCATTCATCTCCAGGAAGTAGAATGCATCGCGCTCGCCGTCGACGAGAAACTCAACCGTTCCCGCACCGCGGTAGGTGAGGCGCTCAGCGAACCTGACGGCCGCTTCTCTCAGCTCGCGACGCAACCTGTCCGACAGGCCGGGCGCCGGTGTTTCCTCGATGAGCTTCTGATAGCGACGCTGCACGGAGCAATCACGCTCTCCGAGATGAATGACGCCGCCGCGACCATCGCCGAGTATCTGTACCTCGACGTGACGCCCCCTATCGACAAATCTCTCCACGTAGACCCGCGCATCGCCGAACGCCGCTCCAGCTTCGGCGGAAGCCAGCTCCACGGCCGCGGGCAGGTCCTGCAGGCGCTCCACTCGCTTCATGCCTCGCCCGCCGCCTCCGCCCACGGCCTTCACGAGGAGCGGAAATCCGATCTCTTCGGCCAGCTGCCTCGCCTGAGCGGCCGACGCGATGGCCCCTCCCGGCACCACCGGAACATCGGCCGCAATGGCTTCGGCTCGCGCCCGCAGCTTGTCTCCGACGGCATCGATTTGTGCAGCCGTCGGCCCGATGAAGATCACCCTTTCCGTTTCACACAGCGACGCGAGCGCCGCGCGCTCGGACAGAAAGCCATACCCGGGATGAATGGCATCCGACTTCGTACCCAGTGCAGCGTGAACCACTGCAGAGACGTTCAAATAACTCTCGGTGGGGCGCGCCGGGCCTACGCAGACGACACGATCGGCGAGCCGCGCCGGCACGCTGTCGCGATCCGCGAGCGAGGCTGCCAGCACGGTCTCGATCTCCAGCCGTCGGCAGGTCCGGATGATGCGTGCCGCAATCTCGCCACGATTTGCAATCAGAATGCGTCGAATCGCCACGAGTCAACCCGACTTGCGCACGCGCATGAGCGATTGATCGAATTCCACCAGCACCCCGTCGCTCACCAGGACCTCGGTCACCGTGCCACGCACACCGGCCCGCACGGTATTCATCAGCTTCATCACCTCGATGATGGCGACGACCGTGTCTTCTTCAACCACGGTACCCACCTCCACGAACGGCGCGGCGCCCGGCTTCGGCGCACGATAGAAAGTGCCGAGCAGCGGCGAGCGGACTTCGTGGGTGGCGGGGTCCGCCGTCACGATGTTAGGGGTCGGCGTCACGATGTTAGTGGTCGCCGTCACGGTGTTAGGAGATGCCGTCACGGTGTTTTGTTCATCCGTCACGATGTTGGGATCCAGCACCGGGACAAGGGCCGGGCTGGCTGCGGCAAAGGAGCCGGCGCCATTGCGCCGCAAGCTGAGCTTGAGGCCGTCGATCTCCAACGTCAGCTCATCGAAGCTCGACTGCTCGACCAGCTTGACGATTTCCGCCACCTCTGCCGCCGTCAGACTCACCGTTGACCTCCAAAAATGGACATGACGTGCGACAGCGGATCGCTGGCAGGACGGGCAACCGGGGCGGTCTCCTTCCTCGACCACACCGTCTCGGGACGGCTCTGCAGCAAGAGAATCTGGCTCGTGCCCGCCGCCACGGCCCATTCGATGTCCTGGGCACAACCATAGTGGCGCTCAACCTTGCGGCCGATGGCGCGCAGGGCCTGCAGCTCCTCATCGGTCAGGCAAGCGGCACGACGCTGCTCTTCCGAGAGGGTTACAACCTCCGTGCCGCCGCCGGGCGATGGCGAATGGCGGATGAGCTTCTCCGAGATCTCGCGCACGGTAATCTCGCCCGTCACCTTGCCCATCACCCACCGATCGGGTGTGACCTCGCCGCCGACGACAGCGGATCCCAAACCCCAGGCGCCTTCGACAGTGATCACAGAGCGGTCGCCAGTCAGCGGACTGCGCGTGAACATGACACCCGCGGTGCGCGCATCAACCATCTGTTGAACGACGACCGCCATCGCGACGCCCTCTTCCGGGACGCCCCGCCTGCGGCGATACGTAACGGATTCGAGAGAGTACAGGCTCGCCCAGCACGCCCGTACTTTCTTCAATGTCTCGGCGAGCGTCGTCACCCACAAGAAGGTGTCCTGCAACCCAGCGAAGCTGGCATCGCTTGCATCCTCCGTGGTGGCCGACGAACGCACGGCTACAGGAACGTGCCCGCCACCACAAAGCGCGGTGTGGGCGGTCGTGATCTCCGCCAGCACATCCTCCGGCAGGGCACTCGACTCGACACGCTCGCGCAATTTCCCGCAACACGCGGTCGCCGCGGCGAGATCGTCGACATCCAAGGACTCGATGCGGGCACGAATGGGAGCCTCGCGCTCGAGAGCGCGGATGAAGCGCTCAAAGGCGCTCGTCTTTACGACGAAGCCGGGAGGAACCTCGATGCCCGCGCGCTGCAGCTCGCCCAGGCTGCCCCCCTTGCCGCCCACGTGCGGCCGGTCTTCGAGGCCGATGTCGGCGAACCAGCCAACGATCTCGACTGAGCTCATCTGGGATACCTACTGCAGCAGGGTGACGACTCCGCGCGCGCCGTCGACCCTGATTCGCTGGCCATCCTTGATCCGTGAGGTGGCGTTGCCCGTGCCCACGACCGCCGGCAAGCCATACTCGCGCGCTACGATGGCGGCATGGCTCATCGAGC
>DASZVD010000008.1:0-3259 GCA_035547375.1 Steroidobacteraceae bacterium
CTTCCACTCGCGTTCCTACAGTCCCCAATCGGTCGAGGTCGTGTAGGCATCATTAGCCTTTGCGGCGGTTTCTTTACGCGGAGGAATGCCATCTCCGCGGGAAATGCTAGACCTCGTCGTTTTGCCGCGCAACCAGACTCCACGGCGCCTCTGCGATCGGCCTCCAAATTGACTCGTTGTGGAACACTCTTGGAGTGGCGAATCGCGACACGCCCACCATCGGGGTGGATGGAGAACGGAGCCGCCTGCCCTTTATTTCTCCGGCCATTCCATTGCCCAGCTTGCCTTCCCATCCTGGGAGTGGAGGCCGTCGCGTAACGAACCCCTTGCTCGTCCGCGCTTACCCTGAAGATCGAGGCATGGGATGATTCCGTCAGTCCAAGTACCGGAGCTCAGAGGATGAACGGACGTGTGGCAATGGTTACGGGCGGCGCCAGGGGGATTGGGCGCGAGGCGGCGCTCCTGCTGTCAGAGGCGGGAGCGCGCGTGATGATCGTATCGCGTAGCGCAGCGGAACTGGCGGCGGTTGGCCTCGAATATGTCGTGGCCGATCTCGGGACGCCGGAAGGCTGTGCGTTGGCGGTTGCCGAAACCGAGCGACGGCTGGGGCCGGTCGACCTCCTGGTCGCAAACCACGGAATCGGCTCGGCTCATGAGCGCCTCGTGTGGGAGCAGGATCCTGCGACTTGGCGCGAGACGATGCGCATCAACCTCGACGGGCCGTTCGAGCTGGCGCGACTGACTGTGGGGGGAATGTGCAAGCGCGGCTTCGGCCGGGTTGTATTCACGAGCTCGACGGCCGGCGAGAAGGCCGAGCGCTCCGGCAGCGCATACACCGCTTCGAAGCACGGCGTTATCGGGCTCGCGCGGGCGGTCGCCCAGGATGCAGGGCCATTTGGAGTTACGTCCAACGCCGTGCTGCCCGGATGGGTGCGAACCGAGATGGCCGAGCGATCGGCGAGGACGGAGGCCCAGCGACGGGCTGTCAGCACCGAGCAGGTATGGCGCGAGCGCGCCGCTCTGTACCCCCGGAATCGTGTCCTGGAACCACGTGAAGTCGCCGAGGTCATTGTGTTCCTCTGCAGCGATGCTGCCGCAGGGGTGAACGGCGAGGCGATAACAGTTGCGCAGGGTGGCGTATGGTAGGAGCTCATATGGCCGACTTCCCCATCGCCGCAGTGCGCGCGGAATTTCCGGCCCTGTCGGGAAAGGCCGTCTTTCTGGACAATCCGGGAGGCACGCAAGTCCCACGGCGCGTCATTGCCGCGGTCAGCCGGGCCATGTCCTGTGCGGCCAGCAATCTGGGCGGCTATTTCGAGGCCTCGCGCGAAGCCGACGCGATCAACGAGCGGGCTCACGCAGCCGCGGCCACGTTGCTTGGCGCGTCATCGGGCCGAGAGATCGTGATCGGACAGTCGATGACGATGCTGACGTTCCAGATGGCTCGCTCGCTATGCCGCAGCTGGGGCCCCGGCGACGAGATCATCGTGACGCGCCTCGATCACGAAGGGAATATCTCGCCTTGGCTGCTGGCCGCCGAAGAGCGCGGAATCGTGATCCGCTGGCTTCCGTTCAATCAAGAGACCTGGAGAATCGAGGCCGAGGACCTGTTGCCGCTGCTATCGGGCAAGACTCGCCTCCTGGCGCTCAACTATGCGAGCAACATGACGGGCTCCATCAACCCGGTAGCGACGCTGACCCGGTACGCCAGGCAGGCCGGCGCGCTGGTGTATGTCGATGCGGTACAGTTCACGCCGCATGACGCGGTCGACGTGCGTGCGCTCGGCTGCGACTTTCTCGCGTGCTCATCCTACAAGTTCTTTGGCCCCCACCTGGGCGTTCTGTGGGGTCGTGAGCCACTGCTGGCGGATCTTTTCCCTTATGCCGTTCGTTGCGCATCACGCTCACTGCCCTCACGCCACGAAATCGGCACTCCGCAGACGGAGTTGATAGCCGGCCTCGCGGCTGCTGTTGAGTATTTCGAGTGGCTCGGCACGTCCGCCGGCGGCACCGGAGACCGCCGCTCCCTGATCCGCGCAGCCTACCAGGCGGCGACCGCCTACGAGCTGCCGCTGATGACCCGGCTCATAGACGGGCTGCACTCGCTCCCTGGAGTCTCGATCCGCGGAATCGTCGACCCCGCACGGTTCTCCGATCGCGTGCCGACAGTATCGTTCACGCACCCGCGCCATCGCTCGCAATCCCTCGCAGAGGCGCTGGGTAAACGCCGGTTCTGCGTCTGGTCAGGCCACAACTACGCATACGAACCTGCGCGATCGCTGGGCCTCGATGAGGACGATGGCGTTTTGCGCATCGGGCTGGCGCACTACAACACGATCGATGAAGTCGACGGTGTACTTCGAGCCATCGAGGATCTGGTCCGGTAACGACGTTGACGGGGCGGTGACATCCCAAGGTACGCGGGCCCAGAGGCCCCGCAAGCGCGTCCTGCCCCGGTCCAAGTCCAATGAACGGATCAGCCATGAAGGAGCCGCCAGAACCTGGAATGGACCGAGAAGAGCGATTCCTCCATGATCGGATTCGTACTCAAATGATCTGCTGGAGTAATGCTCATGGAGCTGCGGCACCTACGGTATTTCGTGGCGGTGGCGGAAGAACTGAGTTTCAAAAGGGCAGCCGAACACCTGCACATTGCGCCGCCGCCGCTCAGCGTGCAGATTCGCAAGCTCGAGGAGGAAATCGGCACCGACCTGTTCGTGCGCCAGGCGCGAGGGGTGAAGCTCACCGAGGCTGGGCAGGTATTGTTGGAGAAGGCACGCGAAACATTGGCGGCTGCAAAACGCGCCATCGTGCTCGCGCGCGAGGCGGGCAACGGTGAGATTGGGCACCTTTCGATCGGCTACAACGCGCCAGCAGGATTTCTCGTATTTCCTCGGGTCGTTCCGCAGTATCAACGCGCCCGCCCGAGCGTGCAGCTGACGTTTCACGCGCTGAACATGCCGCAGCAGCTGGAAGGACTGCAGCGTGAGGAGCTGGATCTGGGGGTGGTGTGGCTACCTGTGCCTGCAGACCAGTTCGACATCAAGGAACTGATTCGTGAGCCTTTGATTGCGGTGCTGCCGGCTACTCACAGACTGGCCACTCGAGCGGACGTATCGATCAAAGATCTCTCGAACGAGCCGATGATCCTGCCATCCAAGTTGCTTCACGCGCACATACACCAGGAGATCACCTGCCGATTTCAGCGTGCGCGGGCAACCTTGAGGATCGCCTATGAGCTGGAATCCTCCCTTTCCAT
>DASZVD010000009.1:0-19562 GCA_035547375.1 Steroidobacteraceae bacterium
GCCCTCTCCCTGCGTGCTCACAATGACCAGCAGCGTCTGCGCATCCGCCAGATGCGATGGACGGCAATCCATCATATCCAAGCGCGAATACGGGATGCCGCGCTCGGCCAACACCTCTCCCAGTCGTTTCCCGAGACGCTCTGCGTTGCCGGTCTGAGTCCCGTACAGGATGGTTGCCAAAGGCCGGACAGGTTCCGGCACGGCGGCCGCGGCGGGAGCGGCCGGCACCGCGGAGCCTGCAAGATATCCGCTCAACCACAGGCGCTGAGCCGAGTCGAGTCGAGCAACCAAGGCGCGCGTCTCCGCGGCCAGGGACGGATTGAGGGGTGCCACCGCCCAGACGTCGGCGGGAAGCGGTTGGCCGGTCATCGCCTCACCACCGGATCGAGCGGGTCATTGCGTCTTGGGTTGTTTCACCAGCCGCAGGTACGGGCGCTGCTCGTTCCAGCCGCCCGGAAACAGCTTCTTCGCCTCATCGTTCTTGACGGAAGGCACGATGATGACGTCGTCGCCATTTCTCCAGTTCACGGGTGTCGCGACCTTGTACTGGTCCGTCAACTGCAGCGAATCGATCACGCGCAGAATCTCATCGAAGTTGCGTCCCGTGCTGGCCGGGTAAGTCAGTATCAGGCGGATTCTCTTCGCCGGGTCGATGATGAAAACCGAGCGTACCGTGGCCGTCTCGCTCGCTTTCGGGTGCAGCATGCCGTAGAGCTGCGCGATCGCGCGGTCCGCGTCACCGATCATCGGGAACTTCGGCCGGGCACCTTGCGTTGCCTCGATGTCATCGGACCAACGCTCGTGATCGGCCACGGAGTCGACCGAAAGCCCGATGACCTTGACATTGCGCTTGGCAAACTCCGGCCGCAGCCGCTCGGTGTAGCCGAGCTCCGTCGTGCACACCGGCGTGAAGTCCTTCGGGTGCGAGAAGAGCACGCCCCACGAGTTGCCCAGCCATTCGTGAAACTGGATGGGACCTGCGGTGGTGGTCGCGCGGAAATCCGGCGCGGTGTCGCCAAGCTGAAGTGTCATGAGCGTCTCCTGTGAGCCCGAGAGCGAGCGCGGTGATGTTATCACCTCACATTGTGATATAAATAAGCGCGAATCGATCTGGAGATATTCAGTTTGGCTATTTGGGTCCCAAGACCGTGAAACCGGACGAGCTGCGGGTCACGAAGCGGCAGTACGAGGTGCTGGCCAATTTCCGCTACCAGCTACGGCGCTTCCTGCGCTATAGCGAGGAGGTCACGCGCCGGCAAGGACTGACTCCCCTGCAGTATCAGCTGATGCTGCAGGTGAAGGGCTATCCGGGCCGGGAGCGGGCGACGATTGGCGAGCTGGCGGAGCGCATGCAGGCACAGCACCATGGCGTGGTCGCGCTCGTGACCCGGTGCGAGAAAGCGGGACTCGTGGAGCGCCTCGCCAGTGAGGAAGACCGTCGCGCCGTGTACGTGCAGTTGACCGGGAAAGGCGAGCGCGCCCTCATGCGCCTGGCGCAACTGCACCGCGATGAGCTGCTGTTGCACCGGGATCGATTCTCGATACCGGACATGCCCGATCTGGAAGACTGATCATGCGGCCCCTGGACTCACACCTCACCAGCCAGTCGCCGGATCTCGGGAAACTTGTGAATGGCGAGCTGCCTGCGCCGGCTCGTGATCAGGCCCGCTTTCTCCCAGGCCGTCAGCACGCGGCTGACCGTATAGAGCGTCGCGCCGCACATTTCGGCCAGGTCCTGCCGGGTGAGCGGAAACTCGATCGCGGCACACTCTTTGTCCGCCAGGCCACGGCGATCGACCAAACGCAACAGAGCGTGCGCTATGCGTTGATCCACCCGCTGCGTGGCGACCTCGCGCAGCCGCTCCTGAACCTCGCACAACCGTGCCCCCACGATACTCACCAGATTGAGCGCGATCCGGGGATACCGTTGGATGAGCGCCAGGAGCGTCGGCTCGGGCCAACTGATTTCGATGGAATCGATCACGGCCGTCGCTTCCGCGGGATAACGGCGGTCCGTAAACAACGCCACCGTTCCGAAGGTGTCCCCCGGACCCACGAAACGGACGATCACCCGGCCGCCTTCCGCTCCCGACTGCGCGATTCGCACCCGCCCGGCGATCAAGGCGTGGCAGCGCTCTGCCGGCCCCCCTTGGGCAAAGAGAATCGTGCCCCTCTTGAGCGCCTCGACCCGGCCGAGCCCGACAACCTCCGTGAGCGCTTCGGTAGGCAGACCGGCAAACAGGTCCGCGCCGGCGAGTTGCTCGGCGATCACAGCAGCGTGCGGTGCGGCATTCACGCCGCAAGTGTAGCGGCCCGGCTCGCCCTGATGGGACACTTTGCGCCAGCGCAAAGACCGCCGGCCGCCAAGGCGCAAGACTGCCGCCAAAGCAATCCGCCCGCGGGTGTGTCGCCCCATCCCGCGGCCACGACTCTCGAACCGACCGGTGAGCGATGAACAGACCGTTGCTGCCGATCCTGGGCTATGGGTTCCGACCCTTCTTCCTGGGGGCCGGGCTGGCTGCTCTGCTCATCCCCTGGTGGGCGGGGGCAGTGGCTTGGGGGTGGCCACTGGGGACCGCCTGGCCGCCGACTCTCTGGCACGGGCACGAGATGCTCTTTGGCTTCATCGCCGCGGCGATCGCCGGGTTCCTGCTCACTGCAGTGCCGAGCTGGACCGGTGAGCGCGGCTTCGCCGGCTGGCCGCTGCTGCTGCTCGCGACACTGTGGGTGCTGGGCCGCGTGGCCATTGCGACATCGTCCCTCTGGCCCATGCCTGTGGTGGCGGCGCTCGATCTGCTGTTCCTGCCGGCCCTTGCGACCTTCGTGTTGCCGCCGTTGATCCGAGCGCGCAACCGTAACGTGATGCTGCTCGTGGTCCTGACCACTCTCTGGGCGACGGACATCGCTTTCTATCGGGGTGTATTTGATGCGGATGCGGCGCTTGCGCGGCGTGCGCTCCTCGTCGGCATCGACATCGTACTGCTCCTCATCACCGTGATCGGCGGCCGGATCATTCCGGCCTTCACGAGCGCGGTGCTCAAACAAAAGGGCGTTTCGAATGCGGCGCCCGCTTGGCGCGCGCTGACTCCATTGGCGGTCGGCGCCATGCTCGCCGTTACGGTCATCGATCTCTGGAGACCGGACAGCGCCGCCGCCGGCGTAGCCGCGGCAGCAACCGCCGTGATCCAACTCGTCAGGCTCGCGAGGTGGCAGGGTATCCGTACCCTTCGTGCCCCCATCCTCTGGGTGCTCCATCTGGGCTATCTCTGGCTCCCCCTTGGATTCGCGCTCAAAGCGATTGCGCTCCTGACGGGGCTCGCCTTCGCGGCATTCTATTTGCACGCGCTCACCATCGGAGCCGCGGCCACCATGATCCTGGCCGTGATGACCCGGGCCTCGCTCGGCCACACCGGCCGCTTCCTGGTAGTCAGCCGTCCCACAGCTTGGGCGTACGGTTTCCTGACGGCCGCCGCCGCTGTCAGGGTGTTCGGCCCCGCCGTGCTCCCGCTCGCTTATCCGTCGGTAGTGGTGCTGGCGGCGGCGCTCTGGACAATTGCATTTGGACTGTTTCTTCGGGTATATGCACCCATCCTGACGAGCCCACGAGCCGACGGGAAGCCGGGCTGACTGCGGAGTCATCATCATGATCACCGAGACAGTGCACGAACACTCGCCCCTCCACGACCCTGTCAGCAACGTTCTCAAATGGGTGTTGCTCGCCGTAGCGGTCATTACGTTTGCCCTCATGGGATGGGCTACCGTCAGCACATACCGCCTGGCTCCACCACAGCCCGAGAGACTGTTGGACGCCAACGGGACCGTGCTCTTTACTCAAGAAGATGTCGTGGCAGGGAAAGGCGGCTTCCAGAAGGCCGACCTCATGGACTACGGCAGCCTGTACGGCATGGGCTCCTACTACGGCGAGGACTACACGGCGAGCACGGTGGTGCGACTCGCGACCCTCACTCAGGAGCGCATCGCCAAAGCGCGCTTCGGTACCGCGTTCAAGGATCTCTCTGCGGATCAACAAGCCGCCGTCACCTCGGCCATGCGCGTACAGTTGCAGCGGGTCGACCTTACGTCAACCGACGCGCGCATTCCCGCTGAGCTGGCCGGCGCGATCACCGAGTTGCAGAAGGAAATTCCGCCGAGTCTCACCACTGTCGATCTCGACAAGGGTTGGACGCCCGCGTACAGCCTGACACCGCAGGATGCCCTGCACACGGCCGATTTCCTCATCTACTCCGCGTTGACCACGGTCGCCCGCCGCCCGGGTCATGATGGATCGTGGACGGAGAACTGGCCCTACGAGCCGCTGATCGGCAACACGCCCACCACCAACACTTTCCGGTGGACGTGGATGAGCTTCTGCTTCACGTTCCTGATGTTCGGCGTCGTGCTGTTCGTCTACGAATACTTCCTGAACGACCCCGACGTGGCGCCGATGGACCCCGTGTTGGCTCGCTTCGGCCCGCTGACGCCGAGTCAACGCCGGATCGGCAAGTATTTCCTGGTCGTAGCGGCCGTGCTGCTGCTGCAGATCGCCGCGGGGACGATCATGGCGCACTCCTACTACGATCGGACGAGCTTCTACGGCATCGATATCAACCACTATCTGCCCTTCAACTTTCTGCGAGACGTCCACACCCAGTCGCCCATCGTCTGGATCGGCGTGTCGTGGATCGGAGCGGGGCTGTTTCTGGCGCCGGCCATCGCCGGAGGGAAGGAGGCGCGCGGCCAGGGCGTGTTGGTGAGCTTCCTGTTCTGGGTGACGCTGATCGTGGTCGCCGGAGCCCTTCTCGGAAACTACCTCGGCATCATGGGCCACATCCAAAACGGCTGGTTCTGGTTCGGCAACCAGGGGCTGTCCTATATCCAGCTCGGGCGGTTCTGGCAGATCGGCTTCTTCGTGGGACTCCTGCTCTGGAGCGTGTTGGTGTTCCGCGCGCTGTGGCCGACGGGAGCGGCGTTGCGGCAGGCCACCCGCCAGTTCTGGTCCGGCGCCATCCGCCTGGAGAACCTGATCTGGGCCGCTACGCTCAACATCGCGCTGCTCTACGCCTTCGGGATGATTCCTCTCACCGGCATCGAGAAGTCCTTCACGCTCACGGACTTCTGGCGCTGGTGGGTCGTACACCTGTGGGTCGAGCAGTCGTTCGAGTTCTTCGCGGCCGCGATGAGCGCCTATCTGCTAATGGCAACGGGACTCGTCTCGCGCAGGCTCGCCGAGCGCGCCGTGTACTTCGAGCTGATCCTGATCTTCCTGGGCGGGGTCGTCGGCACCGGTCATCACCTGTACTGGGCCGGCGGCCCGAGCATGTGGGTGCCGATGGGCAGCATGTTCTCCTTCATCGAGGTGTTGCCCCTGGTACTCCTCATCATCGAGGCGATCAATCACTACCGCCTGATCCGCCGCCAGGAGCAATTCCGGTACCGGCTGGCCTACGTCTACATCATCGGCGCGGCGTTCTGGAATTTCGTCGGCGCCGGCGTCTTTGGCGGCGGCACGTTGAACGCCCCGCTGGTCAACTACTATGAGCACGGCACCTTCCTCACGCTCAACCATGCGCACACGGCGCTCTTCGGGGCATTCGGGCTGCTGGCCATCGGCCTCGTCTATTTCTGCCTGCGCTACGCGGCCGGAGAACGGGCTCGTTTCAGCGAGCGCGCCGGCCTGTGGGCGTTCTGGCTCTACAACATCGGCCTCGTGCTGTGGATCGTCCTCAACTTCTTCCCGATCGGCTGGCCGCAGCTCGATGCGGTATTCGAGCACGGCCTGGCCTACGCGCGCAGCACGGAGTTCTATGCGAAGACACTCCTGTGGCAATGGATGCGCCTGCCGGGCGACGTCGTGTTTGCCGCCGGCGCACTGCTGATGGCGTGGGATTTCGTCGTCAAGTTGCGGCCCTTCCTGACCGACGCCCCGCCCATCGAGATCGCACGGCAAGTCTCGATACCGGATATGCCGCAAGACTGATTCGGGCCGGCAATCGGCATCGTCGGGGGACGGGGCTCTTCGACCTCGGAGCGCGCGGGCCGGGTCGATCTACGTTGGGCTGGTGCTCGGCAACCAGTCACCCTTCGCGGAACCAACAGGACATCACAGGTCAACCCTCTCAGCACTCGATGGGCAACGCTGCCGAGCAATCCTCGCAGAATGCGCCCGCGCCCGCTCGTCCCCATCACCAGCAGGTCGGGCTGCTTGCGCCTGGCCGCCAGCATGATCGCCTCCGCTGGAAACGCGGATGAAAGAATCAAGTCGTAGCGATCCGACTCCTTGCTGCAGCGAGCGAGCAGACTCTTCGCCGCACACTCCGCTTCACGGCGCTCCGGGGAATTGGCCGCGCCAACGCTGTCCAAATCGGGCCGAACATGGCCGGACAGCCCCGCATAGCGCGGCTCGAATGCGTGAAGCACCGATGCGGTCGCTTTGCCCGTCAACACCAGGGATTCGGCCGCTTCCACCACCTCCTCCGAGACCGGAGAAAGATCGAGGGCGAGCAGGACATTTCGATACGCAGTCGCGGGCTCGTGCCGCACAACGAGAACCGGACAGGAGCGCGACCCGAGAATCTTCTCCACGATGGAGCCGGAGAGCGCGTCAGCCACGCAATCTCTGTCGTGCGGGCCCAGCACAAGGAGATCTGGCCTGATGTCCTGCAAGATCGCGACCACCTCCGCGGCGGGGTTGCCGGTTCGCAGCAAGACGTTGGGAGCAGGGCTCGGATTCCCCAGCGGAAGCCGAAAGCGGGTCATTACTGTCCGCGCTCGCTGAGCCCTTCGCTCGAGCGCCTCCTCGTCAGCCGACCACGGCACCACATGCACGAGCGAAAGGTCCGCACCCAGGGCGTGGGCAAGCATCGCCGCTCGGTCGATTGCGGCCTCGCTCTTTCGCAACAAATCGGTCGCACACAGAATTTTCATCTCGCTGCCCGCCTTCCCGCCGTGTTGAGTCCTTCGGCCGACACCGGTTGAATCTATGCGGCAGTCCCGCCAGAACCCCATGCCGCCGGCTTTCCCGTTCCACTCAGCCTACGGCTGCGGCGGCCAAATCCTCCCGAGCGGCGCGACGCACCGGTTCAGCAGGTTGGAATACCCGTTCGACCTGCAACCTGCGCAAGCCCCCGGGCATGACCCATTCCACCTCGTCACCTTCCCGATAGCCGAGAAGCGCGGTCCCAAGGGGTGCGAGCACCGAAACGCGACCCGCACTGAGGTCCGCCTCGGCGGGATACACGAGCACGAACTCCCGCCGCTCTCGGCTGATCAGGTCCAGCACGCGAACGCGCGCGCGCATGGTGATCACATCCGCGGGCACCTGCTCGGGCGCGAGCACGAGGGCCCGCTCCAACTCCAGGCGCAACTCCTGCAGATGCTCCTGGTCGCGTTCCGAGCCGGCCCGCACCGCGAGCATCCGCCGCAACGTAGCCGCATCCGATTCCGTTATCACAATGGGACGATCCCGCATCGCTGCTCTCCTTCAGTAGGCGAGCGGCTGGGTGCCGCCGCTTCGAGACAGATCCGCCGGTTACGGAGAAACTCTGTTATCTGCCCCTACTGAGGCCATGGTGCGTCCGGCTTGCTGTTTGATCAATTAGAATTATTCAGCCCGTCACTTAGTGTTATTCGAACCGATGACGCCAGGCAACGAACAGCATCGAAGCCAACGACGCGGCGAGAACGCCAATCTCCTGGGCAAGCCTGAGCGAGCCCGCCCCGTCAACGACCACTCCGAGACTCGTAATGCACACGAGCAGGTGTGTCACAAAGACCGGAAGCGACGCCCGGCCGAGCAGTGACAACGTGCCAACGCGCAACCGGGCGAAGACGGGCAGCACCAGGGTGCTCGTGAGAATCGCCCAGGCGGCGAAGTTCACCAGCCGCAGCGGACCGAGATGCCACTTGTCCAGTACCCTGGGCTCATCGCCAAGGCCGAACCAACGCCCGCCGAATTGATGGCGCCACGCAAAGAAAAACACGGCGGCGGCCAGTGCGACGCCGATGATATACCGACTGCTCGGAACCGCCGGCAGCGACGGGGTCACCTTGCCGGGATTCGCTCCGCAGCACAGCCCCATGACCCACAGCAACTGCCAGGCAAGCCAGTCGAAAGCGCCGAGCGCCTCGGGTGGCACCGGCCAACCGATCGCAAGAGAAAGCTTTTCATACACGAAGGTGCCCGCGCCGAGTTGCGCGGCCAGCCACAGCGCCGCCGACAGCCCCAGGAGCCTCCACCAGCCGCGGTTCTGTGCGATCTCGAGCGCCCATGGCGTGAGCGCGACGAATACGACGTACATCGGCAGAATGTCCAGCAGAGGGGGCTGGTAAAGCAACACCACCGCGCTGGGCAGCGCCCAGACCGGCTCTGAAAAATAGAACGACAACAGGTTCAACAACGCCGGACGGCCCATGTGGGTCGCCAAGGCCGCCCCTACGGTGAAGGTGAACGACAGGAGCGCAAGATGACAGCCATAGAGTCTGACTGCGCGTAGCCCGGCTCGCCGGCGCGCTTCCCGTGGCCCCTGATCACGCAGCAGGCGCGAGTAAACGGAGCTCGCGACGAAGGCTGACAGGAATACGAACCCTTCGGCGGCCGATACGAAACCCAGGGCCTGATTGGCATATTCGCTCGCCCTCGTCGGGAGGTGCGTCAGTGCCATCACCAGCAGGAGTACGCCGCGAAAAGCGTCAATTTCCGGACGACGTGTCATGGGAGCGCTCTATGCCATGAGCCGCTGGCCCGAAGACGCCGCCAGCGTGACGCTGACACCCCGTTCCTGGGTGACTTGAGTTCCTTTTACAATGGCGTAGGCTTTCGGACAATTAGAAATAATGGAGCGGAAGATTCCATCTGATCTAACGAATCGGCGGGCTGGGGAAGCCGCGGCGCGCTGCACCGGAGACCCACTGGATAATGACAATCCGACGGCTGAATTATCAGCACCTGCTCTATTTCTGGTCCGTCGTGCGCACCGGCAGCCTGAGGCAAGCGTGCGAGGAGCTGGCGCTTTCACCGCCAACGATCAGCGCCCAGCTGCGAACGCTCGAGGAGCGGCTGGGTGAGAAGCTGCTCGCCAAGTCGGGGCGCAGGCTGGTTCCGACGGAAATCGGTCGCCTCGTCTACAGCTATGCGGACGAGATCTTCGGGCTGGGACAGGATCTCGTGGAGGCGCTCGCACACCGCCCCACGGCAAGGCCGCTGCGCCTGGTCATCGGAGTCGATGACGTGGTCCCGAAAGAGATCGCATATCGAGTCCTCAAGCCCATCCTTGGGCTCGAGCAGCCCGTGCGCATCGTGTGTCGGGAGGGAACACTCGAGCGTCTCGTCGCCGACCTTGCGGTGCACGAGATCGATGTCGTGTTGTCTGATGCGCCGATCACTCCCAGCCTCAATGTCCGCGCCTACAGTCACAGTTTAGGAGGCTGCGAAGCACTGTGGATGGCGACGCCAACGTTGGCGAAAAGGCTGCGGCCCGGATTCCCGCGATCGCTGGATGGGGCACCCGTCCTGCTGCCGACGGACGACACGGCCATCCGGCGCTCACTCGAGCAGTGGCTGGAGAAGCAGGATGTCCGCCCGGTGATGATCGCCGAGTTCGAGGACTACGCCATGCTGCGAGAGTTCGCGCGAGCCGGCCACGGCTTCGCTCCCGTGCCCTCCATCCTGGAGGAGCAGTTCCGCCGCGAGTACGGTTTCGCGCGCGTCGGCATCGCGACAGGCGTCAAGGCGGAGTTCTATGCCATTTCGGTGGAGCGGAAGATCAAGAATCCCGCGGTCGCCGTCATGACCGAACGCGCGCGCGAATCGTTCCTCGGCGCTTGACGCGCTCCCTCACGAGCGAGAACCGCGGCGCAAGCGCAGGATCCGAACCGGACTAAGCGCCCAGCAGTTGCCGTCGAGCGGCCATGTGATCGGCCGGGCGGTTGACCGACTCCACGGCAACGAGCACGCCGCGAGCATAATGATAGAGAGAAAAGCGGCCGTCCTCCGGCGATCCACGCAGCTCAGTCTGATCATACCCGGCAACCAGGCCGGCAATCTGCAACTTGTGCGTGTATTGGCTCGACCAGAACCAGGGCGGCGTGTCGTACGTGACGCGGCGGCCGGCGATCACCGCCCCGGCCACGCGCCCTTGCTCGGTCGCGTGCTGGACGCTTTCCAGCCGCACCAGGCCGCGACCGAACCGGTTCGGGTGCCGAGTGCAATCACCGGCGGCGACCACATCGAGCGCACTCGTTCGGGCTGAGGCATCGACGAGAATCCCATCATGACAGGCGAGCCCTGCGGCATCCGCGAGCTCCGCGTTGGGTACGGCACCCACCCCGACGATCACGACATCCGCCGGATAGCGGCGACCATCCTCCAACTCAACTGTGCGCACACGACCGCCCTCGTCGCCCGAGATCCTGGCGACTTGGGCTGCCAGAACCAGCTGTACACCGTTGCGAAGATGGCTCGCGCCGATAAACTCCGACATCTGGTGGCTGACGGACCTCCTCAGCAGCCGAGCCTCCCGCTCGATCACCACGACGCTCCTGCCCAAGGTCGCCAACGATGCGGCGACTTCCAGGCCTATATAGCCTCCGCCTATGATCACAATCTCGCTTGCGGCGGCAAGCCTCGCACGCACCGCCCTCGCATCGTCAAGGGAGCGCAGCGCAAACACGCCGTCGAGATTCGCTCCCGGGACGGGGAAGTCTCGCGCTCGAGCACCCATCACGAGGGCGAGACTGCCATACGGAACCGTGCCGCCGGTTTCCAGGAATACGCGCTTCTTGCTCAGATCCAACGCACTCGCGCGGACCTCGAGCTGCACGTTGACGCCATTGTCTCTGTAAAAATCGGCCGAGCGCAGCGTTATGGCGCCCTCGTCCACCGCCCCGGACAGAAACCCCTTCGACAAGGGCGGTCGCTGGTAGGGCAAGTGACTCTCGGCGGACAGCAGAGTGATCGGCTCCTGATAGCCCGCCTCCCGCGCTCCTTCGATGACTCCGACAGCGGCGTAGGAGCCGCCGACTAACACCAGACCCGAGGGGCGGTTCATTGTGTGTCAGGTATGGTGACGACGAGCCCGTCGAGCGCCTCTGTCATTTTGATCTGACAGCTGAGACGGCTCGTGGCCTTGCGCTCCGCGGCGACGAAGCCAAGCATATCTTCCTCCGCACCATCTGGCGGTGGCACGCGCTCCGCAAACACCGGGTCGACGTAGACGTGGCACGTCGCACACCCGCATTCTCCCCCGCAGTCGGCGCGAATTCCCGATACGTTGTGATCGATCGCACCGCGCATGATGCTCTGGCCCGGCTCGACCGTCACCGTCACTCTGACTCCGGCTGAAGTCAGATAATTCACCTTCGCCATCACTTCTCCAATGGATTACGATGTCGCATCACGTCGACTCACCGCGCCGGCCGCTTCCCAACGCGTCAACATCAGTTGAGTCAGGGCTGCGCCCAGGAGCGCATCCAGCGTCGGCACGTTTGTCAGCGTCCACAGCCCGAGCCCGCCCGCGGCCGCGGACAGGGTCGTCGAGCCGATGGCGATACCGGCGCCCCAGGCGACAAAGGGACGCCACCTGAAGGCGGGTGGAGGGTCGGGGTCCTGATACCGGCGCTCATCGAGAAGAAAGTCGGTGACATAGACACCAGCCAGCGGCGCGACGCAGATGCCGAGAAACAGCAAAGCCACGACGAAATGGTCGTACACTCCGACCATGGCCCACAAAATGCCCAGGGCTGCCGCGATCGTCGTCAGCTTCCACCGCGCCACCCCGGGGACCAGCACCGAGAGGGCCAACGCAGCCTCGTACACGTTCTTGTCGTTGCTCGTCCAGGTTGCCAGGGAAAGGACCACGAGAGCCGGCACCATGAAGCCGGCCCGGTGCATGACCTCGATGATGCTGTTACTTCCGTAGACCACGCCCAGCGCCGCGCTTAGGGACAACAGCAGCGGATACGCGCAGGCCAGGCTGAAAAAGGCACCTGCGACGACATCCTTCCGGGTTCTCAGGAAGCGCGTCAGGTCGGGACAGAGTGTCGTACCGGTGATATACGTGCCACTGACGATGGACACGATCAATCCGAATGAATAAGCCGGGCCGTCCGCGGGCCGCAGTGTGAGCTCGGTCAGATCGCGGCCCTGCAATCCGGTCCACAGAGGAACCCCGACCACGATCAGCAGCAACGGAACCGCGACATACGCAACTCGTCCGAGCGCCCGGTAGCCCACGATCGCCGTGGTGCTCATGACGGCCCCGGCCAGCAAGGTCGCGCCGATGCGGCTCACCGGCGCAACGGCCAGCACCGCCAGAAACTCGTTGAAGTTCTTCACGAGCATTTCCAACTGCACGCTGAACCAGCCGAAGGAGGACACGATCAACAGCACGGTGACGAGCTTGCCTCCCGTCGAGCCGAACGTGCCACGCACGATCATCGCGGTCGGCCCTCGTTGCCGGTATCCCGCGTAGCCGGTGAGGCTTGCCAATATCGCGACGATGAGCCCGCCCAACAGGATGCCCGGCACGAGTGTGGCGAGTGCCGCGTGGCGCCCGAGCTCCGTCCCCAGAGCAAACACGGGAATGCAGATCGTCACGCCCGTCTGAACGGAGGCAAAGAAAAGCCAGCTGCGCAGATCGAGGCTCGTTGGCCGCGAGCTCGCGCCCGCCTCGACGAGCTTGTTGATTCGCATCAACGCGCCTCCGGCCGAAGCGCGGAGCTAGATCTCCAGCCCATACACCTGCACCGCCCGCTCACGCGATACGTAACCATTCCTGATGTCGCTCAGGATTTTCTCTCGAGGCCGACGGCGCGGATCACCGTAACCACCGCCAGTTGCCGTCTGGATGCACAGCACGTCCCCCGAGTGGAGACGCAGATTCGTACAGACGTCGTAGCTCTCTTCGGTTCCGTCGGCGCGTATGACACCGATTCGGTTGCGCGACCCGGGCATCCCTCCCGCCAATCCCCACGGCGAGTCATTCGCGCGCGAATAGGCCGCGGTGATCCAGGCATTCTGACCCGTGAGCCGGTATTTGATCCGCACTCCCTTGCCACCCCGAAACTCGCCTTCGCCGCCGTCGGCCGGGTTGAGCGCGAACTCCTCGACGCGAATGCCGTTGCGCCCTTCATTCACCTCGACCGGACAATTGAACGTTTCACCGTGAAAGCTGGAGAACTGCGCGCTGTCACCGTCCCGGTCATGCTCCGCACCCCAGCCTCCCGGCTGCGGTTCCGCGAACACGTGCGGCTTGCCGGAGCCGGGATCGACGCTGCCCACGATCGTGCCGCAGATCGAGGCGAAATGGCCCGCGGGCAGGAGTTGTGGCAAATGCGGCGCCAACGCCTTCCAGATCAGCTCATGGATCAGGATCGAGTAAACGAAATAGAGGCCGGTAGCCGCCGGATACGTTGCGCTGCACAGGGAGCCCGGCTTGCACACCACTTCGAGAGGCTTGAAGGTCCCGGCATTGGCCGGCGTCCGGGGACTCGTGATGGACTTGAAGGCCATCATGGAGTTCACCACGGTGATGGCCTGCGTGAAATTGAACGAGTCGGCCCGTTGCGGCGGAAAATCGGTGAAGTCGACCGTGAACTTGGTGTCGGTTATGGTTATCTTCGCGCGCAAGATCGTGCCATCGTTCAACTGGTCTTCGGCGGTGAACGTGCCTCGAGGCAGCGCCTTCATGCCGCGCCGCGACACCGCCTCTCCGTAGTCGATGTAACGCTCGATGGCATACATCAGAGTGTCGTTGCCGTAACGTTGCGCGAGCTCGATCACGCGGCGCTCGCCCGTCTTGACGGAGGCGACACAGGCCCATAAGTCCCCGGTGGTCGTCTCCTTCTGGCGGCAATTGGCAATGACGATATCGAAGACCGCCTGGTTCAGGACACCGGCGTCGAAGAGCTTGATCTCGGGAAGCTGGAGTCCCTCCTGGTACAGATCGGCCGCCGCGGGATCCATGCTGCCGGGGGACATGCCACCGACATCGAGCCAATGCGCCTTGTTGGCCGCCCAGGCGAGCAAGACGCCCTCATGGAAGATCGGCGCGATCACGACCACATCATTGAGATGGCTGACGCCGCCGCGATGCGGCACATTGGTGAGATACACATCGCCCGGCTCGATGGTGTCGCGCCGGGCAAACTTCTCGATGATCGTCTTCACTCCATGATCCAGCATGCCGACGAACGCCGGAATTCCCGAGCCGGAGCTGGCGAGATTGCCGTCCCGGTCGGTGACCGCCACGCCGAAATCCAACACCTCGTAGATGACCGAGCTCATGGCCGTGCGTCGCGTGGTGACGCACATCTCCTCGGTGATCGCCGCGAGGGAGCTTTGAATGATCTCGATCGTGATCGGATCGTACTGCGCGTTCGGGCTCATGCCGCTGCCTCAGATCAGAATATGGATGTTGCCGAATTCATCGACCTCGGCTTGCTGTCCGGGAAGGATGACCACCGTCTCTCCCGGACCCTCGAGCACTGCCGGCCCCAACAGACTTGCGCCCGCGCCGAGAAGCTCGCGGTCATAGATGTACGCCTCGTGCAGGCCATCCTCGGCGAAATCGACGAGCCGCGAGGCTTTACGGCACGCCTCGGCCCCGCCGGCTCGCGCCGCTCGCCGCATCGGCTTCGGCTGCTCGATCGGATAGGATGCCGTGAAGTGATACCCGACCAGCTCGACCCGACTATCCAGGCGATAGGTGTATTCCCGCTCGTAGGCGGCGTGGAACTGCTGCATCACCTGCTCGAGCGCCGACTGATCGATCGTGCCCGGGGGCAGTACTACTTCCACCGAGTGCTCCTGGCCCTCGTACCGGAAGAGCCCCCACCGCTGCGTCACGACTTGCCGACCGTCGAAACCCTCTGCGGCGAATGCGCTCCGCGCAGCCGTTTCCATTTCTTGGAGATCATCATTCATGGTTTTGACGGCGCGCTCGTCCAGCCGGATGACTCGCGTCAAAAGGTAATCGCGCCTCAGATTGGCCATCAGCATGCCCCAAGCAGAGAACACCGCGGAGTTCGCGGGAATGACCACACGAGGAATCGCCAGCTCCCGCGCGAGCGACGTCGCGTGCATGGCGCCGCCGCCCCCGAAAGCCACCAGAGTGAAGTTTCGGGGATCGTAGCCACGATTGACGGATACCA
Organism: Steroidobacteraceae bacterium; assembly: GCA_035547375.1. Classification (GTDB taxonomy): domain Bacteria; phylum Pseudomonadota; class Gammaproteobacteria; order Steroidobacterales; family Steroidobacteraceae; genus 13-2-20CM-66-19. Next base: position 15,148 of record DASZVD010000009.1, read on the forward strand.
ACTTCAACGCGTTGATCATGTTGTGGTTGGCTATGCGCAGGACACCGCGTGCAGCCTCACTGGCGCTCAGCCCCATCGCATCCCCCAGCTGCGCGAATGCGGCCTGAACTCCGGCCACGTCGGCTGACCCGCCTGCGCCGATCAGGATCTCCGGATTGATTCTCCGGGTGAACAGGTTCGCATCCGTCGTCGTCGGCGACTCGCCTCCGCGTCCATAAGCAACCGGGCCAGGCTCCGCGCCGGCGCTCTGTGGCCCCACCCGCAACCGACCCTCGGGATCCAACCAGGCGATAGAGCCGCCGCCGTTGCCGATCTCCACGATATCCACTACCGGAACCGTGATCGGATACCCCGCTGAAGTCGGGCTACGCTCGATCATGTACTTGCTGACGATGTTTATCCGACCATTGTCGATCAAAGAGCACTTCGCCGTCGTCCCGCCAATGTCCAACGCGATAATGTTCCTGATGCCCAGCAGGTCACCCAGGACAGCCGCGCCGACGACGCCACCGGCCGGCCCGGACTCGACCATCTTGATCGGAGTGGCGGCCGATGCCGCCAAGGTGTCGAAGCCTCCGTTGGATTGCATGACGTAGAGCTTGCCGTGGAATTGCGCGGCACCGATGTGCCGCTCCAGCGTACCCAGGTATTTCTGTGCGATTGGCTGCACATACGCCGACAGTACCGTGGTGTTCGTACGCTCGTATTCACGCCACTGCCGTGATATCTGGTGCGAAGCGACTGCCGCCAGCCCGGGACATCGCCTTCTGATTTCCTCCAGCAGGAGCTGCTCGTGGGCGGGGTTCGCATACGCGTGCAGCAGGCAGATGGCGACTGCCTGCACCCCCTCGGCTTTGAAGTAATCCAGGAGCGGCTGCACTTCATCGATGACAAGCGGAACCCGCACTTGACCATCGCTTTCCATCCGCTCCGTGATTTCCTGCCGTAAGTACCGCGGCACGAACGGCGGCGGCTTCACATAGCGCAGATTGAAGAAGTCGGGCCGGTCGCCACGAGCGATCTCCAGGATGTCACGAAATCCGCGCGTGGTGATCAAGCCGGTCCGCACACCCTTGCGCTCCGTGAGGGCGTTGATCACGACGGTCGTGCCGTGCGCGAACAAATCGACATCCCGGACGCTCTGCCCGATTTCTTCGACCGCCCGCAGGACACCGACCTCGAAGGCGGGCGGCGTCGAGTTCACCTTGCCGGTGCGCGTCGCAAGCGCCACCCCCGTCGAGGAGTCGAACTCGTACTGGACTATGTCAGTGAAGGTGCCCCCGACATCCGTCGCTGCGATGATTCTCTTCGTCATGTCAGAAGCTGTACTTCGCCGTGATCCGCCAGGTCCGCGGCGGCGCCGCCTGCGCGAATCCGCCGATGGCGTACTGCGCGAGCCAAGGGTGATTGAACAGGTTGTCGACGTTGCCGATCAGCGACCAGCGCGCATCGAGCGACTCGACGCCCAGGCGCAGGTTGAACAGGTCGACGTTCCAGCGCTCGGCGGTGTTTTCCGGGTCCCAGAACTGGTTTCCCTTCCGGTCCCACTCGAACCGGGAATACAGGCCGATGGACCCGCTCAACGCCCGCCGGTATTGCACGGCCATGTTCGCCGTGTTGGACGGGACGTAAGGAGCCCTGTTGCCGACGTCGGCGGGATTGATGGCGAACTTCTTGATGATGGCATCGGTGATTCCCAGGGCCGCCGTCATGTCGAGGCCCGGCGCCAGGTGCGCGGCCGCCTCGATCTCCCCGCCGTTGATGTTGACCTGGTCGATGTTGACCAGCACCTGTCCGTTGATCTGGCTCAGGAAGTCGAAATACTGCGTATTGGTGACCCGGGTGTGGTAGGCCGCCAGCGTCACTCGCAAGCGATCGTTCCAGCTGAGCGACTTCAGGCCGATCTCGTAGGTCTTGGCCACTTCCGGTTGCACCACGTCCCGGACGCCGTTCAGCCCGACGGCGGCGGCCAGCGCTCCCACCCCGTTCTGATTGAATTCACCGCTGCGAAAGCCCGTGCCCCAGGACGCATACACATTCAAGCCCGGAGCGACCTGATCCGCGAGAGTGATCTTCGGCTGCGAGCGGCTGAATTGCGCATAGTTGTGCGCGCCTGGAGTGCCGGCGGTGTTATAGGGCGAGACGTACTGGTTGTGGCGATCCACGTCGTACCTGTAGGCGAAGCTCGCTTCCAGGTCATCGGTCACGCTGTACGACAGGTTACCGAATCCGGCGAAGGCCAGATTGTGGTTCTCGTCGGCCAGGAACGAGACGGTCGGATTGGTTGGACTGTTGAAATAGGGCACCGTCTCGACCGGAATGACGTTGGGATAGCCCAGGTCGGTGGCTGAGTTGGTCGAGATGAACTTTTCGGTGTAGAGAAAGAACCCACCGACGATCCAGCGCAGGCGCCGGCTCTCGGGTGACGTAAAACGCAGCTCTTCCTGCCATGCGTGGCTGTCCACATATTGCCCATTGGTGCCGTCGATACCGCCGAGATCGGCACGGCTCAGCCCAGAGGTATACGGATACTGCTTGCCACCCCAGTATTCGCTGACAGCGCTCCACGCCGTGACCGAGGTGAGCGTTCCAGCCGCGGTCGCATAGTCCAGCTTCAGGGATGACTCGTCGATGTCACGCACATCCTGATTCAGCAGTCGCGCGCGAATGATGTACGAGACCGAATTTGGATTGGCCAGGGCGTAGTTGAAGGGGGCAGGTCCGGGAGCGAGCGACGTCCCGTCCGGGCCGTACAGCGCCGGCTGAAAGTTGTAGTTGAGCGATGTGCCGATCGAGCGCGTCAGCGAAAAGCGCAGGTCCGCAGTGAAGTTATCCGTCGGCAGCCACTTCAGCATGCCGCGCCCGCCGTAGTCCTCCACCGGATCAGCCTGCGTATTCAGGTAGATATTGCGCAGGAAGCCGTCGCTGGCGCGGTAATTGCCGCTGATGCGGAACAGCAGGGTGTCACCCGCCAGCGGACCGCTCAGGCTCGCTTGTGCCACGCGCTCTCCGTAGCTGCCGAAGCCGGTGGACGCGCTGCCCTGCAGGTGGCCAGTCGGCTGTTTGGTCGTGATGATGATGGCGCCGCCGTCGGCGTTGCGGCCGTACAGGGCTCCTTGCGGCCCGTGCAATACTTCGATGCTCTGGATGTCGTACAGGTCCTGGGCGAATTGCCGGTCGGAGATCATCTGTACGCCATCGATGACGGTGGAAACGGGAGCCTCCTGATTCTGGGCCTGCGTGAGGCCCCGGACCGTGAGCAACGACGTCCCCAGGCTCAACGACTGTTGCAGTGAGATGTTGGGAGTGAGCGCGATGAAGTCGCCCATCTGCACGATGCCGGCATCATCGATCGCCTTGGCGGAATAGGCGGTCTCCGCGACCGGCACGCGTTGGATATCCTCGGAACGCATGCGTGCGGTTGTCACTACGATCTCATCGACGGCGCCGTCGGGCGCAGACTGCGCTGCCGCTGGAGTGCTTGCGACCATGACCGGCAGTACGACGAGCGCACCGCAAACGACGCTGCGACAGCTCAGGCCGAGGGCGGGATTTGTTCTCAATGTGGACGCTCCCCGAATGACGCGGCCTTCGGGCCGCGTGTGTTTTGATTGTTCCGGCGGGCGCCGCACGGCCCACACCGAGGTTTCAGGCTGTGAGCACGGCTCCCCCCGGCAGCCACGCCCACAGCCTTCGAGGACCGATACTGGCGATCTGCAGCGCTTTCGGGCAACGCGTGCGAGGGATAGGTCCGGCGCCGCGAGGTATAGGTAGGGTGGGTTGAAAGCCCACCCTACCTGGCCCGACGAGCAGTCGGGCGACCGGACGTCAGGACAATTGCACGCGGATCAAAGAGATGCGTTCGGCCGGGCACGGCCGCGGGCTAGTACAGATTCCGCTGCCCTTCCTCGAGCAGCGCATCCACGTCGGCGGCGGTCATGTTCAGCTTGATGTGGTCGGCCAACATTTGCCCGGCCGAGGCAATGACGCCACGGGGCGGCCAGTGCGCCGGCTCCCACAACCGGGAGCGCATGAGCGACTTCGCGCAGTGCAGAAACATTTCACGCACCTCGATGAGAATGCCCGTCGGCGGGGCTCTTCCCGCGATCGCCAGAGGCTGCAGCAGCGCCTCGTCCCGGACGATGGCGGCGATTCCATTCACCCTGAGCACCTCACGGATTCCGGGAATGAAGAAAATCACCCCGACATAGGGACAGGCGAGAATGTTCACCATGCTGTCCAGGCGGTTGTTGCCGGGACGATCCGGAATCAGCAGGTGCTGGTTGTCCAGAACCTCGACGAAACCGGCGGGATCGCCGCGGGGCGAGGCATCCGCGCTGCCAACACCATCGGAAGTCGCCAGGACGATGAATGGGGAATGGCGGATGAAGCTGCGACTGTGTACATCGAGGTGC
>DASZVD010000010.1:0-3400 GCA_035547375.1 Steroidobacteraceae bacterium
AGGATATTCGACCGGGCGCGAGCTCGCGGAGTACTTCATGCCCAGCGGGCCCTGGGGCGGGCTCGCCGGCATGCTCCTCGCCATGCTCATTTGGAGCGTGATCGCCGTCGTAACCTTCCTGTTCGCGCGCGCGACCGGGGCGCGGGATTACCGGACATTCTTCCTCAACCTCCTGGGCCCCCTCGCGCCGGTCTTTGACTTCGCCTACGTACCCTACATCATCCTGCTGCTTTCGGTGTTCGGTGCTGCGGCCGGCGCGCTCGGAGCCGCCGTGTTCGGCTGGCATCCAATCGGAGGGACGCTTTGCCTGATGGTTGCGACGGCGTATTGCGTCGCTTTCGGCAACACATCGGTCGAGCGTGTGTTCAAGTGGGTATCGGTGCTCCTTTACGCCACCTACGCACTGTTCCTCGTTCTCGCGGTCGCGAAATTCGGCAAGCAGGTTCCCTCGCATTTTGCCATGACAGCGGACTCGGGCGGCTGGGCGGCCAGAGGTGTCACCTATGCCGCATACAACATCATCGGCGCGGTGGTCATACTCCCCGTCACGCGTCATCTCACCAGCCGGCGCGACGCGCTCGTCGCGGGAGCCCTGGCGGGACCGCTCGCGATGCTGCCCGCCCTCATCTTCTTCGTCTGCATGTGCGCGTTCTACCCGCAAATCCAGTCCGCCGTGCTGCCTTCGGACTTCATGCTGCGGCAGATGGACCTGCCGGCCTTTCAACTGCTGTTCCAGGTGATGATTTTCGGCGCTCTGCTGGAAAGCGGCACAGGCTGCCTGCACGCCATCAATGAGCGTATCGCGGCGGCGCTCGGCAACACAACGGCACTCGGTAACACGGCGGCGCTCGGCAACCGTCCCGGCCGCACGCTCTCCACCGGCGCACGCTTCACGATCGCCAGCGTCATGCTGATCGGCGCGGTCTTTTGCGCCAATCGATTCGGCCTCGTGACCCTCATAGCCAAGGGGTATCGCGGACTCGCTTACACCATGCTCGCCCTGTACATCGCACCGTTGCTGACGGTCGGTCTGTGGAAGTTACGGTCGTCCGATCGAAAGTAACGCCAGCCGACCTCACCGCGCCACCAGCAGCTCCTCACCGCCTCGAGGCAGGGCAAGGCCATCGGCCCTGTCGGCAAAGTAGCGCTCCGTCAGCGCCGTGGCGGACACGTGCCGCGCCTCTTTGAAGCCGGACTGCCGTGCCAGTGCCAGCATCTGTGCCGGCGTGAAGAAGCTGATGAACGGTGTCCCGCTGGCACGCGCGCCCTTCTCCGCCCGCTCCAGGGCGGGACGAACCGCCGGGTCGGCAAGCTCGATCGGCAACAGGAAAGTCATTGCCAACACGGACCCGGGAGCGAGCGCCGCGACCTGCCGCAACGTGGATGCAACGGCGTCCTTGCTGAGATACATGCTGACACCCGTGGAGGCCACGACGGCGGGCCGTCCGGTATCGAATCCGGCGGAGGTCAATCGTTCCCACCAAGCGTCGCCCACTTCGAAGTCAACGGGTACGAACCGCAACCACCCTGGAATCCCAAAGCCAAGCTCGTTCAAGCGCTGTCGCTTCCAAGCCTGGGGTCCCGGCCGATCGATCTCGAACACCTTCAGCCGCGCGCCCATCTCCGGCCGACGCTGCGCGAAGGTGTCGAGGCCCGCCCCGAGAATGACGTACTGGCTGATGCCGCGCTCCGCCTGCTCGCTGATCAGGTCCTCGATGAAGCGGGCACGCGCGACGATGGAGGCCCGGAATGGCCGCGTAAAATCCGGATCCATGTCAGGGCGGCCGCGCCAGTCCGCATCGGGTGCAACCAGTCGCAACCCGACCTCGTCTTCGAGGATATGAGGTGGTGGATCGATCTGCGCGTGCAGCGCGCGCCACAAGGCGACACGCACAGCAGTGCTATCCGGGGCTGGCAAATCGTCTTGCATGAGGGGTCCCTCTAAGGCCGTAAGAACTCCAGCGTCACCGCCGCGATCTGCTCCTCGAGCCAGCCGGCCATGGCCCGCTCGCGTGCCAGATGTGCATCGCACATCCGGGTGATCTCCGGCTGTGCCAACTCCTGCGCCGCGGCCCGCAGCGAAACGTATGCCGCGATCTCGTGGTGCATGGACGCGTACGCGGCCAGGCAGTCCTTCACCGGCTCGTCTAGTGAAACCACCCCGGAGTAGGCTTGCGCGATCCCGACGAAACGGCTCGCAAGGTCCTTGAACGTCGAAGTGTCGGAGCCGAGCTTTTTCAGGCAAGCCTCCAGGGCCTCGACCTGGCCGACGGACTCGCGCCAATGCTCCCGGAATCGCACCGCGAGCTCCGGATGGCGCGAGAAGCGATCCGCGAGCCGGTTCAGGTTGTCGACGCTCGTCCGTTCCATCGCGTGCGCATCGCGCAGCCAGGCGATGAGCGTGTGCTTGCCGTTTGCCATGATGCGGCTCCTCCGTTGAGTCATTTCGCCGTAAGCTGTTGGCTTGGTGTGGCGTCCTCGGGTGAAACGGACACGGCCGCGGGCGTCTCGCTGTCGGAGCTGTACATGTCACGATACAGCTTCCAGGTGCCGTTGGTCCTCTTCCAGATGCGGATGTATTTCCCGGCCTCGACGTTTTCACCGACCCTCACGTTCCTGACGGTGTAGACCCCCTGCTCGATCGCCACGTCGCCACGCACCAGGCTCCACGTCGTGTCGTTGCCGAAACCCAGATATTTGTCGATGTTGGCCTTGAAGAAGGCGATGATCGCGGGCTTGCCCGCGACGGCGGCGTGCTGGGGCGCGAGAATCTGGGCGTCGTCCGTGTAGTTCGCTGCCGTGCGCAGCGCATCGCCCTCATCGAAGTCGCGGGAAACAGCCGACGTCACCGCCGGCGGCAGCCGCTGATCCGGGCTCGAGCACCCGGCAAGGTCCACGCAAACCATCAGGATCAGGGTGCTCGCAGCCACAGCATGGATATTCATATGCGTGACTCCCAGGATGAATTGCCACGAACCGTCTCTCTTCGCGCAGGTGCTAATGTCCGCCTGCCGCGCGGGCGAGTCAATCGCCTCGTGGCACCTCACCTGTACCCGATGCATACACGTCGGACGAAATCTTTCAAACAGTATCCCGACGGCCGCGAACGAGATAACATTGAAAAGCGATCGACGGTTCAGCAGACCGGGCGCAGGCCCAGCTTCACCTGTGACGTGACAACATTCTGCTGCACCACAGCGTCGCTCACCGCCGCGTGGCCAGGATGGTCCATCTCGCGAAGAGGTTCCGGCTGTGCGTTACGCGCTGCGCTCCACGGCCAGCACCTGCTGCTCCTCGTAGCGTGCAGTCAGGAAATCGACAAAGGCGCGCGCCTTGGCCGGCGGCGGCCCCGACGTGGGAAACACGGCATAGACCGGGGTCCGGGGTCGCTCGAACTCGG
>DASZVD010000011.1:0-20602 GCA_035547375.1 Steroidobacteraceae bacterium
TGGGCGGGAGTAATGCGGGAACGCAGGTGCGCCTTGGGATTGCGGGCGCCATTCTCGTGACTCTTCCAGGAGATATGGGCCATCGCACGGCGCAGATCCTCCATCGCGTAGCCGTGCCGCGCCGCGTAGGCGCTGGCCAGCTGCGCGAATGCCCCGGGCGCGGTGCTTCCCGGCAGGTAGAGGTCCTCGAAAGTCCCCTTCGTGCGCTCGGGAAGGCCCGAGTAGCCCGTATCCTTGAGCTTCTCCACTCCCATGGCGAGCGCAATGTCACAAGCGCCAGCCGCCACCGCGTAGACCGCGCCTCGCAGCGCTTCCGTGCCGGTCGCGCAGAGATTTTCGACCCGGGTGACGGGGATGTTGGGGAGCCGCAGGGCCATCGACAGCGGTAGCGGGGACTTGCCCGTGCTCTGCTCGTCGAAGAACACGCCGAGCCAAGCGGCCTCGATCCGGTCGCGCTCGATACCGGCGTCCGCGAGCGCCTCGCTGCACGCTTCGAGCATGAGGTCATCCGCGCCGCAGTCCCAGCGCTCACCGAACTTCGAGCAACCCATGCCGAGAATCGCCACTTTGTCGCGGATGCCGCTGGCCATGAGCGTCCCACCTCCGGCGACCAGTATACGGGGACGCCGTCAAAAATAAACAGGCGTGACTGTTTTTTATCGTCAAAGCCTGCACTCGAGCTTAAAACAAACCATCATGCTTGTTTTTTTTATGGCTGACGCGTACGTTGCGCATTCGAGACGCCCCCATCGAGGGGCGCCACCGCATCGGTCCAGCGACTTTCTTGAGGGGGAGGTACGAGCCGTATGACGATCACCATGTGCGCAGGGCAATCCGCCCGTGCGAGCCAGGACAGGCGCTTGCTCATCACGTTTGCCGTAATTGCCGCACTGGCCGCCGCACAGGGCCGGGCACAGGCGCCGGCCGAAGCCGCGGGCGCGGAAAGCGGCGGTCTCGAAGAGATCACGGTCACCGCCACGCGCCGCGCGTCCAACCTGCAAACCACGCCGATCGCCGTCACGGCCATCGATGCGCAGGCCATAGCGCCCCTGCAGCCGCGCACGCTGGAGGACCTGGCCGCGCTCGTGCCGAACTTCTCGGCCAACAAGATCAACGGCTTCAACGCCGCCTCGTTCGCGATGCGCGGTGTCGGCAACACCGACATCATCGTCTACAACGAGGCGCCGGTCTCGGTGCTCATCGACGATTTCGTCATGCCGAGCACCCAGACGCAGTTGCTCGACCCCTTCGACATCCAGGAGGTCGAAGTCCTGCGCGGACCGCAAGGCACCCTGTTCGGCAAGAACACAACGGGCGGTGCCGTGGTGGTCAAGACCAAAGCGCCGGTGCTGGACGAGACGTCCTTCGAGGCACAGGCCGGTGCGGGCAAGTTCAATGAGTTCAACGCCCAGGGGGCGTTGAATGTGCCCATCATCTCCAATCAACTGGCGCTCCGCGTGGTCGCCAGCCTCGAGCGCGAGGACGGTTGGATGCGTAACGGCGCCAGCAGCACCATCGACGGCGTCACCTATACCGGTGACGGCGCGCGAGTCGGCGGCACGAACGTCATCACCGGGCGCGCCAAGCTTCTCTGGCAGCCCAGCGACAACTTCAAAGCGCAATTCATGTACGAATTGCTGGATGACCGCTCGCAAACGCCCGCCGCGGTCAACGTCACGCCGACGAACATCGGCCCGGCGGGCACGCCCTACTTCTCATTCGCGTTACTCGGGCTGCCGGGCTACACCGGGAACAGTCCGCTCAACAATGCCGGCGTCGACAATCGGGAGGGCTACCTGATCGATGAGCAGAAGGGACACACCGTCGTCGCCGGCGGCTATCACCTGAACATCGATTACTCCATCGACCCCGGCACCTTCACCTGGGTGCAGGGCTATCGCGCGCAGGACTCGAGCCTGCCGTCCGATTACACGGGGGTCGTCGGCCCCTTGTCGGTGTTCGACGCGAACCGCTCGGACCGGCGCAAGACGTGGCAGGAGGAGGTGCGCTTTGCTTCCAAGGACTTCGGGCCCTGGAACTATGTGCTGGGCGGCTTCTACCAGCACGATCGCACCGCATTCTGCGTCGCCCAGGTGCTCGGCATCTATGACCTCTTCGGGGTGCCCGCTCCGCCGGGCACCCAGCCGGGCGGCTACAACAACAACCCGCAGGTCCTGTGCAACGCCCAGACGGAGCGCTCGGAGGCCCTCTACGGCGAGACGAACTTCAAGTTCACCGACGCCGACACGTTCACCGTCGGCGCCCGGATCACTCGCGACAGCAAGGACTGGATCGGGCGCCAGCAGGTATTCGTGCAGCAGCTGCCCTCCCCGACCGGCGCCATCGTGCCCGATTTCACCTGGCAGCAGCTCGGCGGCCTGATGAATGCCGGCAATTTCTCGCTGTACCCTTACGGCGTGGTGAGCGACAGCCACACGTGGACGCAGCCGACGTACCGGTTCATCTATTCACACCAGTTCAGCCCGACACTGTTCGCGTACTTCAACTTCTCCCACGGCTTCAAGGCCGGCGGCTACAACGACCAGGTGGGCACCGGCGGGACGCCCATCACCGCGGACGAGAGGAAGCCGACCGATCCGGAGAAGGCGAACTCCTACGAGCTGGGCTTCAAATCCGAGCTGTTCGACCGCCGCCTGCGCCTGAACGAGGCGTTGTTCTTCGTCAAGTACATCGACCTCATCCGCCAGGTCGTCGAGCCGATCACCAACGCGAACGGCCAGGCCGGTGAGGAGACGCTGTTCGCGAACGCCGCCAGCATGACGGCGTTCGGTCTCGAGAACGAGCTGACGGCGCAGGTCACCGACAACTTCGTGGTGCGGCTGCCCTTCAGCTTCCAGCACTGCCAGTACAACAGCTTCGAGTCGAACGGTGTCGACCTATCGCACCTGCCCGTGAATCGCTGCCCGGACGTCACCGCTACACTCGATCTGAACTACACGATGCCGGTCCCTTATACCAACGGGCGCCTCGTGATCGACGTGAACGAAAACTACGTGTCGAAGAATCTCGACACGTACTCGATCGCGGTGCCCTATGAGCCCTACACTCAGACCTATGCGGACGCCCGCGCGCTGCTTGGTGCGTCAATCACCTACATGGGCAAGGACGATCGCTGGTTCGTCCGGGCCTATGGGCGCAACCTCACCAACAAGATCTACAAGGAATCCGGCCAGGACGTCGATCCATTGTGGGTGTGGGCGTTCTACGGAGAACCGCTGTTCGTGGGCGCGGAAGTCGGCTACAAGTTCTCGACGAAATAGGCGGTCGAAAATCAAAAGGGGCCCCCGGGATGGGGCCCCATCCGCTGCGGATCTTCCGCTGCGGATCTTCCGCTTCAGATCTTGACGGCCTTCCAGAAATAGCGGCGGAAGCCGCGCACCCGGTCGACATCCTTGATCCGAAACACGAAGCGGACCGGATCGCCGACGTGCAGCTCGCCTGTCTGGATATCGGTGAGCTCCATCAAGAGATTGCCGCCCGGCTCGAACTCGATGTTGCCGTACACGCTCGGCGGACGCGGCGAATAAGCCTGCCAGTCCTCCGTAAACGTCTTTACACGGCCGTTCGTGTCCGACAGCTTGAAGTCCGACTGGGTGTCCGCCTTGCGGCACTCAGGGTTCACGCAGACCCGGCTGCGCGGAAATTGCACGGTGCCGCAGCTCGTGCACTTCCCGCCGATGAATCCCGTGATCTGCCGGTGCTTGCGCCAGGCGGCACTGTGGGCGCTCCGGTTGTCTCTCTCGGCGCGCATCCCGAAATCAACGGCCAACAGGTTGCTGTGGGAAAGGTAGCGCGTGTAGCTGGTTTCCTCCTTCCGACGCTGCAGCGCTTGCGACAAAGGACGCTGCGGCAGCGGCGCGGGAGCTCGCAACAAAAGCGCCTCGGCCCCCTGACCGAAGCCCACGAGCAGAATATTATCGCCGGGTGCGGCGGCCTCGAGCGCTCCAACGAGCATGAGCAACGGATGCGCCGTACCGGTGTCGCCGCAGTCGGCGCGCAGGTTGTCCTGCAACCGTGCGTTCGTGAGACCCGCCGACTGCACGATCTTTTTTACCGTGGCCGCGTTACCGGGGAGGATGCAGTGATGCACGTCAACCGCGGCGAGACCCGCGCTACGCAGCAGCTCATCGATCGCCGCGGGGACCAGCTTGGCGAAGCCTTCATCGCGCACCCAGCGCTCTTCCAGCGTGTAGTCGAACGACTCGCCGCTCATTCGGTAGTGGTCGACGAAATCCGCCGAGACCTGGGCGGCAGCGTGGATGACGGCCAGGACCGAGCCCGCAGGCGGCGGCCGGCTGTCCGGACAGACAACGAAGGCCGCCGCGCCGGCACCAAACTCCAACTCCTGCGCGCTTCCCGGCTTGGCGGCACGGGCGTCCGCCGCAACGACCAGCGTTTGCACGCCATCGGCTCGTCGAGCAGCTTGCACCAAGGCCGTGACACCACCGCGCAGCGTGCCAGTGACGTCCAGCGTCTGAATTGCACTGGGGAGATCCAGGGCGCCGGCCAACACCGTGGCGTTGCTGCGGTCGGCGAATGGCAAGGTCGTCGAGGCCAAAGTGACCGCGCCGACCTCAACGGGCCGAGCGGCGCTCAGGCAATTCCGGGCGGCCTCGACCGCCAACGTCAACGAATCCTCGTCCCAGTTGCAGACCGCGCGTGCACCGACGACGGCTCGCGTCGCCGGCGGGTCGAGCCAGCCCATCGCCTCCCGTATCCGGGCGCGCGGCAGACGCAGCTGCGCAACATGAGCTCCGCAGGCAACGAGATGACCCAGTGGACCCGGCACGTCAGTTTTCCCAGAACGGGCTGAGTCGCGGCTGCACGCGCAGCTCGGGCGGGATGCGCTCCGGCCCGATGCGGCGATCGAGCTCCTCGTGCCAGTGGTAGATGCGGCGCTCCTGGTAGTTGAGCGGCATGCCCTTGAAGCCGGCGGACATGAGCGACTCCTGGATGGCCTCGGCGAACTGCAGGTCCTCGTGCAGGATGCGCTCGAAGTTCCTGATACGGGTCTCCCACAGGTCCGGCGCCGGCCCGCTCCCCCAGTCCGGCGCGAACCAGTGGCACTCGATCCGCATGCTGGTATCCGCCACGGGCCAGAACAGCAGGAAGGGTGCCCCGGTCGGATCCACGGGAGTGACCAGATTGGGATAGAAGTTGAAGGACGGATTGTTCTTCGCCGACACCACGGTGGCGGTCTCGATGCGCCGCATGCCGCGCGTCCCGGGATCGATCCAGTCCGGCCGGCGGTTCGGCGTCACCATCAGCGAGTGGCCGTTGCGATACAACGCGATGGTGGTGCCGCGGTGATCGAGGAAACGGTCCACGGTGTTGGTGTGAATCGACTTCAGATGATAGACCTCGAGGAAGGCGTCCATGAGCACCTTCACGTTGCACTTCACATCGAACCCCTGCTGGGCCACGAAGCGCCAGCTCGCCGGCTGGAACTGCTCGAAGTACTCGACGAAGGGCGCGAAGTGCTGCGCGAGCGGCTGCGCGCCCGGGTCCTCATTGATGAAGATCCAGTTGTAAAAGCGCTCACAGCGCACCTCGACGAGCGAGCGCCGGCTCATGTCCAGGCCGACGAAATCCCGTTTGTCGCGCAGGTTGATCAGCTTGCCGTCGAGGGTGTAGGTCCAGCCGTGATAGCCGCACACGAAGCCTTCGACGCAACCGTTGTCCGTCTTGGCCAACGGGCCGCCCCGGTGCCGGCAGGTGTTGTAGAACGCCCGGATCACGTCATCCTTGCCACGGACGATGATGATCGGCGAGCCGGTCTTGCGGCTGACGACGAAGCTCCCCGGCTTCGGCAGCTCGTCCTGATGGCAGGCGTACAGCCAGCTCTTACGCCACAGATGATTGCGCTCCAGGGCGAGGAAGGCCGGATCGGTATATCGGCCGCCCGGAATATCGGGCAGCTGTGGAAAGTCCGCGGGCGGACCCGTGCGTTCCGCCTCGAATCTCATGCCGTCCAAAAACCGCTGAACCGTCCGCGTGTCCATGGTTGGGAGCCCCGTCTGCTGGAAGGCTCGATTATAGGCAGGGTCACCGTAAATAAACAGTCATGACTGTTTTTTTCAAATCCGTGGGCTAGAATGGCTGTCCTCGAGTGGTTATCGGGTCACCCCGCTCGCATGAAACGCGGCGATCTCGTCCGGCGTAAAGCCCAGGCTGGTGAGAATCTCGTCCGAGTGCTCCCCCGCACGCGGGGGCGGTGTGCGGATTCCGCCCGGCGTGGCTGTGAGCGCGACCGGGAGGGTGGCGACGGGCGCGGGTCGCGAGAGTCCGGGATACCCTGTGACGGCTGCCAGGAAACCCATCGCCGCCACTTGCGGATCATCGAGCGCCTGCTGCGGCGTGTAGACCGGGCCGGCCGGGATACCCGCCCTCTCGAGAGTTGCCACGGCGTCGGCCGTCGTACGTTCCGCGCACCAGCTGCGCATCCGCTCGAGTATCGCCTCGCTGTGATCGCCACGCGACTGGTCGGTCGCACAGAACGGATCTTTCGTCCAACGCTCCTCGTCGCCCATGAGCCGCGCCCAGCGACGGAACAACCCATTCCCCACCACGTGGGTCAGAACGTGTCCGTCCTTTGTCGCAAACACATCGGACGGCGCCGATGTTTGCACCCGATTGCCGGTCCCTACCCGATTGATGCCCGTGACGCCTTGTTCGATGAGATGGGAGTTGAATACCGCCAGGGCCGTGCCGAGCAACGCGGTCTTGACCTCTTGTCCCTGGCCAGTCCGTTGCCGGTGCAGAAGCGCTGCGAGCGTGCCGAACGCAGCCAACACTGCGGTGGTGTAGTCCACATACGGCGCCGCGGCTTTGGCCGGAGCGCCCGGCACACCCGTGATATACATCGCCCCCGACATGGCCTGCCCGATACCGTCGAAGCCTCCTCGATCCCGATAGGGTCCGGCATCGCCGAACGCAGTCTGCGTCGCGAGAATGATGCCGGGCTTGATCGCCTCGAGCGACTCGTAGTCGAGGTTGAGCGAGGCGAGCATCGCCGGAGGCAAGTTGGCGACGACCACGTCCGCCGTGGCAACCAGACGCCGCACGATCTCGCGAGCCTGCGGCGTACCCAGCTCGAGGGTCAGCGAGCGCTTGTTGCAGCCGGTCTGCAACAGAACGGCGCCCTCGCCCGCCGGCGTCACCGGTGCGATGAAGCGGTCCTCACCGCCTCCACAGCGCTCGATCCGAATCACGTCCGCGCCCAGAAACCCGAGCAAGGTGGCGCAGTAGGGGCCAGCGACATAGCGGCCGAAATCGAGGACGCGAATACCTTGCAACACCATCATGGCGCCACCTCACCGGAACGACAGGAGAACCCGTGGACTTTCGACTGAACGAAGAGCAACTCGCGCTGCAGGCCGCCGCCCGTAAGTACGCCCGTGAGCGCCTCTTGCCGCTCGCCGCCGAAACCGAGCGCAGCGGCACACCTCCCTCGCACGAGCTCATCCGCGAATACGCGGAGATGGGCTTCCTCGGGATCAATGTCGCCACCGAGTACGGCGGCCTGGGCCTCGGCAATCTCGAAGCGTTGCTCGTGCTCGAGGAGTT
Organism: Steroidobacteraceae bacterium; assembly: GCA_035547375.1. Taxonomy (GTDB): domain Bacteria; phylum Pseudomonadota; class Gammaproteobacteria; order Steroidobacterales; family Steroidobacteraceae; genus 13-2-20CM-66-19. The sequence continues at coordinate 7,588 of DASZVD010000011.1, forward strand.
CGGTAAGTGCTCGGCGGCCCTCGCTTTTCCCGTATTCGAGTCGTGTGTGGGACCGGTGCGCGCGATCGAGCGCTTTGCCGGCGAAGCGCTGCGCAGGAAAGTGGTGCCGCGTGTTTGCGCTGGCGAGCTGATCGTCGCGGTCTCCATGTCTGAGCCGCAAGCAGGCTCGGCGCTCACGGATCTCACGACGCGCGCGGAAGTTCGCGGTGACCACGTGATTTTGAACGGCACCAAGCGCTGGTGCTCGGGTGGTGGCCACGCTGACGGTTATGTCGTCTACTGTCGCATGAGCGCGGACCCGGGTGCGAAGGGAATCGGCGCCGTCTATGTCGAGAAGGGCACGCCCGGCTTGAGCTACGGCAGTCCCGAGAGCCTCATGGGGTTCCGCGGTGTTCCGAGCAGCGATTTGTATTTCGACGGGTGCGAAGTTCCGTCGGCAAACGTCATCGTGCCCGCGGGCGGGTTCCGCAAGCTCATGGAGGCTTTCGACCTCGAGCGCTGTGGGAACGCCACCATGGGACTCGCACAAGCCAGCGGGGCACTGGAAGACGTTGTCGCGTACGTGCAGGAGCGCAAACAGTTCGGCAAGCCGCTCGTGGATTTCCAGGCCGTGCAGCTGCGCCTGGCCGAAATGCAGATGAAGGTCGAGGCCGCGCGGCTGCTGATCTGGCGAGCGGCCGTGAATGCGCAGAACGGCTTGCCGGACGTCCTCGACTCCTCCGTCGCCAAATGTTTTGCCAACGAGATCGCGCGCGAGGTCTGCGGCCACGCCGTGCAGCTCATGGGCGGCTACGGGTACTCGCGCGAGTATCCCATGGAGCGCCGCCTGCGCGATGCCTGGGGCTGGGGGATCGCCGGCGGCGCCATCGATATCCAGAAGGTGAACATTGCCTCCGCCATGGTGGGACGGCGGTTCGATCAGCGGCGCTGAGCAGTGAGCCATGCCGCCACTGTAGCCGAAGGCCCTTAAAACAAACAGTCGTGACTGTTTCTTTTTGGAGCCGGCCGATGCTACCATCGGGGCCGATTTCGGGTCCAGGGGAATCCGCATGTCGAAGATCACGTTCATCGCCCGGATGACGGTGCGTCCCGAACGGGAGCAGGAGTTCGTCGGCTACTGCAAGGAGCTGCAGGAGTTCGTGCGCGCCCACGAGCCGCAGGTGCTGGCCTATGAATTCTTCCGTTTACGGGAGCCCAGCCGCTACGCCGTGTTGGAATCCTTCCCGGACGAAGCCACGGAGCAGCGGCACATGAGCTCGCCCAAGCTGGCCGCGCTGGCGCCGAGGATCTCGGCGTGCCTGGACGGCACCTGGGTGCGGGAATACTTCGACGCCCTTTAGAGAATTCATCCAGAGCGAACCTACCGTCATGCCACTCCGCAGTGAATCGCTGCGCCAGGTCCGCATCCAGGTCACGACGCTGGGCGACCTGCTGCTGACCGCAGCGGACCGTTATCCCCACTCTCCCGCTCTGATCTTCCCGGACCGGCGCGTCACGTATGCGGAGCTTGCCGAGCGCGCCCTTTTCCGGGCCCGCAGCCTCCAGGCGTTGGGTGTGAAGGCGCGCGATCATGTCGGCCTGTTGCTGCCCACGTCGCTCGAGTTCGCCGAGTTCCTGTTTGCCATCGCACTCTGCGGCGCCGTGGCGGTGCCGCTCAACACGCGCTACAAGCACAACGAGCTCGCGTATGTCATCGAGAACGGCGACCTCGTCGCCGTGGTGACTACCGACCGCATCGCCGATCACGTGAATTTCGTCGAGCGGCTGAATCAGGCCCTGCCCGACCTGGCCGGCTCCGCCGACCCGCGCCGCCTCGAGTTGGCGGGCACGCCGCGGCTGCGCAATCTCGTCCTGTTGGGTGACTCGGCGAGCCCGGGGTTCCTCTCGCGAGCCGATTTCGATGCCCTGGCGTCGGAGTCGCCGGAAGATCTCGTACACGAGGCTCGCTTACGCGTGCGTCTGCGCGACGTGGCGATCATGCTCTACACGTCGGGCACGACCGCCAATCCGAAGGGTTGCCTCCTCTCGCACGAAGCCATGGTTCGCAACTCGATGGCGCTCGGCCGCCACCGCTATGCGCTCCAGCACGAAGACGTCTTCTGGTCGCCGCTGCCCATGTTCCACATCGCGGCCATTCTGCCGATGTGCGCGATCTTCGACGTGGGAGGGGCCTATGCGACCATGACGTATTTCGATGCCGGCGTAGCCTTGCGCATGCTGGAGACCGAGAAGGTGACCGCGACATATCCGTGCTTCGTCACGATCATGTCGGACCTGATCTACCACCCGACCTTCCCGCAGACCGACCTGTCGCGCATCACCCTGATGAACTCCAACTTCGCGGTGCAGCCGCCCGCCATCGCGGAGGCCATGTTGAAGTGGCTGCCGCAAGCCACGTACGTCGGCACGTTCGGCATGACCGAGACGGCGGGAACCGTGACGACCAGCCGGTTGGACGATCCGCTCGAGCAGCGGCTGAAGCGCCTCGGCAAGCCCCTACCGGGCGTGGAGGTCCGTATTTTCGATGCCGAGACCGGCGGGGACGCGGCACCCGGCGGGCGCGGCGAAGTGTTGGTGCGCGGCTACAGCCTCCTGGAAGGGTATTACAAGGATCCCGAGAAGACCGCGCAGGCACTCGATGCCGACGGTTGGTATCACACTGGAGACATCGGCTCGCTCGACGAGGCCGGAACCATGATGTTCCACGGCCGCCTGAAGGATATGCTCAAGGTCGGCGGCGAGAACGTCGCGGCTGCGGAGATCGAGCGCTGCCTGCAGCGGCACCCGGCCGTGAAGCTCGCGCAGGTCGTGGGGGTACCGGATGCGCGGCTGGTCGAGGTCGCCGCGGCGTTCATCGAGCGCAAGCCCGATGTCAGTGTCAGCGAGCAGGAGCTGATGGAGTTCTGCCGGCGCGAGATCGCCGGCTTCAAGGTGCCGCGGCACGTGCGGTTCGTGGCCGAGTGGCCCATGTCGTCGAGCAAGATTCAGAAATTCCGGCTGCGCGAGCAACTCTTGCGCGAGCTCGGTCTGTAGAGGCGCGGATGTCCACGACTTTCATTGCCACACTGGTGGTCAAGCCGGGTGAGGAGGCGCGGTTCGAGCGCCTGCAGGCCGAGCTGTCCCGATTGACTCACGAGGCCGAGTCCGATGTGCTGGTGTACGACGTGATCAAGCAACGCGCGGCGCCGTCAACCTATGTCGTCTATGCCCGGTTCAAGTCGGAAGCCGCCTTCCAGGCGCACATGCAGATCGACTTCCACCACCGCCTGGTGCCGGGCATCCTCGCCTGCCTCGCGCAGGAGATGGATTTGCAGTTCTTCGACTGGGTGGCTTAACGGGCCGCCGCAAAGACCAACAGGACGTTGCCGGGCATGTGGAAGTACAGCCCGTAGCCGGAATTGACCACCACATGACCGTCCCGGATCGCAACGCCCGCCCCGCCAAACGACCCGCCGTGCGCCATGGCTCCCGAGACGGTCCTCACGTCGTGGGCCGAGTCGTAGGACCAGATCACCTGCCCGGTGGCGGAATCGTAGGCACGTAACACCCCATCCATGTGCCCGGCGAAAACGACCCCGGGAATGGCCGTAACAGGGGCGGAAATGCCCGGATCGCAGAACGGACGTCCGTGGCAATCATCGGCCGCGGGGGACGACCAGACCAGCTTCCCGCTGACGGCATCGAGCGCATACAGCCCCGGGCGCGGCGGCGAATCATACGTGCGGCCGTCATGGCCGTTCACCAGATCGCTGATCGGGACGAACAGCCGGTCCCCTTCCAGCGCCATGCCGAAGTGCACTCCGCCCTGGATGCCGCCCCGGCCGACGCGTGTCTTCCAAAGCACCTTCCCGCCGTTGTCCGGATCGAGGCCATAGACGTAGCCGTTCTTCTGGCCCGCGAGCAGGATCCGCCCGCCGCTCGGCAGCTCGTGAAGAATCGTTCCGGAGGCGACATCGACGTCGGGACCCTTCTCGGCCGGGCAATTCGGATTGTTCTGCATCATGCACCCGACATTCCATGCGTCCCCCGCCAGCATCTGCCGCGACCACATCAGCTTCCCGTCCTGCAGGCGAAACGCCAGCACGGCATCACTGCGATCGTTCGCCGGCGACGAATAGTTCTCTCCCGACCCCACATACAGGACTCCGCGTTGCGCATCGACGGTCGGGCTGTTCCACACCGGAGCACCCGAGGGCGCGAAGATTCGGGTACCAAGAGAGGTCGTGCGTACCGGCCGCGGCTTTTCGGTGATCGTGTAGGCCTTCCACCGCGACGCGCCGGTCTTGGCGTCGAGCGCTACGACAGCTCCACGGAACTTGCAGCATTCATACTTCGCATCCGCCGCGGTAGTGACCTCGAGCGAGGACACCGGAACATAGAGCGTGCCATCGTGCAAGGTCGGAGTTCCGGTCACCGTGGCATTCGGATGAGCATCGATTTTGTTGGACCAAAGTAACTTGCCCGTTTTCGCATCGACGGCGTGAACCCGCGCGGTGATGTCACCGAAATACAGGCGCGGAGACTGGGTGTCCGGCACGATCGCCGTGCGGACTTCGGTCGAGTTGCGATAGGTCCATCGGACACAGCCTTTGTGTAGATCCAGCGCGTAGACCGTGCCGTCCTGACTGCCGACGTAAACCGCGCCGTAAGCGATAGCCGGTTGGGATCGGGCGCGGATCGCACCCGGAAACGCAAACGCCCATTGCAACTTGAGCTTCGGAACCTGATCGCGGGTGAGACCTGCGACATCGGCGGGAATGAACCGCGCGTTGTCATAGCCCCACCCCAGCGGCACGGGGGCCTGGGCCGCGTCGAAATCATTTCCCGCGCAGCGCGGAGGAGCTCGTTTGGGGATAGCCGCGTCGAGAGGGGCGCCGGCGAGATATTCGGCCACCTGCCGCCGCTTTTCGGGGGTGAGCAAGGCCCCCTCGTTGCGCATCAGACCCTCGTCCAGTGCGGCAAGAATCGCATCCGCCGACATCATCTGCAGAAACATCCTGTGCGGGGCTTTCGCCACCTGACCTTCGTGGCAGTTGACGCACAACCCCTGGTACACCTTCGCGCCCGGCCAGGTCTCGGGATCCGAGGTGAGGCGGCGGGACTCCAGCTCCTTGATGTCCTTCAGCGAAGAGGACACCGCAGGCGCAGGTGGCGGCACGGCTGCCGCGACATCGAGACAACAGCCCAGCGCGGCGAGGGCCAACAGGCCGCGCAGCCGAATTGACGGGCTCATCAACGCTCCTGCAACACGCGGCGAATCGCGGCTTCGATCTTCTGCGGGCCGGGCACCCAGGATCGCTCCAGCGCGGGCGAGAACGGTATGGGCGCGTGAGGCGCCGTGACCTGCTCCACCGGCGCCTCGAGCGAACGGAACGCGCGGCTCGCCACCAACGCCGCAATGTCCGCGGCCACACTGCAACGCGGCGGAGACTCATCGACGACAACCAGACGGCCCGTGTTCTCGACGCTCTCGAGAATGACTTCTTCATCGAGCGGCGAGGTCGTGCGCGGGTCGATGAGATCGCATTTCACGCCCTCCTTCGCCAAAGCATCGAGCGCCTTTTCCGCGAACGGCACCATGCGCCCGAAGGCTACGACGGTCGCGTCATCACCCTCACGAAGAACGTTCGCTTCACCGAACGCCACCGTGTAGGGCTCCTCAGGCACTTCGGCCTTGCGGGGATAGAGCGCCTTGTGCTCGAAGAAGACAACCGGGTCATCGTCCCGGATCGCCTGGATCATCAGTCCCTTGGCGTCATATGCATTGGAGGGCACGACCACCTTCAAACCCGGCACGGCCGTGAGCAGGGCGTAGATCGTCTGCGAATGCTGCGCGCCCATGTTCATGCCGGCGCCCATCGCCGTGCGGATCACGACGGGACAGGTCGTCTTGCCCCCGAACATGTAGCGGAATTTCGCGATCTGGTTGTAGACCTGGTCCATGCACACGCCGACGAAGTCGGCGAACATGATCTCGGCCACGGGCCTCAGCCCGGCCAGCGCCGCCCCGGCCGCGGCCCCGACGATCGCGGACTCGCTGATGGGCGTATCGATGACCCGGTCGGGCCCGAAGCGCGGGAGCAGCCCTTTCGTGACTCCAAAGATACCGCCGGATGCCTCGCGTTCTCCGGAAGTTCCCCCGGCACCCCCCGACACGTCCTCGCCGAGCACGATGACGCGCGAATCGCGAGCCATCTCCTGATGGAGAGCCTGGTTGATCGCATCGCGCATGGACAGCTGCGGCATCGGAGCTCGCTCCAGCTAGTAGCTGATGTAAACGTCAGTGGTGAGGTCCGCTTCCGTCGGCAACGGAGCCGATTTGGCAGCGCTCACGGCGCCATCGATCAGCGCAACCACCTCGCTGTCGATCACATCCAGATCGGCCAACGGCAACGAGCCGTCCGCCGCCACGCGGGCGCGAAAGCGTTTCAGGCAATCCATCGTCTCCCGATGCCGCGCCACCTCGTCCTTGGCGCGATACTTTTGCGGATCCCCTTCGAAATGTCCGTAGAACCGGGTCGTCGTCGCCTCGATGGAGCTCGGCCCCCCCGCCTGACGGGCGTGCTCGATGGCGCGCAGCATGGCGTCGTGGACGGCGAAAAAATCGGAGCCGTCCACCCTTTCCGCCGGCATGCCGAAGGCGCGCGCCCGTGCGGCAATGTCCTGTGAGCCGACCGCATAGGAAGCGCCGGTGTGCTCGCTGTATCCGTTGTTCTCGAATACGAAGATGGCCGGCGCACGCAGCACCACCGCGAGATTCATCGCTTCGAACACAGTGCCCTGGTTGCAGCTGCCATCGCCGCCGAACGCGACGCTGACACGCCCTTCACCCCGCAGCTTGCACGCGATCGCCGCGCCAACAGCCAGAGGCGGACCGCCGCCAACGATTGCATTGGCCCCGAGCATCCCTTTCGCAACATCGGCGATGTGCATGGAGCCGCCCTTGCCCTTGCACAGGCCATCGCGGCGCCCATAAATCTCCTTCATCATGCCTATGACATCGCAGCCCTTCGCAATGCAGTGGCCGTGGCCGCGATGCGTGCTCGCAATGTAGTCGGCATCGGAAAGCGGTGCGCAAACACCGACGGCGACGGCCTCCTGTCCGGCGTAGAGATGCGTGAAGCCGGGGATGTCTCCCGTCGCGATCTCGACGTGCAAACGCTCCTCGAACTCCCGGATGGTCTTCATCCGCCGGTAGGCATCTCGCAATCGTTCCGGAGTCAGTTGCACTCTCGTCCCCTCTCCTGCGCCCTCAAGGCGCGTCAGCCGGTTTGCCGTCCGGCCCGTAGATGTAGTCGTCCAACACCTTGTGGAAGTGCCGGATCCGCAGCTCCTGCTTACCCAGCCACAGCCCCCTGAAGCCCTTGGAGTGCATGCCCGCCTGCACACCAGGCAGATTGGCCGCGTCCTGATCCAGCACCAGGCCGATGCCTTTCTCCCCGTGCTTCCAACGCTTGTGGACGGCCCGCCGCGGCCACTCCGCGCCTTCCGGCACGAGCTCGAAGGTCATGATGTCGTAGAACATCCTGTCCGGATCCGTGGGATGCGGACGCTGGCGGAAGATCCAGAAATCGTCCGCGTGCACGTTCAGCGACAGGTTCGGGAAGATGAGGTAGTGATAATCGTCGGTGAGCTGATCGTCGTTCAGCCGGGAATAGTCCTTACCGTGCGTCTTCCCGTATGCGCGCTTGTGCTTCTGCACGTCGCGCCGGATGTTGGCGATCGGCTCATCGTAGTCCGCAGGATCCATGCCGGCGGCCTTCATGATGGTCTTGATCGGCTCCGGGATGCCGGGCGGCCGGCGCACCCGCGGCGACAACGTGCCGAAGGGAATCAGATAGCGGCTGTGCCTCTCGTAGCAGTCGATCTGGATGTCCAGATCGTGCAGGTAATACAAGAGCTGCGGATGGATGCCCTGCACGTGATAGCTTTCGTTGAAGGCGTCAACGGAGGCTTTCCAGTTGCAATCCCACTCGACGGTGATGTCGCGCGTCTGCACCATGCGGTTGAGGTTGTAAGGCTCCAGGTGCTGCGGGATCGGCCCGAGATAGTCCAGCAGCGGCGGCGGCGACTCAGCCAGGCTGAACCAGACGAAGCCGCCCCAGGTATCGCACTTGACCTCGCACAGGCCGTGGGACGGCCGCCCCTGCGGAAACGTGTCGATGTCGGGAATGCGCCGGAAGGATCCGTCCAACTCGTATTCCCAATGATGGTAGGCGCACTTGAAAGACTGCGACTCGCCCGTGCTGCCCACACCACACTCGCTCAGCCGATTGCCGCGATGTTGGCAGACGTTGTAGAAGCCGCGAACGCCGCCGTCTTTTTGCCGGACGACGAGCACCGACTCCGCGCCGATCTCGGTGGCGATGTAGTCGCCCGGGTTGGGTATGTCCAGCTCCCGGCCGCCCAGCAGCCACACCTTCGTCCACATCCTCTGCCACTCGAGCCTCATGAACTCGCGCGAGGTGTAGCGGCGTGGGTCGACCGGGTCGTGACCCAGCTCAGGATCGGGCTCTTTCTCGACCGGTGTCTGCGGGCTCTCGCCCGGCTTTACCCGCCGGACAGGCGTATAGGCCGGCGTCTTCGAGCGTTCCCAGAAATCATCTGGCGCAGCCATGGGGGCGCAGCGTCCGCCTTCAGAACTGGACGCGCTTGGTGAAGCCGTTGTCCGCCACGATGTTGGAGCCCGTCATGAGGCTGCCCGCCGGGCTTGCGACAAAGGCGACGATGCGCGCGACCTCCTCCGGCGTTCCCATGCGGCCCGAGGGAATCTGCTTCAGCGCATAGTCGAACAGCTTGGCCATGGTGCCCTTGATGAGCTCCCAGGCGCCGCCCTCGAAATAGATCGGGCCGGGCGCGATGGAGTTCACGCGCACGCCCTTCTTGCCGACATGTTGTGACAGCTGCTTCGCGTAGGTGATGAGCGCAGCCTTCATGGCATTGAAGCCCTGGGGCACGCCGAACGTCTCGAGCGCGTTCGTGGAGGAGATGATGACGATCGAGCCGTTGCCGCTTTTCTCCAGGTGCGGCATGAGCGTCTCGCAGCCGCGCACCGTGTGCAGCACATCGACCTCGAAGTTCTTGATCCAGTTCTTCTCGCTGTCGAAGCCGCCGCCGGCGCTGACGTTCGGCACGAAAATATCGCAGCCGCCCAACGCCGCGACCGTGCGCTCGAGCCAGGCCTTGTAGGCCTCGCCGTCCCGGACGTTGACAGCCTCGCCGACAGCGTTGACGCCGTGTTGCTTGAGCGCGCGGACCGTCGCTTCGACCTCATCCTCGGTTCGCGCGCACAGGCCCACATCGGCCCCTTCGGTGGCCAACAATTCGACGATCGCGCGGCCGATACCCTTCGTGGCCCCGGTGACGATCGCCTTCTTCCCGCGCAGTCCGAGATCCATTGCCACCCCTCAAATCGCCTTGGCGTGCGGGAATTATAGGCGGGGGCGTCCAAAATACAATCAGGCCTGACTGTTTTTTTCGCACGCGTTCACTCACGAGCCAGGGCCGCTCAGGCGCCGGATATGGAGCCGGCAGCGGCCAGGCTCGCGTTGATCTCCTTCGGCAAGGGATTGCGCCGCAGGGTCAGGCCGCCGTTCACCTGCAGGACCTGCCCCGTCACGAAGCTCTCCTCGCTCGCGAGCCACAGGGCGGCATTGGCGACGTCGGCCGCGGTCCCGATGCGGCCGAGCGGATACTCCTTGAGAAACGCGGCCTGCAGCCCCGGCATTCTCATTTCCCGCTCGGTCATCGGCGTGGCGGTGAGGCCGGGCGCGATGGAATTCACTTTCACGTGCCGGGCGCCGTATTCATTGGCGAAACAACGCATCAGCGCATCGGCTCCCGCCTTGGTGCCGATGTAGGCTGCGTGATTGAACAGCAGCGCGTAGACCGAAGCCGACGACATCGTGATGATCGAGCCGCCGCCGCCGGCGGCCAACTGTTCGGCAAACACCTGCAAGAAGAAGAAAGTCCCTTTGAACTGCAGATCCATCAGCCGGTCGATCTGCTCCTCGGTGGTGTCACGCAGGCGCGCCATCAGTCCCCAGCCCGTGCAGTTGATCGCAATGTCGGCCCGGGCGTGGACCTCGACTGCCTTGCGCGCCAACGCCTCGACATCGGCTTTCCGTGTGATGTCACAAACGCCGTAGTGCCCACCCAGCTCGGCGGCCAGGGTTCTCAAGGGCTCCTCCTTTCGGCCGCCGACCACGACGCGCGCTCCCTCTTCCGCAAAGCGGCGCGCGATGATCTGACCCATGTTGTCCTGTCCCGCGGCGCCCAGCACCACGGCTACCTTGCCCTCGAGTCGTCCCATGGGATCCTCCGAAAGTTGAATTCAGGACGGGCGTCTTGCGACGAGGTTGGTGCTGCGGCAGGTGAATACCGTCTCGCCCCGCTGATTCGTGAGCACATATTCATAGACAGCTATCCCGCGCTCAGGGCGGCTATTCGAGGGACGCTTGCCGAGGCATTTGGCCCGTGCCCGCAGTGTGTCCCCCGCACGGACCGCTACCGGGAAACGAACATCGTCCCAGGCCACGCCGCAGATCCATGCGATATCGTGTGCGATCTCGTGGTCGAGCTGCCGCCAGATCGCCATCGTGAAAATCCCGGAAGCCACGATGCCGCCGAAAATGGAGCCCTTGGCGGCCTCGGGATCGGTGTGAAAGTACTGCGGGTCGTACTGCCGTGCGAAGGCGAGAAGCTCCTCCTCATTGACCGTCCGAGCTCCGGAGACCGACTCCTCCCCTTCAACGAGATCCTCGTAATAGCGCACGACGGACCCGCTACTGGATGGTGAGAGCGTTGTCGATGAGGATTTCCGCTCCATTCACGAACCGGGACTCGTCCGAAGCCAGGTAGACGACGAGGTTGGCGACGTCTTCGGGCTTACCCAGGCCCCATGGGGTCGCCTCATGGGCCGCCATGTCCATGCCGAGGGCGGCGTTCGCCTTCTCCACCATCGGTGTTTCGATCGCGCCGGCGTGAATTGAATTGCAGCGGATGTGATACTTATTGGATTGGCAGTGCACGGCAATGGCCTTGGTCATGGCCCGGACGGCGCCCTTGGCCGCGCTATAGGCAAAAAATACGGGATAACCGAGATGGGAGGCCACTGAAGACATGTTGATGATGGAGCCCCCGCCGGCGGCCCGCATGGCCGGGATTGCGGCCTTGCAGCCCAGGAAAACGCCCTCCGACATCACCGCGTTGGCGAACCGGAACTGCTCGAGGGTGGTGGTCTCGGGCGTGGCGACCACGACGACCCCGGCGTTATTCACCAGAATGTGGAGCGCGCCGAATCGGCTCCGCGCCTCGGCGACGACCGCGGTCCACCGCGCCTCGTCCCGCACATCGTGGACGGTGAAATGAGCGCTCCCGGGAGCTTTGGCGTTCAAGTCGGCCGCCAGATCGCGCCCCGCCGATTCATTCACGTCGCTCAGCAGGACCTTGGCGCCCTCGCGCACCAGCGCCTCCGCGTCCGCCCGGCCCAGCCCGGAGGCCGCTCCGGTCACCAGTGCCACCTTGCCCGCCAGTCGACTCATGCCTGCTGCTCCCCCAAAGCCCCGATGAGCCCACACGCTAGCAGTCAGCCCGTCCGGTTTCAATCATCTTTGACTTTTTCAGTCAGGACGTACATCCTTGTCAGGCAAAGGAATTTATTGAATGAGCAAGTCAGCCCCCCTCGCCACCGATGACACCGAGGAGTCCACCGAGAGCCTCGGCTGGCAGGCGCAGAAGAGCGCCTCGACCCGCACGCAGATCATCGAGGCGGCGATCAAGTGCTTCATCGACTTCGGCTATTCGCGCACGACCACTACCCTCATCGCCGAGAAGGCGGGCCTGTCGCGCGGCGCGATGTTGCACCACTTTCCGTCGAAGCTCGCTGTCGTGCGCGCGGCTGTTGAATATCTGCACGCCAAGCGTTTGCGCGCCTTCCGCAAGGCGGTGGCCAAGCCCATGGCCGACGGCGACCACGTCCGCCAAGGCGTGGAGGCATATTGGGCCCACGTGCGGCATCCGATGTTCGTGGCTTTCTTCGAGCTGGCGGTGGCCGCGCGCACGGACAAGGAGCTGGCCGAGATCCTGCGCCCCGCGCAGGAGGCGTTCGAGCGGGAGTGGTACCAGGCGGCCGTCGACAGCTTCCCCGAGTGGCGCGGCCGCGGAGAGAAATTCGACCTCGCTCTCGACTTGTGCCGGTACGTGCTCGAAGGCATGGCCATCAGTTTCCTCACGCACAAGGAAAACGAGCGCGACAAGCGCGTGATCGAGTATCTCGACGAAAAGATCCGCGAGCTTGCGGGACTTCCACCGAGCACCGCGCGCAAGAGCGGAACGAAGTCGAAGAAGTAACGCTGTCGCCAGGGCCGCAAGCTATCGTCAGAACGCGAGCTGTCGTCAGGGTGCAAGCTCCCGTCAGGGCGCAAGCCGCCGTACGGCGTTCACGCCATCCCAACCTTGCGCCTGACGCTTCACGAAGTCGTAGAAGCGTCGTAGTCCGGCACCCGGCTCATACAATTCCAACATGTGGCCGACGCTGGACACTGCATCGACCATCGCGAAGGACGTCCCGCGCGTACTGGCTTCGAGAGCGATCGCGTAGCCTTTTGCCCGGAAGTCGTTGAGCGCGGCCTGGAGATCAGGCACGAAACAGGCGACGTGATGGACTCCCGTTTCTCCCGCCGCAAAGACGTCCCGCAGCACCGACGGGTTGTCGTCGTGCTGCGTGATCAGCTCCACCATCAAATCCCCCGCCTGACCGTACGCGGACGTGTGATCGAAGGCAGCGGGGCGGCCGCGATAGAGGCAGGTGTCGAGCGGGATGTGCTCCATGAGATAGAACGGCCCCCAGCCCAGCTCACGAGCAAAGCGGACGGCAACCGCGGCCGGGTCCGGCACGTGGTAGGCGATCTGCACTGGGCGCAGCGGCGCCGTCCCCAGGCCGTCCGTCCGCCGCCCCATCAGGCGGCGGGGCCGGCGAACGGGCAATAGGCTTCCTTGTCGACCACGTTCAGCA
>DASZVD010000012.1:0-25786 GCA_035547375.1 Steroidobacteraceae bacterium
ACGCTGACATCTTGAGTCGCTTCGCGGCTGAAGGGGTGATCGTCAACGAACGCACCGTCCGCCGGTGGGTGGAGCAGGCGTACGATCACTGCCGGCGGAAGATCCTGGAAGCCGAGGAAAACAGGCGAGGGGAGCCGTGAGCGAGGGACTGAGACGAGCGGCGGACGATCCGCGGCGGCGCGAGGCGATCGAGTGGTTCGCTGCGCACGCAGCAGGCGAGGAGCTCACCCCCGCCCAACTCCTCGAATGGGAATGTTGGGTGGACGAGCCGCGCAACCGGGAAGAGTATGTCGAAATCGCTCGAGTGCAATATGACGCTCGTGCCTTGGCGCGGCCCTCCTTGCCCAGCCGGGACGAGCTTCTCGCAGACGGCTTCGCCACTGCGCAACACCCGAAACACCCGCAACGCCTGCAACGCCCGCACCCCCCGCGCCAGGTGCAGACCCCAGCGGGGTCGGATGCTCGCTCCGCGTGGTGGCAGTGGCCCCTTGCGATGGCGGCGGCGGTCGGATTGCTGGCTTTCGCCGCGGCGCTTTTCCTGAGCGTGCGGTCCTATCTATTTCCGAGCCTGTCCCTGGAACCCGGGCGAGCCTACTCGACCCGCACCGGCGAGCAGCGGCAGTTCACTCTTGCGGACGGATCCACCATGACACTTGGTGGCGATACGGCGGCGGCGGTGCGCTTCACCGCCACCGGACGCACCGTGGTCCTCAGTCGCGGCGAGGGACAGTTTCGGGTCGAGCACGAAGCTCAGCGACCGTTCTTCGTGTGCGCCGCCCAGGCGTGCGTCCAGGCAGTCGGCACGGTCTTCGATGTTCGCCTCTACTCCAACCGCGTCCATGTCTGGGTGGAGGAGGGGGCCGTGGAAGTCGCTCCGGTGCAGTTGGTTTCCCTCAATCACAAGATCGTAGCGGAGACGCCGCGCTGGCGTCCCCGGCGCGTGACCCACGGACAGCAGATGAGCTATGACACCCGTGGGGACGCCAGTGCGCCTGAGCCGGCAGATGCTCGTGTCGCGGCCGGGTGGACGCAAGGCACTCTCAATTACCGAGGTCGTCCGCTCTCGGAAGTGATCGAAGATGTCCAACGCTATTCGGGGCGACCGCTCCTGCTCGACCCGAGCGTCGCCGATCTGCAGTACTCCGGCTCGGTGATGCAGCAGCACATCGATCAGTGGATCCTCGGGTTACCGGAGGTCTTCCCGATCGATATCGTGGACTGCCGCAGCGCGGTCGAGTCCGCGGCCGGTCGGGCGGATGCGCCCCCTCCGCCCTGCGTCTCGAACCCGGACCGCATCCTCATCCGGTCCCGGGCGACGCGTTGACCTAGGAGCCTGTCTGACTAACGATGCGCCTACTGCGGCCCTTTTCGCTTCGCAATCCCTGCTGCGCGAAAAGTCCAGGGCGGCCATCCTGGCCGCCCGTGCGACGCATGCGTTGCACCCCCATCGGCATCTTTTTGCGATCGTTTTCCTTACATAGGCCCCACTATGTGCGGAAAACGATCGCAAAAACCTGCTCGATGGGGGGCGCCCTCGCTACGGCGATCGTTAGTCAGACAGGCTCCTAGCCTGTCTCACCGCCGAATCGCTCCAGGTTCGCGCTGCTCGAGTTATTTGTGACACGTCGGTGTCCGTTTTAGCCGGGCTCGTTTGTCTTAGCCGCCGATGATCGAGTAACGCGCCGTACGCGCGGCGACGAGCCACGCAATCCGCGCCTCGACATCCAACAAACGGATGGGGGCGGCTCGTGCGAAAGTCGAGCCCGCCGATACAGCAGCGGAACGCCAGACAGGACGTGACGGACGCCCAATCGTCGAGCCGGGCGCGCTCAAAAAACACGCTGTACGGGAATTCCGATGACCAGACCTCTTGCGGCCCTCTCACTCCTGACGCTGTGCTCCGTATTGGCTGCCCGCCAAGGGCTGGCCGCGGATGCCCTCGACCAACGCATTGCGTTGAATATCGCAGACAACACCCCGCTGGACGTTGCGCTGATCCAGTGGAGCGCGCAGGCCCACATGCAGGTCATGATGGACACCACCACGACCGGGCACGAAAAAACCCCGGCGATGCGGGGAACCTTCCGCGCAGCCGACGCGCTGGCCGCGCTGCTCAGCGGGTCCGGCTTGGCGTACAAAGTCAGCGATGCAACGGTAACCGTGGCGCCGGCCGCAAAGGGGGCCGACAAAAGCGGATCCTTTCGCTCCGCCGATGCGCAAAGCTCCGTCAATCCGGCAGGCGCCGGCGAGGAAAGAGGAGCGCCCGAAACCTCCCCGACAGATACGGGCGGACCAACATCCGTAGAGAAGGACAAAGGATCCGAATCGACCTCCGAAAGGAAACCGATCCTGCTCGAAGAGGTCGTGGTGACCGGAACACATATCCGCGGAGTACCGCCCACGTCTCCTGTGATCACCATCAGCCAAACTGACATCGAAAGCTCAGGCTACCAGTCGGCGGGAGATGTCATCCGGAGTCTGCCGCAAAGCTACGGGGGCGGCCTCAATGCGACGGTGGTGGGCCAGACGGGCGCCAATAATCCCGCCAATTACTCCGGCGCATCGACCGCGAACATCAGAGGGCTCGGAAGTGACTCGACGTTGACCCTGGTGAACGGGCATCGACTTGCGTACTCCGACGGTCTCACGGCAGTGGACATCAGTCTGATTCCCGTGTCGGCCATCGAGCGCATCGAGGTTCTGACGGACGGTGCGTCGGCAATCTATGGGTCGGACGCGGTGGCGGGCGTCGTGAACTTCGTCTTGAAGAGTCAGTTCGAGGGTGTTGAAGGAAGCGCGGCCTTCGGCGACTCGACGCAGGGTGGCGGACAGTTGCAGCGATACGGCCTTTTGGCGGGACACTCCTGGGGGTCGGGCAATGCGCTCGTCTCATACGAGCACGCCCACCAGACTCCCGTGCTGGCGGGCGACCGGTCGTATCCCGATCCGATCACGGGAGCAACTTATCTTCTGCCAGGCACGAGCAGAGACTCGATCTTCGTGAGCGCCAATCAGGCAATGACCGAGGACGTGAATCTCTTCGCACAGGGGCTTTATACCAACCGAACATCGGATGCATTTATCGATGGGAGTTTCATCGTGCCCGATCTGACTCTGATGACACGCTCCGCTGCGAGTCAGTACGGAGTGACAGCGGGAGCGAAGTTCGGGATGGCCCGTGGCTGGCACGGAACCGTTTCCGGGGATGTCTCGGACAACAATTCACGCGATCCCTTCCAGGAAGAGCTGCCCGGGATAGCTGTTCCGATCCAGGTGCAAAACTTCGCTTCGGGTCTTCGGCAAGTGGAGCTTCTGGCCGACGGACCCCTGTTCACCTTGGAGTCGGGTGCTGCAAACCTCGCCGTCGGGGCAGCGTATCGCCGCGAGACCTTTTTTGAAGACCAACATCAGGGTGCTGAGGTCTATCGGTCGATCAACGCGGAGCGACACGTGAACAGCGCATTTGCAGAGCTCAGCGTGCCGCTCGTCGCGCCTGCGGATGATCGCCGCGGCTTGAATTCTCTGGAATTCAACCTCGCCGGAAGGTGGGAAGATTACAGCGACGTCGGGTCGAACACGGTTCCGAAGGTCGGCTTGCTCTACAGGCCCGCGCACGCCGTACTGCTGCGAGCGTCGTGGGGTCGCTCTTTTCACGCGCCGTCGCTGTTCGACGAAGCGTCGAAGACGTGGGTTGAGGTGACGCCGACCGCGGACCCGCTGTCCCCGACCGGGACGTCGAATCTGTTGTTCATATCCGCGGGGAATCCGCATGTCAGGCCCGAAAGATCGACTGCGGCAACCTTGAATATCACCTACAGCCCTGAGTGGCTTCAGGGCGGGAGTCTGGAAGCAACCTACTTCGATATCAAATATAAAGACCGCATCGAATCGGTCTATGACATCAATCCGTTGCCGTTGACCGACCCGGCTCTGGCGCCTTTCATCACACGCAATCCGACGGCTGCTCAGCAAGCCGCCTACCTGGCACTCGGCCCGCTCGTCAATAACACGGGTGCGCCATACGATCCGGCTACGGTCGCCGCGCTGTTCGACGGCCGGGTCGCCAATGTTGCGGATCAACACATCAGGGGTGTCGACGTAATCGCAAAGGACCGTATTCCCGTGGGGAGCGGGGCCATCACGCTTGCCGTGAACGGCACCTATCTGGACATCGCTCAGCAATTGACGTCCGCGAGCCCCAGCCAGGAAATCACGGGGACCGTATTCAATCCGTCGCGGTTTCGCGCGAGGGGCAGCGCCGGCTGGGAAAGCGGCGGCGGGTGGGGCACCACGCTCTTCGTCAACTATGTTGGCTCGATGAGTGGGGATTCGATCGCTCCCGGAACCCGCATCGGCGCGTGGACGACGGTCGACTGGCAAGCGGCCTATCGCTTGAGCTCGCTCGGTCCTCCGTTCGGCGAGTCGCGTGTAATGCTTTCCGTGCAGAATCTCTTTGATCGAGATCCTCCGTACCTGCACGACCCGGCCGGATTGTTGCCGCTTCACTTCGATTCCACGAATGCCTCGGCGCTGGGACGATTCATCAGCCTCGAGCTCGTCATGAGCTGGAAGTAATTGACGGGGAGACTGAGCATGACGAGTCATTCCACTGTGAGCGGCGCATCCATCGGGATCCGGTTGGCAGCGTGGCTTCTGGCGCTGCTTCCAGGCGGCGCCCTCGCTCTAGGGCCGGGATCCGCTGTGGCCGACTTTCTCAGCATGTCGAGCGTCGCGTCAGTCTTGCCCTACCGACTTTCAATGGACGACCTCATCCGCCGGGCGAAGATAGCGAATGCAGCTCTGTCGCCAAATGGCCGGTTCGCCGCCTACGTAGTCGCGCGCGCGGACCCCATGAGTGATCAGTACGAGTTGACTATCCGAGTCGTCGATACGCAAGGGGGCTCGCCGCCGCGCACGCTGCGAAGCTATCGCCTCTCACCTGAGGAGACGTTCAATCAGCTCGAGTGGTTCCAGCGGGGCGCCGGGGAATTGCGCTGGCTCCGGGACGATCTGCTGCTCTTTACCACGAGATCGGGGGAAAAAACACTGTTGTGTGCCTGGGATGCCCGATCATCCAAGGCGAGCGTCATCCTGGACGGCCACGATCGGATCGAGTCGGAAGATCGCGACGGAGGGCAGGATCCCGAGTGGATCGCGACCGACTTCATTCCCGCGCCGGGCGATGGAGCCGGAATCCCGCGGGACACGAGCTGGCGGATACGGGACAGCTACGAATTCTATGGCCCCCTCCAGAACCCGAAGCAGGGGCATTACTTGAGAAAGCAGCGTTGGAAGGTTCTCTCTAAGGACGAGCCGACCGCAAGTCGAGATGGCGGTCCTTGGGAGCAGTGGGGCGATGTCGCCAACGAGGCTCCATGGCAGCCTCCTGAGGTAGTGCGGGACCAGGAGGTCGTCACGTTCGACGAGACGACCTCGAGGGATGGGAAGTGGGTTGCGGCCGTCGAGGTCCACGCCAACAATCTCGCGAACCCGGACGCAACGTATAATGATTTTCGCATCGTCGTGCGGGGAACGGAGGGAACGAAGGTTCTGGTTCCCGCAACACGCCCGTTTGTGATGGGGCGGACAGCCATTCTCGGATGGAGTGGCGACAGTCGTTCGCTCTATTACATCCACGTGGACGCCAGGACCACGGCGGTCAGGAAGGTCGGCTTGGACGGAAATATCCAGACGATCTGGAGAGGGGCGGCGCTGTTGGTGAAACCTTTGACGGGACCCCGCAGCCATCAGCTGGTGAGCCGGGATGGCAGGTGGGCTTTGCTGATCCGCTCCACGAATACGACGCCGGATGAGCTGGTCAAGCTGGATCTCGGAACGGGGGAGATGACCGTTCTCGATTCTCCGAATACGGTATTCCTGGAAGCGAACCGGCCTCGGGTGACCTTCTATGATCTCGAAGATGTCGGCGCCGGCGATGCGTGGGGACGGCTCTATCTGCCCGAGAATTTCGTGAAAGGAACCCGGTATCCCCTGGTCATTACGCAGTACGCGTCGTCGCCGGGGTTTGCGGAATCCGTCGGTGATGAGATTCCCATCCCGCTCTTGCTCGAGAGCGGCATCGCGGTCTTCGACATGTATTCCGCGGGGCTCGTGCAAAGCGGCGTCGGGGGAAAATACGCGCTCGTCTTGAGCCGGGATCGTCGCCCCCTGGCGGGCATGAAGTGGATTGTGCAGAAGTTGCAGAAGGAGGGTGTTGTCGACCCCAATCGCATTGGTATTGCGGGGCTGAGTTACGGCGCTGAGATTGCGATGTATGCGTATTGGAACTGGCCTGCCCTGCGCGCGGTGAGCGTCGCGACGACCACCTGGGATCCCCACTTCGATCCGTACACGGGTCCCAATTACCAGAACAGTCTCAACGCGCGCGGGCTTCCGCCGGAGGACGAGGCCGGGATGAGGGCTTGGCGTGAGCTGGCGGCAGGACTCAATGCGAGCCCGAGCCTGCCGCCGCTTCTCGTTCAATCTCCCGACAGAGAGGAGATATTCACGATACCGACTTGGTCGCAGCTCAGGCACGCGCGCGCGTCGGTCGAATGGTACGAGTATCCCGACGAGGGGCATGTAAAAGCGCACCCCGCCAACAAGTGGTGGGTGTATCAGCGCAACCTGGATTGGTTTCGCTTCTGGCTCAAGGACGAGGAGGATCCGAATCCCGACAAGCAGGATCAGTACGCACGCTGGCGAGAGTTCCGAACGGCGCACAGTCCCTGACGCGGCGCTGACATTCGCCCTGCAGGCAGTGGGCCGAGCGCTTCGTCAGGCCGCAGCCTGCAGGGATACTTCAGTCCACCTTCGGAGCCAGCCCTCGATGTACAGTTGTGCGATCAAATCGCAAACCGAGGTCATCGCGCCTCCGGCGCGTCCCGACAAGGTCGCTTCCACCTTGCCCCGGTCGAGAATACGCTCCCGTACCAGGACGCCGTCCAGCAGAAACTCCCTGAGAAATTCCCGATTGCGTTGGATGGCCTGTACCAGCCAGGCATCGGGGGTTCCCTTTCCCCTGCCGCGCTTGAGAACTTCCGGTGACAGGTGATCGGCGAACGCCTGCCGCGCCACGGCCCCACTGTGGCCGCCGGCTATGTGCAGCCGGGCCGGGATCTGAAAATAGGCCTCGACGAGCGGCTGGCTGAAGAGAGGGTGAACGAACATCGCGTCGCGCTCGCCCGCGAAGGGCGAGTGCCACCAGGTCGAGGAGCCAACGATCAGATCCCGCACGAGCTGGAACCACCCGGGCGGCACGGCGTGCATCTCCTGGAACCAGGGATGGATGAACCGATCGAGGTTCCGTTGATAGTCGTTCAGCGCTTCCTCATGGATCAGGGATCGGGTGGTCCCGAGACCGCCGATCGCCTTCTTGTGGAACGTCATCAGATAGCGTGCAACGCTCCAGTAAGGCTCGTGAGCGCGGAAGCGATGATAGCGCCGGCCTTGCGCGAGCGCTTCCCAAACCGACAAACGCTTGAATTGGGCATAGTCGGCAGTAGCGGCGAGCAGTTTCGGGCCCCAGCCGTAGCGCCATATGCAGTCGCTGATCAATTCCGGCCCGACGGTGCGCCCGAAAATGTCATCGCCGATTTCCCCGCTGAATATCGCCGTCGCCTGGCGCTCCTGCGCGATCTCGAGGCACGCCGGCTCGAAGTCGAAGGCCACGAAGGACAAGGGCGGAGCGGCGGTCAGCGCACAGCTCAGGAAGCGATGGAAATCGACCCGCGGGTTCCATCGCCGCTCGATCACTTCCGTTTGGGTGTGCACGCCCATGCTGCGGGCGAAATGCCGCTCGTCCGCCGATGCGCCGTCGAAAAAGTTGACTCCGACCACCTCGTGTTGACCGGGGGAGCGCCGCAGGTGGCTCAACACGACCGAGGAGTCGAAACCGCCCGACAGACTGACCAGCATTCTCTGGTGCAGGGACGCCCAGGCCCTGATGGAGGTTCGGGTGCCGGACTTGATCCGCTGCACAGCTTGTGTAAACGGGATGTCCTGCGTGCGTTTGGCGAATTGCCGGGGACTCCAGTAGGACTCCCGGCGAACGCCTGATGCGGCGATATGAACGGCCTCGCCGGGTAACACGGATGACACGGATTCGATACCTGTTTCCGCCGTGATGTAGTCGCCGCCGGTCGCTTGTGCCCGTATTGCTGCGTAGTTGACCGCGAGCCTCGTCATTCGAAGCGATACCAGGTCTTGCATTCTCGAGAAGAAGAGATGAATAGGGTTCAGCTGGATATAGAAGCAGGGCAGACGAGCCATGGGGCCGCGGAACACGGTGACGGTCGCGTTGGCCGGGTCCGTCAGGATGGCTACGTAGGAACCCCAATGTGTCGTCGTAAGGGCGCGACCGTGGGAGAGCAGGATATCCTCTGCAATCTTCTCCGGAAGTTGATGGACCGGTAGGGTAAGAGATTGCTCCGACTCGGTCGTCGCAAAGACGGTGCCCAGGATTACTCCACGGCGCCGGGAAAGAAGTACCGACGTGTCCCGGCTGTAGCGATCCGGGGCGGTGTATAACAGCAACCCCCGGGCGGAAAGCGTGAGACTCCACCGCGGATCGGTGTGAGCGAGGGTCTGCAATGCAGGGTGGGCCGGATCGGCACTGTCGGGGTGCCATACCGCCGCGATATATCCAAACATGGGCTGGCTCCGTCGTTTATGCCGTCAAAATTGGCCGGTATGCCCGAATGACCTCCACGGTGTCATCCGCTACGCGATCGCCGATCTGTACCCATGCGTGGGCGGAGAATGGCAGCGGATGGGTTCCGATCACGAAGCGGGCGGCATATCCATGGAGGCGCAGAAAGCGCGTCAGGATGATCGAATCGAACAGACACTTTTCATGAGCCGTGTAAACCCAGGGTCGAATCCGGCAGAAAGTGCGCACCAGCCATTCAGCTCGCGAGATTTCCTGCTGGGAATTCAGCTCTGCTCCCGAACGGGTTGCCTCAAAGTACTCGACGACGTTCCTGAGCCCCAGTACCTTCAGGCGAAAGCACATGGAGATGAACGCCGCGAAGAACCACAGGAGCGCTCGTGGCGGAACCCATCCGGGTGCTGCCGGGGGACCGGAAATGAGCGAGCCAGTGGGCAGATCGAACTCGAAGTGCGCCCGCCTTCTTTCGGACTTCCGTTGAGTCAGGACGCCGTGCGCGATCAAATCGGAGATCTCCTTCTCGAGCTCGTTTCCGAGCGCGTCCTCGAGCCGAAGCTCCCTATGAGGATCTCGGGCGGCACTGTCAACGGCCGCCAACAGATCGGGCTTGTTACGGCAGTCCAGGGCGAGGTATTTGTTGGTCTTCAGATCGAGAATGAGTACGTTGCCGTCCACGATCGATGTGTAGACGTTCTCGTCGATGAAATAGGGCATTGGCCGAATCTCCGCGAGGGTATGGTCACTGTCTGCGAGTAACGCGCCGAACAAACCCTGTCGAGGTTCGCGGCGGGGCGGTGTCGGATGCGTTGGCCGCGGCTAAAACAGAGGGCGCAGCGTGCGCTATGTGCCGCACGCTGCGCCAGGACGTCACCGTTTCAGATCAGCGGAATTTCCGTGTCGGGGAAACTGGCGAGCTTCTTCGTTTCCGTCATCACATTGCCGAGTTCGACGATCATGACTGTCTCCTTGAATGAATTGATCCGTTCCGTTGCCACCTGCCGGTGGCGCTGAAAACTCTTACCCCGCTCGAAAGAATCGTCAAGAGACAATCTGCGCGGGCCTTCGTGAGGCTTCGGGCATGCCGGGCGTCACCGGACTGATCCTGGCCCTCCACCCCTCGTGGCTCGAGCAGGGCGCCGCCCCGTCGCCATCGGCATCGGGGGCGATATTGCACGCTATATCAGTGCCTTACGTCCTGTTGGCCGTGACGCCTTCGGGAAATACTTATGGAATTCAGGACCGCTCCCCACGTCATCGATCTAACTTCCAGGCGGAGTGGTGTCAGCTCAACGCGTTTGGGTGTCCTGACACCCGTTCGCGGATTACGGAGGGCTCATCACCGCCGTGCCCGTTGCAACCGCTAATTTAGCGAATCGCGTCTCCGTCCTGACACCTCCTCGCGGGTTTGAGGAGAGCCGATGGTGTGTTATATAATTCCCGCTCAGTGGGAGAGCGGGCGGCGTCGACAGACAAAAAGGGCTGGGGGCTGACAGGGATGCGACGGCCACGGATTCATCGGCCGGGTGAGCTGTACTATCTCGTAGGTCGCAGCAACGGGGCGAAGCCGCTGTTTCGGGACTTACAGGACTACGACTGCTTCAAGGCGACGCTCGCGGGCGCGGCACGCCAGTGTCGCGCAACGATCTATGCGTTCTGCCTGGAGCCATCGTCTTTCCATCTGGCCGTGCGCATCAGCAATGTTTCCACCGGCCAGCTGATGGCGTTCCTCGGCCGTCACTATGTGGAGGCGTTTCATCGCCGTAATGGAGGACGCGGGGCTCTGTTGGTCCCACACTATCGTGCGCTGTTGGTGGACGGAGAATACCTTGCCGAGCTCGTTCGCTTCATTGTGTGGGTGAGCGTACGTGCAGGTTGCGCAGACACCGTCGAGGACTGGCAGCAGAGCAGCCATCCCGCATACATGGGCTCCGTCGGTATTCCGTGGGTGGACTGTGCCGCGGTTCTGGCGACATTCGACCCTGATATCGAGCTTGCGAGACGCAAGTACGCGGAGTTCGTGAGGACTCCGACGAGTGGCTTTTTCGCCCGGGGATTCGAACGTGGCTTACTGGGCGAGCCGCGGGTGTTCGGCTCCACTGCCTTTCTGCGTCGATTGGGGTTGGACGTCCAGCCGGCGTTGTCTCGTTCGCTGGAGGACGCGATTCGGTCGATCTGTTGGTACTGCGGTATCACAAAGGACGAGCTCATATGCGAGCGGCGGTACGCCTATGCCCGTGCCTTGACCGCGTGGTATGTGAGGCAGCGACAAATAGACGGTCTCGTCCACGTGGCGCGATACTTCAAACGCCACTGGTCAACTCTGCAGTCTGCGATTCAGTTGCACCAGGAAAAGTCCCCTGAGCTGTTTGATGCGGACGCCATCCATCGTGCCCGCCCGCTGTTGCCGGTGCCACGAGCTCCGGCGGCCCACGACTCGTCATCGGGTCGGATGCCGCAAGGGCGGCGGCGTTCCCCTCCGCAGTCGATCCGTGCGTCCCGACCGTTGAGCATCGAGCAAAAGCCGTCAACGCCCGCTTTCCGTCGACGTCGGCCGATGCTTGAGAAGAAGTAGGGGAAGCCGGGGCAGGTCGGAGACACTGCGCGGGCGCGGCATCAAAAAGATGAAGGGCACCCGTCCGCGCGGGCGAGGTTCCTGTATGGGGCTGTTGGTCGTTGCGAGGTTACCAGAAGCTCTTCGAAGTCTTGCGCTCCCAACGGCGGGGCGAACCAATAACCCTGTCCCCGCAGGCAGCCGATTTGCTTCACGAGCGTGAGTTGCTCGGGCGTTTCGATGCCTTCCGCCGTCACCTCCATGCCCAGACTGTCGCCGAGGTGCACCACAGCTTCCATGAGGGCCGCCACGCCGCGACCGTGCGCAACGCGCTGTACGAAGGCGCGATCGATCTTGATTCCGTCGATGGGAAACAGGTGGATGGTCGACAACGACGAGTAGCCCGTGCCGAAGTCGTCCAGGCTGAGCTGCACGCCGAGGTCGTGCAGCACTCGAAGAGTCTTCATGGCCGTCTCGGCGTCGAGCATCATCGCCGTCTCCGTGATCTCCAGGCAGAGCCGGTCGGGCGGGATCTTGTTGCGCTCCAGAATGGTGGCCACCCGGTCGGCGAAGTCATCGAGGATCAGCTGAGCGCGGGAGATGTTGACACTGAGGGTCTCGGGCGCCAGCTCGCCGAGCCGCGCGCGCCAATCGGCGAAGCGTGCGCAGGCGGCATCCAATACCCAGTCGCCCAGCTCGAGGATCAGGCCGCTCTCTTCGGCGATGGAGATGAATTCGGTCGGAGCGATCGCGCCCAGCTGCGGATGCTGCCAGCGCAGCAGCGCCTCGCAGGCGCAGAGGCTGTCGCCGGCCAGTCGCACGATGGGCTGGTAGGCCAGGTACAGCTGCTGCGATCGCAGCGCCCGGTGAAGATCGTTTTCCAGGATGAGGCGCCGGTGCACCCGCTGCCGCATCCGCCGGTTGAACGACACGAACCGGCCGCGGCCGGCGGCCTTGGCTTCGTACATCGCGGTATCCGCATCCCGCAGATATTCTTCCGGGGTCCTTTGGCCGCCATCGCTCGCGACGATACCGATGCTGACGGACCTGTGAAACTCACGATCGAGGAGCTGATAAGGCCGCGACAGTACCGTAACGAGGCGTTCGGCGGCCGCGGTGACTTCCGCGGTGCTGCGGACTTTGTGCAGCAACACCACGAATTCGTCGCCGCCAAAGCGCGCGATCGTGCAATGGGTGCCGTGCCCGTGCCCGGTATCTGCGCCGAAGCAGTCGCGCAGGCGCGTGGCGATCTGCCGCAGCATCTCATCACCCGCCTCGTGGCCGAGGCTGTCGTTGATGTGCTTGAAGTCATCCAGATCGAGATACAGCAACGCGAACTGCCGTTTCGGCAGCCGCGCGGCAGCGTGGATGACTCGCTTCAACTCCGCGCAAAACAGCCTTCGGTTGGCCAGGCCGGTCAGCGCATCGACGTGCGCCGCGCGCAGCAACGCCTGCTCCATTTCCTTGCGGCTGGTGATGTCTTGCGCGATCGACCAGATGGATCCCCGCCCGTCGGGCACCCTGTTGAGCAGCACTTGTCGGCGTGTGCCGTCGCGCCGGATGCACTCCCGCTCGACGGGACCCCGTGCTTCATCCGGCGGTGCGCCTGGGTCCGCGCTGCGATCTTCATCTCCGGGGCCGCGCAAAATCACATCGGAAAGGGCGAGCGAAGTCAGCTCCTGCGCCGCGAAACCGGTCAGCTCCTGGAAGGCGGGGTTCGACTCCAGGAGGCGCCCCGAGCGCTGGTCGCTGCGCACGATGCCGACCGGCGCCGCCTGGTAGAGGGAGCGGAATTTCAACTCGCTCTCGTGCAGCTCCCGTTGAGTCTGCTTGTGTTGTGAGATGTCGTGCGCCACTCCGAGATAGCCCACGAACTCCCCGTGCTCACTACGCATCGCGGCAAGCGACATCGCCATCGGTACGCGCGCGCCGCTCTTGGTGATGAAGGTCCATTCGCAGTCGTAACGTTCTCCAGCGGCGGCCGCCCGCAGGGCAGCGATCCGCTCGCTTCTGGCGGCAAGCTCTGCGGGATCCGAAAGCTCGGCAATAGTGCGCTTCTCGACGACCTCCGCGGCCCGGTAGCCGAGCAGTTGCTCGGCTCCCCGGTTGAAGACGTTGATGACGCCCTCTTCTGAAGTGGCAATGATCGCGTATGACACCGCATCGAGCACCGCTTCGCGGAACGCCTCACGGCGCTCCAGGACTTCGTTCTCCGCGCGCGCTTGCTTCAAAGCCGTAATCGGGTGGCGTATCGCGATGTAGCCGTGCAACGTGCCGTTCTTCACGAGGGGCACGATCGTGCTGTCGACCCAGTACAGAGTGCCGTCGCGCGCCCGATTGCAGACCTCGCCCCGCCAGATGGACCGCGACGCGATCGTGGACCACATATTCCGCCAGAACTCGCGCGAGTGGTGTCCCGAGTTGATGATCTGGTGCGTGCGGCCGATGAGCTCGTCGCGCGTGTAGCCGCTGATCCGGCAAAAGAGCTCGTTCACGTAAGTGATGACGCCGCGCCGGTTGGTGACTGCGATGATCGCGTGCCGCTCGACGGCGTCGCGATAATCGAGCTCCTCCTCGGCCGGATCCGCAGCCGGCGGATGCTCCAGCGGGATACTTTGGGCCATTCTCTTCCCCATGGACGGATGACTCCTGAGCCGTGTGTGGGCGGCGCGAAGCGAAGGGGCGGGGTGGAGGCCCTGTGTGGCTGATTGCCCGTCGAGCTTGCGAGCAGCGGCTCTCGGGCGAGGATCTGACAGACGTTGGCAACGATGGCCTAAGACAGGGGCGCAGTCTGTGACGTACTCGGCGACTGCGTTGCAAACTCAGGGGAGGCTCGCGCGCGCGATGAACGGAGTGTGCGGCTCATCTCTCCGGTGGAGCGCCGCCTGCCGGTTGGATTGACTCGTGCGCGGGAGCGCGGGGTCCGGGTGAGCTCATGCGCAGCCGCGCAACCACGGCGGAGCCGTGTTGCTCGAGGAGGAACTCGGCCCGTTCCCGGGGAAGCAAGGCCCGCACGAGATCCAGTCCGGAGCGCCGGAATGCCCAATCCGACAGTATGAATCCCTCCGGCAGATGGGCGGGGGAATTGGTGATCGACAGCTCGATTCCCGTGCCGTAGGCGGACAGGACACCTGCGACCTGCGCGTTCGAGCCGGGCGTGGTGTGCTTGATGGCGTTGGTCAGCAGCTCCCCCACCACCAGGGCGAACGGCACCGACTCGTCCTCCGGCAACTCGAAAGAGGACTCGGAGTCCAGATCCACGCTGAAGCTCACTGGAATGAGCGACGTCGCCCGGTGTGCCGAGACGATCTCGGTCATCAGCGAAACGAAGTCGATCGAGGACTTGCCGCTGCGTGCCAGGATGCCGTGCATGGCCGCGATCGATTGGATCTGGACGATGGCAGCGTCGGCCCACTCATCGCCGGTGAGCCCGGAGTGCGAGAACCTGCGCAGGAGCCCGATCAGTCCCTGCAGGTGGTTCTTGATGCGATGGTGCACCTCCTTGACGAGGGTTCGAGTCAGCGCCCGCTGCCGTTCCAGCTCCGCCGCCTGCTCGGCCTTGATGGAGGTCACGTCCTGCGCCAGCAACAGGATCCGCGCAACCCTCTCGCCATCGTCCCTGATGGGCACCAGATGGACGTGCCACCAATGGTCGAAGCGCTGCAACTCCCGGGATGCCGGCTGCCCGAGGCGGATGACGTCTTCCAGAAATCCGGTGAACAGGAGCTGCCCGTCGTCCCCGTGTAAAAAGGGGCAGAAGCGCTCGGCCGCGTCGGTACCGCCGGCGAAGCGTGCCGCCGCCTCGTTGGCCTGCACGATGATGCCCTGGGCATTCATCAGGACGACGGGGTAGCCAATCTCGTTCAACACCGTGCTCAGCGCGCTTTCGTTCAGTTTACGGATCGTCCTTTCCGTTCCCTCGTCGCGGTCGATGAGGCGCAGGACGTCCAACGAAGCCGTCGTGCCGGTCTCCTCGGACTGCCTCGCGGTGGTGACCCAGCACGCCCAGACATACTCTCCGTCCTTGCGCCGCAGCCGGTATTCGCGCACGCCCTCCTCGGCGGGATCTCCCGTGCCGAGCCGCCGCATTCTGTGCAGAAAAGAGCTTCGATCATCGGGGTGCACGAGCGACTGCAGGGTATCGAATGAGGGAACCAGCTCGGCGGGCTCGTAACCCAACAGCGACGGTGTGCTCGGCGACCACCACAGGTCCGACTTCGTGATGTCCGCACGGTACAGCACGAGCAAGCCCGAAGCGCCGATGCAACTCAGGATGCCCGTGAACGGCTCGCCGAGGCCCCAGCTTTCCATGCCGGACTCGACGGGCACGCACTCCTCCCAATCCGTCTCGAGATTCATACTTTCTTTTCGGGGGCGGTAGCGGCCGGTGTGCTCGGGGTCGCCGCAAACTCTTGCAGAATCTTCCCCGCTTCATCGTTCACGCGTAACAGCTCCGTCGCCACGTCCTCGAGCTTTGCCCGCAGGGAACGGGCGTGGCGCCGCAGGCGCTCGAACGCCTCGTGCTGGCCCAAATTGAATTTCGCCATCAGCACACCCGCCGCGACGCTGACGTTGTGGTCCTTCTGCAATGCCGCCCTCAGCTTGTCGTTCTGGAGCCGCAGCGCCTTGAATTCGCGGGCGCGCTGCAGGGCCGTGCGCACGATGGGTACGAGACGATCGGTATCGATCGGCTTGACGATATACGTCATCGCGCCCGCCACGATCGCATCGTTCACGATTTCCTCATCGCTGTACGCCGACAGAAAGATCACGGGCACGCCGGTCGAGCTTGCCAGGGCGCGTGCCAGCTCGACGCCGCTCATCCCCGGCATCGAGTGATCGAGGATGGCGAGATCCGGGTGCTGGGTCTTGCAGATCGCGAGCGCCGTGGGACCGTCGAAGGCTTCCAGGACTTCGTAACCGCCGGCACGCAGTGTCTGCCCAACGGTCGCGACGATCAGCCGGTCGTCGTCGGCGAGTAATACTCGCTTTGGCGTATCGGCATCGGCAGCCTCGCCCGAAGCCGGCGCGGGTGAGTCGGGCGAACGCTGGCTGGTTTGCCGGGTTGGCATTTCGTGATTCTCCCATCTCCCCCACTCGCCACCGGCAGTGGGTGGGTCTTGGGGGGCTCGAGCACGCTCTGGCCGTTGAAAGGTCCGGTTGGCGAAATCGCTGCCATCGCTGCGCCGCGGGATAGTGACCGCGGCCCCCGGATCTAGTCAAGGGGCGCTCAGCCGGGAATGTTTGAAAAGCGTGACGCGGGC
Organism: Steroidobacteraceae bacterium; assembly: GCA_035547375.1. Taxonomy (GTDB): domain Bacteria; phylum Pseudomonadota; class Gammaproteobacteria; order Steroidobacterales; family Steroidobacteraceae; genus 13-2-20CM-66-19. Next base: position 16,484 of record DASZVD010000012.1, read on the forward strand.
ACGTCAATCTTGCCGCGCGCTGCCGATAAACCTCCTGGCAACACAACTGCCGCATGCCCCGGGGCGTCCCGGCTGCAGCGGGCAGCTCGATCCACCGCGACCCCAATCGTCGCCGGCGCCTTGCGCCAACGTTAGGCCTCCCTCCCGCCTGCTTCGTCCGTCCTTCATCGGCGCGACGTGCCGCCCGAGCATCCGAATCGCCCGCAGTGCAGGTTGCGGTTCGAGCAGGCAGGCCCGCGCGCGAATCGTTTGAACCCACTCATCGAGGCACGATCATGCGCGTCAATCACCCTGTCACGGCAAACGAATATCCGCTTCGCGATGGCACGCTCATCGTATCCACGACGGACCTGAAGGGACGGATCGTATCCGTCAACACCGAGTTCGTGCAGGTGAGCGGTTTCACCGAGGACGAGCTCATAGGCAAGGCCCATAACATCGTGCGGCATCCCGACATGCCGGAAGAGGCCTTCGCGGACTTCTGGCGGACCCTCAGCGCAGGTCACCCATGGACCGGGCTGGTCAAGAACCGGCGCAAGAACGGCGACTTCTATTGGGTCGTGGCAAACGCGACACCCTTGCGTCGGGACGGCTCCGTAGTCGGATATATGTCGGTGCGTACGAAGCCCACGCAAGCCCAAGTGGCGGCGGCGGAAAGCGGCTACCGGGCTTTTCGGGAGAACCGGGCCGACGGCTTGACCATCCGGGGTGGGCGCATCGTGCGGCGGAGGGTGTGGGGAGCCGATTGGCTCAAGCGTGCAGGCCTCGCCCGGACCTTGCTGACACCTCTGGTGATCGCGGCGTTGCCGGTGGTGGGGGCGGCCGTCGTCCTCCTTGAATCGACCGTCCGCAACCGATCGGTGTCGTACGCCGCGGCAACCCTGTTGGTATTGAGTTGGATTGCAACGCTGTTGGTCATATGGAGGTTGTGTGGCCGCACCGCGTCAGCCTTGCACGAGGTGGCGGGCCAGCTCGCGGAGCTTGCGCAGGAGCGCTTCTCCGGCCTCGCGGAGACAGAGGGAGTGTGGGAGGTGTCGGAAGTGGAAAGAGCCTTGCAGTCGTTGCGGATCCAGATGGCTTACCGCAGCGCGGAGACTCGCCGTGAGGGCTTGCTCATGCGGCAAGCGCTCGAGAAAGCAAGCGCCAGCGTGATGCTCGCCGACGAGAACCTGAATGTCGTCTATGTGAACGAATCCGCGCGCCGACTGTTTACGGCGGCGCAGCACGACTTCCGCAACGACCTGCCTGCCTTCGCGCCCGAGAAGATTCTGGGGTCCAATATCGACATCTTCCATCGAAATCCAGCCCGGCAACGCCAATTGCTCGAAGGCCTGCGCGAAGCGCACACGGCCGACATCCGGATTGGCGGCCGCGCCATGCGGATCGTCGCGACACCTGTCACCGATGTCGACGGTCGTCGTATTGGCACCGGCGTCGAATGGTTCGATCGCACACAGGAGGTTCGCGCGGAGGAGGAAGTGAACGAGATCGTCAGGGCGGCTCTCGCGGGAGATCTTACGCGGCGCGTGGGTCTGGAGGACAAGACCGGCTTCTTCCAGGTGCTGGGGCGTGGGCTCAACGAGCTGCTGCAAAACATGGCCGCCATCGTCACTGAGATACAGGATGCCGCCGCTCAGGTCCGCATCGGTGCCGAGGAGATATCCGCGGGGAACGCGAATCTGTCACAGCGCACGGAGGAGCAGAGCTCCTCGCTCGAGGAGACGGCTTCCTCGATGGAGGAGATGACAGGCTCCGTCAGGCACAACGCCGACAATGCGAGCCATGCCAAGCAGCTGGCGCTGGCGGCGCGCGATCAGGCGGAGCAGGGCGGAATGGTGGTGGGCAACGCGGTCGCGGCGATGGAGGAGATCAACACCGCGTCGCGCAAGATCGCCGAGATCATCGCGCTGGTCGATGAGATGGCCTTCCAGACCAACCTCCTCGCGCTCAACGCCGCGGTGGAGGCTGCTCGCGCCGGCGAGCACGGTTGGGGCTTCGCCGTCGTGGCGGGAGAAGTGCGCAACCTCGCGGGACGCTCGGCCAAGGCGGCCAGTCAGATCAAGCAGCTCATCGAGGACTCCGTGGTGAAGGTGCGGGACGGAACCGCGCACGTCACGCAATCAGGGCAGGTCCTCGAGCAGATCGTGGTGTCCATCAAGAAAGTGACCGACATCGTGGCGGAGATCGCGGCCGCCTCGCTCGAGCAGTCGGCTGGCATCGAGCAAGTGAACCAGGCGGTAGCGCAGATGGACAGCATGACACAACAGAACGCGGCGCTTGTGGAGGAAGCGGCGGCGGCCGCGCGCGCCATGGCGGATCAGGTGAACCGCCTGACGCAGCTGATCGGCCGCTATCGCCTCGAGAATGGGGACGCCGGCAGGTGAGGGAGCGCCGCCAAGTGAGCTCCGCCGGCGCGCTGCCAAGGTGCTCGGCCACGCACGAGTGAGCTTCCGTACGGTATCAGATCGGGAAGACCGCGTTGACCTGCCCAGTGCCGGAGCTGGCGAAGTAGGGCGTCAGGATCTCGACACCGTGGCGATATCGGTCCCAGCCGAGGACGCCCAGCAGCATGGCGGTGTCGTGCATTCCCCCTTCTCCGTGGCAGGCCTTGGCGTAAGTCGGCAGCATGGCGGTGAAAGTCTCGAACTGCCCTTGTTGCCACAGCTCGAGCGTACGCAAATCCGCCTGCCGGTAAAACTCGTCGCTGATGGTAAAAGCTCCCGCTTCCACGAGCCGGTTGTCATGGATGCGGTGCGAGAGGGAGCCGCTCGCCAACACGGCGACGCGGTTGCTCGAGCCAGAGATCGCGAGCGCGATCGCCTCGCCGACGAGGCGGCTTTCCTCGATCGAGGAGAAAGCGCACCACGCCGCTACCGACACCACTTTGAGGCTCGGATCGGCGCGCATGTAGCGCAGCGGCACGAGCGTGCCGTACTCCACATCGAGCGTCTCCACGTGGTGCGACCGAGTGTGCACTCCGCGGCGCGTGGCGATCTCGGCGATCGCATCGCCGAGGCGGGGATTGCCCAGATATCGATATTCGAGGTTCTGGATGAAGTGCGGAAATTCGTTACTGGTGAAAAGCCCGCTGAAACGCTCGGACGCGTTGATGTGGTAGCCGGAGTTCACGAGCCAATGGGTATCGAGAATGATGACCGTATCGCACTCGAGCGCCTTGATGCGGCGGCCGATCTCCTCCAGACCCTCGATGGCGGCCCGGCGACAGCCCTTGTGCGGGCCGTCCCGCTCCGAAATGAACATGGACGGGACGTGAGTCACTTTGGCGGCGAGTACCAGCTCTCCCACGACTGACCTCGAAGCTTGCGCTTTGATCCGATGGTGCATTGCAGGTTGCCACACCGGACAGCGGGGGCCTACGCGGGAAAGTACGTAGGCCTTCGGGAGGATACCGGTCCGTGCCGGCGGACTGGAACGCCCCCGGGGCTGCCCGGCGGGCGAGCCGCCTCGAGAGTGTCGGGAAGCGGCGACTCCCGGCGGACGGTGTGTGTTGAAGTAGTTAACAGTCGCGCCGTGGCGACGCTGGTACAGTCGGCGCGCGAGTCAGTTAAGATTCGCACGGCTGTCATCTACGCAAGACGAGGAGCAGTTCGGAATGCGCATTCGGCTCGCTGCCGCAGCGGCGGTGGTTTTCGGTTTACCCACCGCGGCGGCCCTGGCCGAGCATGATCCGTACTCCGGAGCCCCCCTGCCTCCGAGCAAGAATCACGAGACACCGAGTCCCATCACGGATCGTTTCTACATCGAGGGGATCTATTACCGGCCGGTCGTGAAAACTCCCCTCCGCGTGGATCCGCAAGGCACGCCCGCTGGAGTCGTGGGTACCGATATCAGCGCCGAACGGGATTTGGGGCTGGACAGCCGCCTCAATATGGGGCGCATGGAGATGATGTTCCGGCTCAGGCAGCGGAACAAGATCCGCGTCGACTTCCTCGAGGTGAACCGGGACGCCACCCAGCAGCTCGGGCGCACGATCAACTTCGGCAACGAGATCTTCCTGGCGAATTCCCTGTTGTCGAGCTCGCTCGACTACCGGATGTTCGGCCTGACCTACACCTACTCGTTCTTCCGCAACGATCGCTTCGAGGCCGGGACGGGGCTCGGGGTGGATCTCATCCAGGCGGAGGCCATGGCCCAGGTCAACAGCACCCAGCAGCGGCAGGATGTCTCCGGCGCCGGGCCCTTCCCCACCATTCCCCTGGACCTTGCGTTTCGGATCTCACGGCGTTGGTCCGTGACCGCGCGTGGGCAGTACTTCCATGCCTCTCTCAGCAACTTCAACGGCTATCTCGCGCAGGTGCACGAGGATGTCCAGTACCGCTGGAAGGACAACTTCTCGTTGGGGATTGGCTACACCTCCATCCGTGCCAAGCTCGCTCTCAACACCGGCAACTTCCCTGGGCTGTTTGCCATGAGCCTCGAAGGCCCGGAGGCCTACTTCAGGGTCAGCTTCTGACAGGCCCCAAAGCGCGGTCACCGTGCCGCCCAGCACGCGCGCCTGGTTCGCGCATTGCCGCCAGTTGACGAGCGCGCTCCCGGTGGTCGGGCGGCGGCATCGATGGACCGCTCAAGGCTCGGGAACCGAGCGAATGTACGAGCGTTGAAATTCGCTCGGCATCCGTACCGCGCGGCCCGAGTCGAGATGGATGCACACATAGTGGATGCGCGCCCGCGCGAGTGTCGTCCCGTCATCGGCACGGCGCACCTGAAAGCGCCGCTCGACCCGCAGCTTGCCGTCCGTGTCGACGATCCATGTTGCAACCAACACGCGATCACCCAATACAGCCGCTCTCAGGTAGTCGATTTCCGTGCGATGAGCGGCCATGCCGCGCCGCAGAGCAACACAGTGCTCGAGGCTCAAACCCAGGGCTGCCGAGTGTGACCATGCCGCACGATCCAGCCAGGAGAGATAGACGGAGTTGTTGACGTGGTTATAAGCGTCAATGTCTTCCGGCATCACGTCGAGCGTGACGATGTAGGGGGTGCCGAAGTCCCAGGGCGAGAGCGGAGTCTGGGTTGCGGACATTCGGCGATGCCTGGTCCAGGGGAGCGCGGTTAGCCGCCACGTTCGCGCGCGACGGCGCGGTAGCCGATATCGTGGCGGTATGTCATACCGGCCCACTTGATAGGTGATACGAGTGCGTACGCCTGCTGCTGCGCCTCGAGCACACTGTTCCCGAGACCCACGGCGCAGAGGACACGTCCGCCATTCGTAACGACTTTCCCGCCGTCGAGCCGGGTGCCTGCATGGAACACTTTGCCGGGAAGGCGGGCCGCACGCTCCAAGCCTTCGATGACATCACCTTTGCGCACGCTATCGGGATAACCTTCGGCGGCCATGACGACTCCGAGCGCCGCGCGCGGATCCCATTCCGCCGTGACTTCGTGCAGGCGTCCATTTACGGCTGCTTCGCAGAGTACGGTCAGGTCAGACTTCAGTCGAGAGATGACCGGCTGTGCTTCGGGGTCACCGAACCGGCAGTTGAATTCAATAACGTTCGGTGTGCCATCCGGCGCGACCATGATTCCCGCATAGAGGAATCCGGTGTAGGGCATACCGTCGGCGGCGAGCCCCCGGATCGTCGGCTCAATGACCTCGCGCATGATGCGCGCGTGTATTTCCGGTGTTACGACGGGGGCGGGCGAGTAGGCGCCCATGCCGCCCGTGTTGGGGCCGCGGTCCGCGTCCTCGAGGCGCTTATGGTCCTGCGACGTCGCGAAGGGAATGATGTGATTACCGTCCGACATGACGATGAAGCTGGCTTCTTCGCCCTGAAGGAATTCCTCGATGACGACCTCGCGGCCCGCCGTGCCGAATCGACCAGCGAACATGGCTTCGACAGTGGCTACGGCTTCGGCTCGGGATTCGGCGATGACGACCCCTTTCCCCGCGGCGAGACCGCTCGCTTTGACCACGATTGGCGCGTTCGCGAACGCGGGTTGGTTGCGGATGTAAGCGGGATCGAACGTTTCCCGCGTGAAAGTGGCCGACTGCGCCGTGGGAATGCCGTGCCGGCGCAGGAATTCCTTTGTAAAGGCTTTCGAGCCTTCCAGTTGGGATGGCGCCTTGCGGGGGCCGAAGCATTTCAGGCCGTGCGCTGCGAACTCATCCACGATGCCGGCGACGAGTGGTCCCTCGGGTCCGATGATCGTGAGGTCGGCTTTTTCGGTCCGTGCCAGGGCCACGAGTCCGGGGATGTCCTCCGCGGCGACAGGCGCATTGCGCACTTTCGGCTCGGTTGCAGTGCCGGCATTGCCCGGCGCGACCAGCACTTCGGAGACCCGCGGCGAGGCGGCGCATTTCCAGGCGAGCGCGTGCTCGCGGCCTCCGGAGCCGACGATCAGAACTTTCATCAGTGACGGAAATGGCGCATGCCGGTGAGGACCATTGCGATGCCGTGCTCGTCCGCGGCGGCGATGACTTCGGCGTCGTTCCGCGAGCCGCCCGGCTGAATGACGGCGCGAATGCCGTATTCAGCGGCTACATCGAGACCGTCGCGGAAGGGGAAGAAGGCGTCGGATGCCATGACGGAGCCGTCGACTTCGAGCCGTTCGTCAGCCGCCTTCATGGCGGCAATGCGAGTCGAGTAGACCCGGCTCATCTGGCCGGCACCCACGCCGAGGGTCCCTCGATCGCGGGCGAAGACAATCGCGTTGGATTTCACGAACTTGCAGACGCGCCACGCGAAGAGGAGGTCCGCCAGCTCCGCCTGGGTGGGGGCGCGGCGGGTGACCACCTTCAGCCCGGCGGCGTCGATCCTGCCCAGGTCCCGCGTCTGGACGAGCAGGCCGTCCGTTACGCTCCGATACTCGAGCTCATCGTGCGGCGCGCGGCTCAAGTCGCCGAGTGCCAATACTCGGACATTTGGCTTCGTCGCCAGGGTCTTGATGGCTTCAGGAGTGACGCTCGGCGCTGCCAGCACTTCGACGAATTGCCGATCGATGATTGCCGCGGCTGTCGTGGCATCCAGCTCGCGATTGAAGGCAATGATGCCGCCGAATGCCGATGTGGGATCCGTTCGGTAAGCGCGATCATAGGCCTCGAGTGGTGAGGCGGCTATCGCAACCCCGCACGGATTCGCGTGCTTCACTATGACGCAGGCGGCTTCGCTGAACTGACGCACGCATTCGACCGCGGTGTCCGTGTCAGCGATATTGTTGAACGAAAGGTCCTTGCCCTGAAGTGTGCGTGCGGTCGCAACGCTGGCGCCCCGGGGCGCTGGGGTACGATAGAACGCCGCGTGCTGGTGCGGGTTTTCGCCGTAGCGCAAGTCCTGCACCTTGTCGAACACGAGGGGTAGTGTCGTCGGAAAGCGCTCGGCCGGGTGGCCGTACCCGTCGATCGGGTGCCGCTCGGCCAGATAACTCGCGACCATGGTGTCATAGCGGGCCGTATGAGCGAAGGCTTTCGCGGCGAAGCGCGAGCGCTGGGCCAGTGTAGTGCAGCCGTTATTCCGGGTCAGCTCATCCAACAGCGCCGCATAGTCGGCCGGATCGACGACGACGGACACCGAGTCGTGATTCTTGGCCGCCGCGCGCAGCATGGCCGGACCACCGATATCGATGTGCTCGATGGCCTCGGCATAGCCGCAGTTCGGCTTCGCGACGGTCTCGGCGAAGGGATAAAGATTGACCACCAGGAGGTCGATAGGCTCGATCTGGTGGAGTGCCATGACTGCGTCGTCCACCCCGCGGCGACCGAGCAAGCCGCCGTGAATCTTGGGATGGAGCGTTTTGACGCGGCCGTCCATGATTTCCGGAAAGCCCGTATAGCTCGAGACTTCGCGCACGGTGAGCCCGGCGCCGGTCAGGAGTCTCGCGGTGCCGCCCGTGGAGAGGATTTCCACGTCGTGGCTCGTCAGCCAGCGAGCCAGCTCGACGAGGCCGGTCTTGTCGGAAACCGACAGCAGGGCGCGACGGACGGGCAATAACATGATGGCGCGGCGGAGCGGCTCAGCCCCCGAGCCCCAATTGCTTCAGCTTCTTGCGCAAGGTGCCGCGATTGATGCCCAGAATGCCGGCGGCGCGGCTCTGATTGCCCTCGGCATAGTCCAGCACCACGCGAAACAGCGGCTCCTCGACCTCACGCAGCACCAGGTCGTACAGATGGGCCGGATGGTGACCGTTCAGGCTCGTGAAATAGTCACTCAGCGCGCGCTCGGCATGACCACGCAGCGGCAGCTCTCGCCCGTTGAGTTTGGCAACGGCGCTTTCGCGAGACCGGCTCTTCTTTTTTGCTGTCATGTGGAAGCCCCCAAAAATCGATTCCTCAGGCCGCCCGCGCAGCCCCGCCCGCCCACTCGTCGAAATATTTGCCCGCCAACGCGAACTGCGCAGCCGTGCTCGCAGCTCCCATGAGATCGCGGCGGACCTGCGCCGGATCCGGAATGCACTGTTCGCAATACCAGCCGAGATGTTTGCGCGCGATCCGGACTCCGGTTTCCTCGCCGTAGAAGACGTACAGGGAGTCGAGATGCCCAAGAATAATATCACGCACCTCCGTGCGCGCGAGCGCGGCGTCAATCTTTCCGTTGCTGAGAAACGTGTTGACAGAGCGGAAGATCCATGGCGCACCATGGCTCGCGCGCCCGATCATTACTCCGTCGGCACCAGTGAAATCAAGTACCTCGCGTGCCTTTTGCGGCGCGTTGATATCACCGTTCGCGAAAATTGGAATGGTCACTGCGGATTTGATGGCGCGAATGGTCTCGTACTCGGCCTCACCCTCGTAGAAGTCGGCGCGCGTCCGGCCGTGAACCGCAAGTGCTTGAATTCCGCAACTCTCCGCCAGCCGCGCGATGCCCACGCCATTGCGATGCTCGCGATCCCAACCGGTGCGGATCTTGAGCGTTACGGGCGCGCTCACCGCGCGCACGACGGCTTCCAGAAGCCGCGCGACCAAGGGCTCGTCGCGCAACAGGGCCGACCCGCACGAGCGGCCGCAGACTTTTTTGGCCGGACAGCCCATATTGATGTCGATAATCTGCGCGCCGCGGTCGACATTGAGCCGTGCGGCCTCGGCGAGCGCTTCGGGATCGGCGCCGGCGAGTTGCACTACTCGCGGCTCTGGCTCGCCCTCGTGACTCATACGCAGCCGCGATTTAGACGTGTTCCACAAACGCGTATCCGAGGTCAACATCTCGGAAGCCGCCAGTCCGGCGCCCAGCTTGCGACACAAGAGGCGGAACGGGCGGTCGGTGACGCCGGCCATGGGGGCCAGCACGACGCGCGAGGGCAGGACATAGGGTCCAATGTGAATAGGCATCATTCGCTGCTAGCGCGCGG
>DASZVD010000013.1:0-8792 GCA_035547375.1 Steroidobacteraceae bacterium
GGCTGTGGAAGGCGGGCGACCAGGCCTTGATCGACGGTGTCGTGGTCAACGGCTCGGCGAACACGGTAGGTTGGTTCGGCAGCGTGATGCGGCGCGTGCAGAACGGCTACCTGTATTCCTACGCGTTTTGGATGATGATCGGCCTGGCGGTGTTGCTGGGCTGGTTCCTCGAGCACCAATAAGCCAGCGGCGGTCACAAGAATGCACGGTCTCCTGTCCATATTGATCTGGCTGCCCATCGCTGCGGGCGTCGTCGTGCTGCTCCTGGGGGAGCGCAATATCGCCGCCGGCCGCTGGCTGTCGTTGCTGGCGACGCTCGTTACGATGGCCCTGACATTGCCGTTGATCGCGGCCTTCGACACCACCACCGCCTCGTTCCAGTTTCTCGAGCACGTCCCGTGGATTCCGCGCTTCCACGCGGCTTACGCGCTGGGCCTGGACGGCATTTCCCTGCCGCTCGTCGTGCTGACGGCGTTCATCACGATCTTCGTGGTGATCGCCGGCTGGACCGTCATCGAGGTGCGCGCGGCGCAGTACTTCGCGGCTTTCCTGATCATGGAAGGGCTGATGATCGGGGTGTTCTCGGCGACCGACGCGCTGCTCTTCTACTTCTTCTGGGAAGCGATGCTGATTCCGATGTTCCTCATCATCGGCATCTGGGGCGGCCCGCGCCGCGTCTACGCGACCATCAAGTTCTTCCTCTATACGTTCCTGGGCTCCGTCTTCATGCTGGCGGCGCTCATCTACATGTACGTGAAGGCGGGCGATTACTCGATCGCCAGCTTCCAGAGCCTGCCGCTCACCCTGGTGGAGCAGCGGTGGATCTTCGTCGCCTTCCTGTTGGCGTTCGCGGTGAAAGTGCCCATGTGGCCGGTGCACACGTGGCTGCCTGATGCGCACGTGGAAGCGCCGACGGGCGGCTCCGTCATTCTGGCGGCGATCATGTTGAAGATGGGCGGCTACGGCTTCCTGCGCTTCAGCTTGCCGATTGCGCCGGATGCGAGCCGCGAGCTCGACATGCTGATCATTGCGCTCTCGCTGATCGCCGTGGTGTACATCGGCTTTGTCGCGCTCGTGCAGCAGGACATGAAGAAGCTCATCGCATATTCATCGATCGCGCACATGGGTTTCGTGACTCTCGGCGCGTTCCTCGTCTATGACATCGTCCGTGCCACCGGCAGCGTGCAGGGCGCCGGCATGGGCATGGATGGTGCGATGGTGCAAATGGTGTCGCACGGTCTCATCTCCGGTGCGCTCTTCCTCTGCGTCGGTGTCCTGTATGACCGCGTGCACAGCCGGCAGATCGCCGACTACGGCGGAGTCATCAACACCATGCCGATCTTCGCGGCCTTCATGGTGCTCTTCGGCCTGGCCAACACCGGCCTGCCGGGCACCTCGGGCTTCGTCGGCGAGTTCCTGGTCATCATCGCGGCCTTCAAGGCGAGCTTCTGGTACTCCCTGCTGGCGGCCGTGACCCTGATTCTCGGCGCGGCCTACACCCTGTGGCTGGTGAAGCGCGTGGTGTTCGGCCCGGTCGGCAACGATCGCGTCGCCGCCCTGCAGGACCTGAACGGCCGCGAGTTCCTGGTGCTGGGCGCGCTGGCCATTGCCGTTCTCCTGCTCGGCGTCTGGCCGGCGCCGTTGTTGAAGATCATGCAGCCCACGATTCACCACCTGGTCGACCAGGCGATTGCCACCAAGATTCCGCTTTGAGCCCATGCCAACCATGACCGAAATGACACTGACCTGGTCCGGCGTTGCGCCCGCCATTGCGGAGATTTATCTCGTCGCGGCGATTTGCATCATCCTGCTGGTGGATGTGTTCGCGGGTGAGAAGAACCGCGGCCTGACGGCCACGTTGAGCCTCGTCGCCCTCGTCGTGGGCGCGGCGCTCACCGTTACCTACGGCCAGGTGACTCATAAGGTCCTGCTGTTCGGCAACATGTATGTCGCCGATGAGCTCAGCTATGTGTTGAAGCTCGCGGGGTTCCTGATCGTCGCCGTCGTGCTGCTGTACTCCCGTGCGTACCTGGAGACCCGCAACATTCTGCGTGGCGAGTATTACGTGCTGGCGCTGACCGCGCTGCTCGGGATCTTCGTGCTCGTTTCGGCGAATAGCCTGCTGACTGTGTACATCGGCGTCGAGCTGCTGGCTCTGTCGGTGTACGCGATGGTGGCGTTCGATCGTGACTCCGGCATCGCTGCGGAGTCGGCCATCAAGTACTTCGTGCTCGGCGCCATCGCCTCCGGCGCGCTCCTCTATGGCATGTCGCTGATCTACGGCCTCACGGGCACGCTCGATCTCGCTGAGCTCGGCGCACACCTGCATTCGCCGGTCAGCATGGGCGTCGTGCTCGGAATCGTGTTCATTGTCGTCGCCGTGGCCTTCAAGCTTGGAGCGGTACCGTTCCACATGTGGTTGCCGGACGTGTATCAGGGCGCTCCGACCAGCGTCACTCTGTTCATTGGCACGGCACCGAAGATTGCTTACTTTGCGTTGGCGCTGCGCCTGCTCGCTCAAGGACTCGGTGGCACGGTTGACGAGTGGTCGCCGATGCTTTCGGCTCTTGCGGTCCTGACTCTCGTCGTCGGAAACGTCGTCGCGGTCGTGCAGACGAACATGAAGCGCCTGCTGGCGTACTCCACGATCTCCAACGTCGGATTCATCCTCCTGGGCTTTGTCGCGGGCACGCAGAGTGGTTATACGGCGGCACTGTATTACACGCTGATCTACGTCCTGACCGCGCTTGGATTCTTCGGTGTGATCCTGCTGTTGAGCCGTGCCGGCTACGAGGCGGACGAGCTCGATGACTACAAGGGCTTATATCAACGCGACCCATTGCTGGCCCTCGCCATGATGATGCTCATGTTCTCGACAGCCGGCGTACCGCCGTTCGTGGGCTTCTGGGCGAAGCTGCGGATCTTCCAGGCACTGTGGGAGACGCATCACTTCTGGCTGGTGGTCATTGCCGCCGCGATGTCGGTGGTGGGCGCGTTCTACTATCTGCGCGTCATCAAGCTGATGTACTTCGATGCCCCCGCTGTCGCTGCGCCCACCGCCGGACGCTCCACGGGTGTGCGTCTCGTGCTCGCGGCGAATGCGTTCGCCGTGCTTCTGCTGGGCTTGCTGCCCAGCTCGTTGCTGGATCTGTGCTCGAGGCTGATTCACTGACCTGGCTTGCGCCAATGCAGGCCTGCCGGGCCAGAGCCACGGTGCCGCCGAAGCAGCGCTTCGCTCAGAGGTAGAAATCCAGCTCGCCCGGCAGCACGGGCTCCATGAGCTCCTCGTACTCCGCCCGTTTCAGTTCCGCGTACGCGCGCAGGTACCGCAACGGAATATAGTCGGCCAGCGTTTCCGATTCCTCGAGGCAGAGCAGGGACTGCAAGAGCCCGGCGGAAAACTCGGGAAGGGCGCCAAACACGCGGCCGGAGAGGGGCGGAGTGGCCGTGAGACGGTGGGTGATGCCATGGTGTAGAGCAGCCAGCACCGCCGCCATCACGAGGTGAGGGCTCGCGTCGGCGCCCGCAACGCGATGCTCGATCCGCATCGCCGCCGCATCCGCGACAGGAATCCGGAATGCGACACTGCGGTTGTTGTAGCCCCAGTCGAGAGTTCGGGGCACGAATACGCTCTGGTAGCGGCGATGCGCGTTGAAGTGCGGCGCGAAAATCGCCAGGGAGTCGAGCGTGAGTGCCTGCATTCCCGCGACCGCGTGGCGTAGCAAGGCGTCTCCCTCGGGGCCGCCGAAGCGATTGTTGCCGTCGGCATCGACGATGCTGACGTGAATATGGAAGCCGTTACCCGGCTGCTGGAGGAAGGGCTTCGGCATGAACGTGGCGTCCATGCCGTGCGCCTGCGCGACTCCTTTGACGAGCCTGCGGAGCAGCGCCGCGTGATCGGCTGCCTTCAAGGGATCCGAAATATGATGGAGATTGATCTCGAACTGCCCGAGGCCGTACTCGGCAACCGCGCTCGATGCGGGAATGTCCTGCGCTACCGCAGCTTCTTGCAGAGCGGCCAGAAAAACCGCGTACTCGTCGAGGGCCGCGAGTGAAAGGTTCGCGGCCGCACGAGGCGGGCGGCCCGTAAGTGGTGAAGCGGCCGCCGCAAGGGGGGCGTTACGTTCACGACGCGGATCGATGAGATAGAACTCGAGCTCGCAGGCCACGACGGGATGGATGCCATCCGCGCGGCAGCGGGTCACTACGTCCTCCAGAATGACTCGCTGATCCCACCAGAGCCGCTCATTGCGCACGACGTCGCGCAGCTCGAGCACGACTTGCGCCGTGGGCCGCAGTGCCCAGGGGACGCGCTTCAAAGTGTGCGGCAGAGGCCAGCCGGTGCCATCAGGATCGCCGTCCTCGGTGCCAAGTCCGGCCGCACCTTGCCCAAGGCCGCGAACATCCAACAGGGGAGCACACGCGGAGAACTGCACGCCCGCCGAATAGATCTGCCGAAGGTCGGATGCGGGCATGCGCTTGCCGCGCGCAAGGCCGTTCACGTCGAGCATGAACGCATCGACCCACTCCAGGTCGGGGTGCTCCCCTGAAAAACGATCGATTTCGTGCGTCATTGTTGTTCTCTATAGATGATCGCGCAACGCGTACCACGACATGGCGGCGACGAGCACCGGCCCGCGCAGGTATCGGCCTCCCGGGAACCGGCTGACCGGGAAGCGTGACAGCAGATCGAGCACGCGGCGATCACCGGCGAGCGCGTCAGCGAGCACTTTGCCGGTGAAAGGGGCCACGACGATGCCTTGGCCGGAGAACCCGCTGGCATTGAGCAAACCCGGCTCGACCTCGCGCACGAAGGGGAGGCGAGACGTCGTGATCGCGAGCGTGCCGCCCCATGCATACTCGATGCGGGTCTTCTCGAGTTGCGGGAAAACACGCAGCATGTGCCGGCGCACCATGCTGGCGATGTCCTTCGGGAATTCGTAGGAGTAAGTTTCGCCGCCGCCGAACAGCAGGCGGTCGTCGGGGGTGATACGGAAGTAATAAACGACGAAGCGGCTATCCGAGACGGCGCGCCGGTCGCGGATCAATCGCTCCGCAGCCTCGCGGCCGAGGGGCTCCGTGGTAACCACGAAGTTGTTGATGGGCATGACGCGGGCTTCGACGGCCGGCTGCAAGTTGCGGAGGTAGCCATTGCCAGCTAAAACGACTTGCGTTGCCCGCACGGACGTCGAGGCGGTGTGGACTTCCCAACCGCTACCCACGCGCGAGATTCTTGTGGCTTTCGTCTGCTCGTAGATCCGTGCGCCGTGTTGGCGAGCGGCGCGGGCAATGCCCAGCGCCAGATTCAACGCGTGGAGATGGCCCGACCGACTGTCCAGGTACCCGCCATAGTAGTCCTGGCTGGCCACCAGGCTCCGTGCTTCCTCCTCATCGATGAACCGCAGGCCGGCGTCGGGATGGCGAGACATGACATCCTCGACGTGGGCTCGCGTCTCGGCTACGTAACTGCGCTTGTGACACAGATGGAGCAGGCCCGGTATGTACTGCGCATCGATGTTGTACGTGCGGATCAGCCAGTCGAGATGCTCGCGGGCCTCGATGCCCAGCGACCAGATCCGGCGCGCGAAGTCCGCGCCGAGCCGGGACTCGAACCACTCGGGAGCGTGGCGGAAGCCATCGTGAACCTGGCCTCCATTGCGGCCGGAGGCTCCGTCACCGATGCGGGATTCTTCGAGGAGGGCTACCGAGGCGCCGCGGCGGGCCGCGTGGAGGGCCGTGGACAGGCCGGCATATCCGCCGCCGACGATGCAGACGTCGGCGGTAATGGGCTCGGTCAATTGAGGCGCGCACGGGAAGGGCTCCGTGGCGGTCGCGTGATAATAGGTCGCTGGATTCATGGGCTGAGCATCGTTTTGCCCAGCCTACACAGCTTTCAGGGAAGCCGATACTCGGTGAACCTGTGGGGCCCGTAAGGCCGCGGCGCGACCCACATGATCCGCTCGGTGGTGTCCATGATGATGGTCGCGACCGTGGACGAGGATTTCCCGGGAATCGGCGAGCGGCAGACGGCGCGGGGGCTGCCGAAACGGTCCTGCAGGGCGGCCTGGATCGTCGAGAGCGTGACCCGGCCGCGATCCCTGACGAGGTAGCGCCGCACGCGGCTGTCCCGGTAAAGGGAGTCCGCGTTCGTGAACAGCCCGAGATCCCGGACGGCGGCCCGTGCCGACGGGGCGACGAAGTGGTTCGCGTGCACCAGGACATCGTCCTCGGGGGCGAGCCAGAAGGCATCCTCCGGAGTGGTCTCCAGGTCGATGGCCTCACCTTCCCGGTGGGAGATGATGAAGTTGGTCGAGAAGCTGCGCGGTGCCTCCAGCACGGTCTCGATGGCAGGGCACAGCGAGGATTGCGTCAACACCTGGTGGCGAAGGATGGGATTCGGGACGCCGGTGCGTTTGCCGTCCAGGTCGGACTGCAGGTGATTGCTGCTGACGCCGAGTCCCGCGTTGTTCATGCCCACGTGCGCCATGACGCCGGCTTCGGTGAACACCAGCATGCTCGGGCCGGTGTCCGGGACGATCTTGAGCACGATCGCCGAATCGGCGCACTCATCGTGCCAATCCCAATTGTGCGCATGGATGAGATGGCCTTCGCGGGTGGCCGAAGGCAGGGCGACCACGCCTGTGCAGCCGTCGATGTCGTCCGCTCCCGCGCGGGCCTTCCCGAAGCTGCCGTGCAGGAGCTCCGTGCGGGCATTGATCGCCAGGATGTCGTCGAGCGGCACGTCGGCCCCTTCGGCCAGAGCGCGCATTTCCTCGAAGAGGCGCGGGTAGGCTTGCTCGATGCTTGCGGCAAAGCTTGCCGCGGCCGAGCGCGCCCGCGCCCAATCGATGCCTTTGCGCGCGAAATAGGCCCGGTACATCTCGATGCTCCGGTGGACGCGCGCGGCGGCCTTGCGGCCGTATTGCAAGCCTGCGTTGCGGGGGTTGCCCGAGACCTCAATGAAGGGAAACGCCGCCGTCTCCTCGAGCCTGGCAGCATTCATGCCGGGCCCCGTGGCCCGGTCGCTCTGATACCGAATTCCATGCGCCGCTGTATTAGCGGATAGGCCCGCGCAAAGCCGCCCTCGCCGTCACACTTTTCCATAATTCTCGCGCCCGGCCGCGGCCGCGTGCGCCGGCACCGCAAGTTTCTTAAAGCCGTCTTTAGAAGTTTCTTAAAGCCGTCTTTAGATAGTGTTAGGACCCGCCGCCGCCGCGCCGCCTTGCGGCGCCCTGCAGCGGTTGTGTAGCCTTTCGGGTACGCGGTTCACAACGAACCGAAACTACCGGGGGGCAATAATGGATCTACGTTCGGTCAGTACCGTCTGTGCGGCGCTGCTGTGCGCCGCGAGTGCTCGAGCAGCTCAGGCCGCAGCGCCCCCCGCGGCGAGCGAATCACCGAATGCCCTCGCGCGGTCGATCTTTCAGGAGCTCATCGAGATCAATACCACCGACTCGGTGGGCAATATCACCACGGCCTCGGAGGCGATGGCAAAACGCTTCCGGGCGGCCGGTTTCACCGACGCGGACATGGCGATCCTCGGGCCGAATGCCCGTAAGAAGAATCTCGTCGTCCGCTTACGCGGCACCGGCGAGCGCAAGCCCGTGCTGTTGATAGGCCACCTGGATGTCGTGGAAGCGCGGCGCGAGGACTGGACCACCGATCCATTCAAGTTCGTCGAGAAGGACGGGTATTTCTACGGGCGCGGGACGCAGGACATGAAGGACGGCGACGCCATCATGGTGACGACGCTCATCCGGCTCAAGAAGGAAGGGTTCAAGCCGAACCGCGACATCATTCTCGCCCTCACCGCGGATGAGGAGGGCGGGAGCTCCAACGGCGTCGACTGGCTGTTGAAAAACCATCGCGACCTCGTGGATGCCGAGTTCGTGTTGAATCATGACGGCTCGTCCATCGTCACCGAGCACGGGAAGCCGCTGTACTACGAGCTGGACGGGACGGAAAAGGTCTACGGCGACTATCAGCTGACGGTCACCAATCCCGGCGGCCATAGCTCGCTGCCCGTGCCCGACAACGCGATTTACGCGCTGGCCGCCGGCCTCGGCCGGGTGGAGAAGTTCGAGTTCCCCTTCGAGCTCAATACGGTCACCCGCGGCTATTACGAGCAGATGGCGACCATCGAGACCGGCCAGCGTGCCGCCGACATGCGCGCCATCCTGCGCAACCCGCCGGATCAGGCGGCGATCGCCCGGCTTTCGCATGATGCGATCGATCATTCCATCATGCACACCACCTGCGTCGCGACCCGTCTCGAGGGAGGCCACGCGAACAACGCCCTGCCGCAACGGGCTACGGCCGTGGTGAATTGCCGCATCCTGCCGGGTCACTCCCCCGAGGAGGTGCGCCAGGTCCTCATCAAAGTGCTCGCGGACCCGCGCATCACGATCCGCTATATCGACGACAACGGCCAAGTGCACGATAAAGCCTCGGACCGCAAGGGCTATCCGCCGCCGCCGCTCAGCCCCGAGATCATGAAGCCGCTCGAGACGCTGGTGGCGGCCGACTGGCCGGGACTGAAGGTGGTCCCCAACATGTCTGCCGGGGCCTCCGATGGTGTTTATACGAGCGCTGCGGGGTTGCCCACCTACACGATCACCGGCGTCGCCATCGATAAAGACAATGAGCGCGCCCACGGGCGTGACGAGCGGCTCGGCGTAGACTCGTTCTACAAGGGAAACGAGTTTTTCTATCAGTACATTCGCGCCATTTCGTCGAAATAGCCGCTCCGCGGCGACAGTCGCCCGTGTGACTGTCGCCGCCACGGTGCAGTG
>DASZVD010000014.1:0-3418 GCA_035547375.1 Steroidobacteraceae bacterium
GCTCCAGGAACCAGCGTACCGGTAAAGACGCGGCGCTCGGCCTGCCGGCCGGGGTTTTCCACGTTGTCCAACAGCAGGCTGACCGCGGCGGCGGCCATCTCCTGCACCGGTTGGCGCACCGTGACCAGCCCGTAGCTCATCCAGGTCCCCGGCTCGACACCATCGAAACCCACTACCGACACATCCCGCGGCACTTTCAGCCCGTGCACGTGACGCGCAGCATCCAGGCAACCCAGTGCCATCACGTCATTGGCGGCGACAACCGCGTCAGGGTTGCGCCCGAGCCTGCTCTTGATGGCGGCAAACGCGGCTCGTCCCCCCGCATACGTGTAGTCGCCCTCTACCCGGGCAAATGTCTTCACTCCATGGTGGCGCAGCCTTTCGAGGCACGCGCTCACACGCTCCGCGCCGACCACCGAGTCCTTCGGACCGTCGACCAGACCGAACCGGCGGCACCCGGCTGCCACGAGCCCGTCGATGATGATCCGGGCCGAGCCCGCTTGATCGCAGTACACGGCACTCACGTCCCGCTCGCTCATCGTCCGGTTATAGAGCACGAGAGCGACGTTACGCCGCTCGAACTCCCGCACCTGCTCCAGGTGCAGCCGCGCGGCGGCAATCACACCGTCGAGACGGTATTGCCACACGCTGGCGAGGACGCGATCGACATCGCTCTCATTGTGAATCGTGAACAACAGGAGATGGACGTTGCGCTCGGCGCAACGGGCATTCAGCTCCGACAGAACCTCGGGATAGTAAAGGTTCGTCAGATTCGAGATGATCACGCCGATCAGGTTGGACCGGCGTGTGGTGAGACTGCGGGCAATGGCATCCGGCGCGTACCCCAGCCGTCGGGCCGCCGCGAGCACGCGATTGCGCATCTCGTCCGAAATGCTGGCATCGGGCCTGAAGCAACGGGACACCGCGGACTGCGACACCCCCGCCAATTTCGCCACGTCATATGACGTAACTTGCGTCCCGGCAGGCGCCGGTCGCGCCACCCTCTTCCGGGTCGCGGAAGCGGCCCGGTGCCTGCCTCCCTGCCTGCTGCGTTTGTTCATCTAGTGCCCCGAAGCGCGCGGTCGCGACGACTGCGGCTAGTGTAACCCGTAGGCGCCGGCCACCGTCCGACGGGTCGACCCCCGGGCGGCCGGCGCCCCAGGCAGCACAGCCAGCGGATTTTCGTTTGACAACTTAGGATACCTGCTCTAAGTTCACCTGCACTTAGGATGTATAACCTAAATTGTCGGCTGGGACGTCACCAGCACGAGGGCCCGCGCGGCGGGCCGGAGGGATCAGCATGGCTGCGGACGAGTTCCAACTCTACGATCTGCGCGTCGAGGTCGTTTCCAGCGACGACGGCAGGCCCATGGTCTGCAAGCACCGGCTCGGTGACTACTTCACGGTCACTGACGACGACCTCATTACCATCCCGGCGGGGATGCGCTTCCCGCTCTATCCGCTCGCCGCTCTACTGCCGCTCCTTCCGGCGAAGCAGCGTCAGTTGAGCAAGAACGACTGGATGTACACCGACACCGTGATTGCCTGTCCGGACCCCTACTGCGGCGGCCGATTCCGCATCACGCGCGGCCTGCTGCGCACCTACCGTCACAGCGAGCAGACACTCGCTCCGCTCGAGGCGAGCGACACCGCCGCGGGTGGCCAATGACTCCCGAGACGATCGAGCTGCGCCCGGGATTCGCGATCTCGCGGATCGCAAAGGGCAATTGGCAGATAGCGGATGACCACAGCGGACACGTTCCGCCGCTCGATGAGATCGTGGCGGACCTGTTTGCCTTCGCGGAGTCGGGCATCACGACCTTCGTTTGCGGCGACATCTACGTCGGCGTGGAAGCTCGCATCGGCGAGTTCCTGCGCCGTTATCGGGCCCGATACGGCGCGCAGGCCGCGCGTCGCATCAAGGTTCTGACGACGTACGCGCCATTTTTTCTGGATGAAGAGCGGCTGCGCCGCCACAGCCTCGCGGACTGTGAGCACATCATCGATCGCTCGCTGCAGCGACTCGGGCTGGAGCGGCTCGATCTGGTGCAAATGCACTGGTGGAACTACGAGATTCCCGGCTGCGTCGAGATGGCCCTGATGCTGAAGGAGCTGCAGGCCAAGGGCAAGATCGACCTCATCGGCGCCACGAACTTCGACACCGCCCACATGCGGAAGATGTTCGCCGCGGGCGTCGACATAGCCTCCCATACCGTGCAGTACTCGGTGTTGGACCGGCGTCCCGAACACGGCATGGTCGAGCTCTGCGCGGCCAACGACTGCCACCTGCTCGGCTACGGCGCCCTGGGCGGAGGCCTGATCAGCGAGAAGTGGCTGGGTATCGCCGATCCGGGCGGTCCCCACCTGGAAAACGTATCACTCGACAAGTACTACCGGATCGTGCAGGACTTCGGCGGCTGGCCCCTGTTCCAGGAGCTGCTGCGGGCGCTTGCGGCGATCGCGGCCCGGCACGGAGTCAAGATCGGCAACGTGGCCGCGCGCTACGTTCTCGACCGGAAGCACGTCGCCTGCGCGATCGTCGGAGCGCGCGACCGCGCCCATCTTGCCGCGAACCTGCAGACGTTCTCGTTCGACCTCGACGCGCGGGACAATGCCGAGATCGCCGCGATCCTTGCCCGGAGCAAAGGTCCGACCGGTGACTGTTACGAGTTGGACCGGAACGAGAATCGCGACGCTCTCGAGGAGGTCAAGACCACCTATCTCGACGTCGAGAACGGCACGCTGGTGCGGAAAAACCGACCCAAGGTCACCGTCGCCGAGCCCTACGGCCATTACCTGACACAAAAGTAGCCGACGCGAGCGGCCAAGCCAGGGGATCGGGAATGACAACGCCGGGCGACGCCGGGACACCGGCTACGACCGCCGCTACGGCATCGCTCAGCGGCGCCATCGCGCTCGTCGTTCTCGGTATGGACATGTTCATCGTGCAACCCGGCTTTGTGGCGGGCCTGGTGGAGCACGGCGGATACGACGAGACGCAGGCCGGCCTCATCGCCTCGACCGAGATGTTCGGCATCGCCGCAACGACGGTATTGATGACGTGGCTGAGCTTGCGTATCGACTGGCGCCGCCTCGTTCGGCTGGCCCTGATCGCGGACGGACTCGGCAATCTGCTGTGCGTGACGGCGCACTCGCCCGGCGGCTTCGCGGCCTGCCGTTTCCTCGTCGGGCTGTCCTCGGGAATCCTGATTTCCGTGGGCTACGCCGTTGCCGGATTGACCGCGGCGCCCGACCGCAGCTTCGGCTGGCTCATTACCTTTACTGTGTTAAAAATCAGAGTATTATACGCACGTCTTCACCTATGACATGAGGTGATGGATGAGTGCGCCTGTTGAAAGTCAGTTTGAGGATTATTGTGGTGCGCTGGTCGCCGTGCTGGGCCACGCGGACCGACACC
>DASZVD010000015.1:0-8233 GCA_035547375.1 Steroidobacteraceae bacterium
AAGATCGACCGCTCGTTCATTACCCACGCCCGGCTCGGGAGTGATGCGGCCACTATCGTCACGTCCACCATCGAGCTCGGTCATCGGATGAGCCTCAATGTCGTGGCGGAAGGTGTCGAGGAGCCCGAGGCCTGGAACCTGCTGCGCCAGCTCGGGTGCGACTACGCGCAGGGCTTCCTGATCAGCCGCCCGCTCGCGCCGGTCGATGTGCCCGCGTTCGTCGTCACGGCGAACCAACTCCTGCCGGCCTCGGACTCCACGGTCCTGCAGATTCGCGCGCTCGATCAGCTGGCGACCCGGTTCAAGGGCTAGGAGCGTGGCAGACAGGCTCCTTGGGCTGTGAAGCTTCTGGTCGGGCCCGGACTGGCTGCCCCGGCATTGTCCGCGCCGGCCTTCTCGCCTAGACTGCGCGCCCACCAATCAGCACTGGAGTCGACTATGGGTAAGGGCGATCCGCGCACCCGCCGCGGCAAGATCTATCAGGGCTCTTTCGGCAAGACCCGCCCGAAGGATCCGGCAAAGAAGAAGAAGCGCGCCGCCGCGAAGAAGTAAGTCGCCCTTCACGCACCGCGGCCGCGCCGTCGCCAAACAACACTCCAGTCATCGTGAGCGTGGGCCTGGCGGGCTTTCCAGGCCTGTTAATTGCGGGTCTGTACGTGAGCGCGGGTCCGTTTCCGCGGTCCCTGACAGTCCCGTTACCGTAGTGAGGTGCTCATTATGAATCGCAGTGTCCTGTTGTTGTGCCTGGGCTCGCTGGCGCTGTTGTCGGCCTGCTCGAAACAGGAATCGGCTTCACCGGGTGGTTCGGCGACTTCGCCGCCGGCCGATACGTCCACCGCACCCTCATCGACCGACCAGTCGACCGCGCCGGGTACCACCACCACCATGCCGCCGTCGGATACGACGCCGCCTTCGAGCACGAGCCCGAACGACGCCGCTACTCCGCCGCCGCCAGCCGATACGAATACTCCGCCCAAGTAAAAGCGGACGGCTGGGGAACGGCACCAGATTGGCGCGTTCCGAGGAAACGCGCCACGGAGTGTCGTGCCTGCGAACCCGGTTTTTCCTGCCCGTCGTGAGTCACGCCGGCTCCCGGGCAGGAACACCGGGTTCGTTCTCTTGTACAATCCCGAATTCCCCGACAAGCCCATTTCCCATAATTCATCGTGTCCAAATCTCCTCCCGGTTCCTATTCCCGCTGGCGTCCGCATCCCTGGCACGGTCTCGAGCCCGGTCCCGAAGCACCCCGTATCGTCAATGCTTTCATCGAGATCACGCCTTTCGATTTGATGAAATACGAGGTGGACAAAGCCACCGGCTATCTGCGCGTCGATCGCCCGCAGCGGACGTCGTCGCAACCGCCGGCTCTGTACGGTTTCATTCCGCAGACCTATTGCGGCGAGCGTGTGCGCCGCCTCGCATCCGGCTGTGATCGTGGCGACGGCGATCCGCTCGACATTTGTGTCATCAGCGAGCGTCCCATCAATCACCAGGAGGTATTGCTGCGCGCCTGTGTCGTGGGCGGCTTGAAGATCATCGATCGTGGCGAGGCCGACGACAAGATCATTGCGGTGCTCGAAGGCGACTACGTCTGGGGCTCGGCCCGCGAGCTGGAGGACATGCCCAGCGCTCTGCTCGAGCGTCTGGAGCACTATTTCTCGACGTACAAGCTCGTGCCCGGCGAGCCGGCGCACATCTCCGTCGTGGGCCGTTATGGCTACGCGGAAGCCGCCCAGGTGATCCGCGCCTCCATCGACGATTACGCCGAAATGTTCAGTCACCAATCGTGATGATCGAAGCGCAGGGCCGGCGGGCCGTCCGGCGGCGCACGCTTCTTGCTTACTGCTGTCAACTCATACCTGTCTGCTAGCCGGAGTGCTCAAGTTATGACCAAGTACGTGCTGCCCGACCTGACTTACGATTATGGTGCGCTCGAGCCCCACATCTCGGGGAAAATCATGCAGCTGCACCACGACAAGCATCACAAGGGCTATGTCGACGGCGCCAACGCTGCGGTCGAGGCGCTGGAGGAGGCCCGTCAGAAGAACGACTTCAGCCGCATCGCGGCCGTCGAGGAAGCCCTGGCGTTCAATCTCTCGGGCCATGTGCTGCACAGCTTGTTCTGGAAGAACCTGTCGCCCAACGGCGGGGGCACTCCCACGGGCAAGTTGGCGACGCAGATCGACAAGGATTTCGGCGGCTTCAATGTGTTCAAGGCGCAGCTCACGAAAGCCGCGGCGACCTGCATGGGCTCCGGATGGGGCGCGCTGGTCTGGGAGCCGCTGTCGAGCCGTCTCATCACCGTTCAGCTGCACGACCATCAGTCGCACACCGTGCAGGGCGCGGTGCCGCTGCTCGTGATCGATGCGTGGGAGCACGCCTGGTATCTGCAATACCTGAACGAGAAAGCGAAGTTCTTCGACGCCATCTGGAACGTTCTGAACTGGAAGGACGTCGGAGCGCGCTTCGAGCACGCGACGACCGCCAACCTGGTGTTGGAACAGGTTGCCGCTTAAGGGTGCACGCCCGCGCGCCGCAAGGGGCACAGGCCCTTTGCGGCGCTACCCTCCGATCGCAGATTACGCCCTCGTCGGCGACTGCCACTCCGCCGCACTCATCTCCCGCAGCGGCTCGATAGACTGGTGTTGCTTACCGCGCTTCGACTCCGACAGCTGCTTCGGGCGGTTGCTCGACTGGGAGCGAGGGGGTTATTTCGCGATCACGCCGGCGGACCCGTATCAGGTCACGCGCGAGTATCGCCGCGACAGCCTCGTCCTCGTAACGACCTTCAAGACGCGCACCGGCGCAGCGCGAGTGATCGATTTCTTTTCCATGCGCGCCGGCGGAAGGTTGCGTCCGCGACGCGAGCTGGTGCGGGTCATCCATGGCCTGCGCGGCCACATGAGTCTCGACATTACCATCGTTCCAAGGCTGGATTTTGGGGAGGTGAAGCCCTGGATCTATGCGTCGGGCGCGGGTGCTCATATCGCCGTGGGGAGCGACACCGGGCTGCGCTTTTTTGGTGACGTGCCTTTGGAGATGGGAAGCGATCACGACCTGCACGCGCGCGTCGACGTGCGTCCTGGTGTCAGATATCACCTGGGCCTGCAATTTTTTCGGCCCGATGAGCGTCAGCGAGCGCGCTCGGCGAAGAAGGACCTGGCGGTGTTGAAGGCCCATTACCTGGAAACCGTGCGGTGGTGGGAGAAGTGGACGTCAAAGATCCACTATCGGGATGGGCACGGTGTGAGCATCATGCGATCCGCGATCACGCTGAAGGCGCTGAACTATGCCCCGACGGGAGCCATTGTCGCGGCGGTGACGACTTCGTTGCCGGAGACCGTCGGCGGCGAGCGCAATTGGGATTATCGCTTCTGTTGGATTCGTGATTCGATTTTCACCGTGCGAGCCCTGAGCACGCTGGGGCTGGAGGCCGAAGCCGATGGCGTGCGGCGGTTCATTCAACGCAGCGCCGCCGGCAATGCCGACGAGCTGCAGGTGCTCTACGGAGTCGATGGGAAGCGGCGCCTGACCGAGATCATCCTCGACGGTCTCGAAGGGTGGCGCCTGTCGCGGCCGGTGCGGATCGGTAACGCGGCCGACCGGCAGTTCCAGCTCGACCTGTATGGCCTGATCGTCGAGCTCACCTGGCGCTGGAGCGAGCAGGGGCTCGCGCCGGAGGCAGACTTCTGGACCTTCCTGGTGCAGATCATCGAGGCGGCCATCGAGAAGAGCAGCCTTCCCGACCGCGGCATCTGGGAGATCCGCTCACCGCCGCGCCACTTCGTTCATTCCAAGGTGATGTGCTGGGCCGCGGTGGATGGCGGAATCGCCCTGGCGGAGAAGTACTCGCTGACGGCGCCGTTGGAGCGTTGGCGCCATGAGCGCGACGAGCTCCGCCGTAACATCGAAGCGCACGGAGTGGACCACGAGCGCGGCATCTTCGTAGAGAGCTATGGAAGCAAGAAGTTGGATGCGGCGCTGCTCCTGCTGCCGGGCGTGGAATTCGTGCGCTTCGACGACGAGCGGATGGTGCGGACCACCGATGCGATCTTCAAGGAGTTGTCTCGCGATGGACTGATACTACGCTACGAAAGTGAAGATGGATTGCGCGGTCGTGAGGGAGTCTTCCTCGCGTGCACTTTCTGGCTCGTGGAGTGTCTGGCCAGGCAGGGCCGGCGGGCCGAGGCCGTGCGGGCCTTCAGGCGCGCCACCGCGGCGGCGAATGATCTCGGCTTGTTTGCCGAGCAATATGCGCCCCGGCAAAGAGAGATGTTGGGGAATTTTCCGCAGGGGCTGACGCACCTCGCGCATATCTCCGCGGCGCTGGCCTTGGAGCCTGTCTGACTAATGATCGCCGTAGCGAGGGCGTCCCCCATCGAGCAGATTTTTGCGATCGTTTTCCGCACATAGTGGGACCTATGTAAGGAAAACGATCGCAGAAAGATGCCGATGGGGGTGCGACGCATGCGTCGCACGGGCGGCCAGGACGGCCGCCCTGGACTTTTCGCGCAGCAGGGATTGCGAAGCGAAAAGGGCCGCAGTAGGCGAATCGTTAGTCAGACAGGCTCCTAGGATGCGAAGCCGAGTCGGAGACGTCCGGTTGCGCGCAAGAGGGCGAGAGGGCGCGGACGGACATGATTGGCCGCTGCTGCCGACGAGTAGAGCGAGCAGCGCGACTTCGCACCCGTCGAATTCAACACCGCCCCGAACTGTTGTCGACCTGGTCAACGATCGGGCGCGTAATCGAACGAATCGAAGCGTAAGCGGTCTTCACCGAGCCCGCGCGTCGGGAAGGTGCTGCGGATCGCTTCGATCAGAGCCGGGGGACCGGCGGCGTAAACGTCGAACGACGTGAGGTCAGGGTGATCGGCGAGCACGGCTTCGTGGACCCAGCCGAGGCGCCGATGTGCGGCGCCGGGCCGTGTTGCGTTCGAGAGCACCGCGGTGAAGTGCAAATGAGGGTGGTGACGCACCCAATCGAGAATGAGCGTCTCTTCGTAAAGGTCCTGCTGTTGGCGCGCGCCCCAGTAGAAATGGATGTCGCGCTCGGTCTTCTCCGTCTCGAGCAGGTGCCGGAGGATCGATTTCAACGGCGCGAAGCCAGTGCCTCCGGCGATCATCAACACAGGCGCCGCGCTCGGACGATAGGTGAACTGGCCGATCGGCCCTTCGATGCGCAATAAGGAGCCGGCGGTCAGGGGATCGTGCTTGGGATCACGCGCGGAAGGTGATTGGCCGGCGGTATCGGTGGCAATGAAGAGGCGGTCTGTGAAACCGCCGCCGGGCACGCGGCGTACGTGCAGCTCGAGGAGGTTGCTGTCGTGTGGCGGGCTGGCGATGGAGAAGCTGCGGCGCCTGCCGCCTTCCAGGAGGACATCGACGTATTGGCCAGCCTGGAAGCGCAACGTTTCAACCACTGGCAGCCGCAGCCACACCCGCATGACATCGGGCGCGAGCAGCTCGGTCCGCGCGATCCGGCAGGGCAGCGTTTTGATCTCGACCTCTGCGGCAGTGGTGATGAATCGGGCCTCGAGCACGAGATCCGTCAGCGGCCGTGCCTGGCAGAGCAGGATGTTGCCGGCGTCCGCTTCCGCGGTGGTGAGGCCTGGCGGCCTTAGGCTGATAGGGTAGCGGATTTCCCCCGTCCTCAAGCGGGCGCGGCACGAGCTGCAATGGCCCGACTTGCAGCTGTGCGGCAGATTCAGTCCGGCGGCCAGCGCGGCCGTGAGGATCGGCTGGTCCGCGCGGACGCGCAGAGTGCGGCCGTGAGGCTCGATGCGAACGGCGAAGTCCCGAGGGACAGGCTCCGGGAGGATGAGATGCGACATGAGGGGTTAGACTAGCAGCCTGTCGGGCTCAGAGTAGGCCACAGGGGCGGACCTCGAGCCCGAGAGGCCGTTTGTTACCGCGTATCACGCCAAGGACCTCTCTCGTGTTCACCAATCCTTCCACGGAGCAGATTGCGCAGCTGCTGCGCTCTGCTCGCACCATAGCCGTCGTCGGACTTTCGGCCGACCCCACTCGGCCCAGTCACGGAGTGGCGCGAGCTCTGCAGCGCTTTGGCTATCGGATCGTTCCGGTGACGCCAAGCGCGGAGGTGATTCTCGGCGAGTCCGCGGTGCCGGACCTCGCGCATCTTTCGGAGGTGCTCGCGCCTGGCGAGCACGTGGACATCGTAGATGTGTTTCGTCGGCCGGAGCACGTAGCCGGCATCGTCGACGAGTGCATCTGGCTCAAGCTTCCCGCACTGTGGTTGCAAGATGGGGTGATCGACGAGGTCGCGGCCGAGCGTGCTCGCAGCGCCGGCCTCTTTACGGTAATGGACCGCTGCATCTTCCGCGACCGGGCGGCCCTGCGTTGACCTACCGGCCCGTGTGGCCCACACCACGGGCTTGCGCTGACCTCGCGGTCCGCCGGCTGAAGCGCTGAGTTGCCGTTTCGGCTATTCTTCTGCCATGCGCATCGATTTCACGAAGATGCACGGCGTGGGAAACGACTTCGTCGTGTTCGATGCACCCGCCGGGCAGCCCGTGCTCAGCCCAGAGCAATTTCGTCGTCTCGCGGATCGTCACACCGGCATAGGCTACGACCAGGCGTTGGTGCTCCAACCGCCGCAGCGGCCCGGAACCGCCGTGTTCTACCGGATCTTCAACTCCGATGGCCTCGAGGTCGAGCAGTGTGGCAATGGCGCCCGCTGCATCGCCGCTCTCCTCCATCGCCGGGGGCTTGCGCCCACGGGCGCGGTGACTCTGGATAGCCCGGCCGGCCCCATTCATGCCCGCATCCTTCGCGACGGGCAGGTCTCGGTGGACATGGGGGTGCCGAGCTTCGACCCGCGAGCGCTGCCTTTCGAGGCGCCCGCCGGGGTCGATCCCTACCCGTTGGAGGTCGCGGGCAACGCAATCTCCATCGGGGCCGTTTCCATGGGCAACCCCCACGCCGTGCTCGAGGTGGAGTCGGTCGAGCGGGCACCCGTGGAGACGTTGGGGCCGGCGATCGAAGGCCACGCTCGCTTCCCCAAGCGAGTGAACGCCGGGTTCATGGAGATCGTCGATTCTGGGCACATTCGCTTGCGAGTTTACGAGCGGGGTGCCGGGGAGACATTGGCGTGTGGCACGGGCGCGTGCGCGGCCGTCGCGATTGGGCGTTACCGGGGGCGCTTGGATTCTGAAGTGAGCGTGCGCGTGCGCGGCGGCGAGTTACGCGTAAACTGGAGTGGTCCTGGAGAACATATCTGGTTGACGGGTCCTGCCGAGATATCTTTCGAAGGTCACGTCGAGGTCTGACAATCATGACGACACGAGAAGCCCGCGGCCTGTCGGCCACCGAAACCGAAGAGGAATCGATCGCCGCCTATCTGCAGCACAATCCCGACTTCTTCGAGCGCCATCAGGCGTTGCTGGCGCGCTTGCGTCTGCCGCACGTCCGGGGAGGCTCGACGATCTCCCTCGTGGAGCGACAGATCGAGGTGCTGCGTGAGAAGCACGCGGCGTTGGAGGGAAGGCTCGCGGAGTTCGTGCAGGTCGCACGCGGCAACGACGCCATTGCCGAGAAACTGCATCGTTTCACTCGGCGACTGCTCGCCGCGCGTTCCCGCGCCGAGGCCGTAGCCGGCATCGAAGCCAGCCTGCGCGAGGACTTCGATGCTTTCCATTCCGTCCTGGTGTTGATCGGCGGACCGGAGGATCTCGGGGCGCCGCGTTTCGTGCGTACGCTGCGCGCGGATGATCCGAACCTGAAGTCCTTCGAGACCCTGTTCGGTAGCGGGAAGCCCCGATGCGGACAGGCGCGCGATTCGCAGCGTGAGTTCCTTTTCGGGTCGGACGCGAACGACATCGGCTCGATTGCCCTGGTGCCGCTGGGCGACAAGGGGTCTGTCGGGTTGCTGGCGATCGGAAGCACCGATCGCGATCGCTTTCACCCTGGGATGAGCACGGAATTCCTGGCGCGCATGGGCGACCTGATCGCCGATTCGCTGCAGTTGCACGCGGGGTCGTTGAACCCGTCGCGATGACTCCGGCGGCGCTGGACTGGGTGAGCCGGTTCCGGCGTTACTTGAGCTCGGAGCGGCGGCTTTCGGCGCACACCGATTCGAGCTATGCGCGCGATCTCGCGGCCCTGGTCGAGTACTGCGATCGTCACTCACTCGCGGAGTGGAGCGCGCTCGACAGCCACCATGTGCGGACTTTCGCGGCGCACTCGCATGCCGGCGGTCTTTCGCCACGCAGTG
>DASZVD010000016.1:0-2645 GCA_035547375.1 Steroidobacteraceae bacterium
AACGGAATGTATGAAGCCTCGAACGCGACACGCTGATTCGGGGCGCCGATCAGGGGATCGCGCAAATTCCAGCCTGCATAAGTCCCGAGCGGCACCACCAGCTCGGGCAGGCGTACGCCATCCGTCTCGTTGCCATCGGCATCGACCTGCGGCACCAGCACCGGGAAGGGCTTGCCGACCTTCGGCGGCTGCAGCGTGAGAATGCCCTGCCGCCACTGCGGGCCGAAATCGAGCCGCACCGCCTCGCTCGCCTCGCGCGGCCGGTTCACAGACTGAATCGGGGGAAATGCGTAGTCACGGAACGGGACGAGCGTGCCGTTGTCGATCCGGGGATAGCTGCTGGGCGGAGGCGCGACATCGCTGCGCACCCACGCGTCCATGTTGGTGATCATCGCGCGCCAGAAGTATTTCACCGGCAAGGCGGATTCCGCCTGCTGCCCGAGCAGATCGCCCGCGCCCTTGCGCGGCGGAAAGGGTCCCGGGAAGTGTTGCAGCCCGGTGAAGTGATAGATCCTGACCGAGTCGGAAACGAGGACGTCCTGCCTGCCCTCCGCGTCGGTATGGATGAGCGCCGCGGCCCGCCCCCAGTACTCGAACGAGGTGTTGGAAAAGAAGATCATCGGCACCACCTTTGCGGCTACCGCGCGCTCGAGCAGGCCGCCGCGCTCGCCCGTGAGCGGGTCGCTCTCGGGGAGATCCGTGAAAGGGAAAACGTCCGTCGGAAAAAACACTGACGAAGTCGGCTCGGCATCCCGTGAGGGCTGCGCGAACCGGTAGTTGAAGCTGCCCCGCCCCGCGCCCGCTACGTGCGCCAGGACGCCGTCCAGGGCGATCCTGCCGCCCTCGTCGGCGTTGAAGCCTTCATACAGGAAATCACGCAGGAAGCGGCCGTTCTGCGAAATGCCCTCACCGTAGACGCGCTGCGCGCGTACGATCGCGCCGGGGTCGTACTTGACGTACGAAGCGAAATCACGGATTGCCGCGAACCCGAGACCTGCAATGACAGGGTCGGCAACGACGTACACGTATTCATACAGCTGACCCGGCTGGAAGCCGCCTTTCAAGTGGATGTGGCGGTCGCTCGGAGTGAGCTTGCCGTTCACCGTCTCGGCAAAATCCCAGTGCGAGCGCGGAATGATCGTGCGTTTCGCATCCCGGGAATCCCGAACCGTCAACACGTTACGCGGATCGTTCGGCGCCGCGACCGGATACTCGCTGCCTCCGGCGGTGCCAACGATCAGATGCCCCAGCGGGATCTCCTCCATGACCCGTGAAGGCATCAGATCGCCACGCAACAGCCCGGTGATCCGGTGCTCGCCGTCCCGTGCGATCGGCGCATAGAGCCGCAGGTCGTCCGGCCGAGGCGCATCCCACTGCCAGCCAACGGCAACGACGGTGTAACCCTTCCGTAACAGCCAGGCATCGCCCGCGTCCCGCTCGAGGCTCTCGTCGCCGCCGTCGACCAGGGACACGAGGTGGGGCCGCCCGCGATTGGGCACCTCGAGCAGCAGGGAGCCGTTGGCCTTGCCGGGATCTTTGGGGCGAACCGCCACGAAATCCGCGGCGAATTCGACTTCGCCGTCATGGAGATTGACGGCTTTCGGCAGATCGACGATGCGGGCGTCGTGAGGATTGTCAGGGCGAACCGACAGGAAGATCTGGCCAGTCAGGCGCTCGTAGGCACCCGCGTCGCCGAAGCTCTTCCCCTGCAACACGTCCGTGCGCGAATCGACCTCGACACGGGTGACGCGCGCCACGACGGGCGCACTCACCCAAACTCCCATCAACAGTAGTAGGAACCCCCCCGCCTGCCGCATGAGCGGCAGATTAGCAGGTTTATACTTAACGCTTATTACTTAACGCTGTAGCCGTGGGTTACTTAACGCTATAGCCACGAGCGTCGAGGCAGGCGCCGATGGCGCGCCGGTAATCACCCACCGAGCCCTGGGTGTTCGTCGAGCGAGTCGGATCGAAGCCGGTTTGCGAGACCGCCCATTTATGGCACTCGAAGCGATCGTTCGCGGTCTGCTCGTCACTCTGCCCGTTGCGCGGGTACACGTAAATGTCTGAAGCACCGCCGGCGGTCGACCCGACGTCGTTCGACATTACGCTGTTATCGCTAGATTCGTTCGTCCCGTCGCTCTCACCGGCGACCGGCGGAGGATCCGTGGCGACGTAGCCGTTATAGCCCTGGTCCCAGAGGTAGTAGCCACCGTCGTAGTAGTAATACGGCACCCCGCCCCACCAATAGGTGGCGTATCCGAAAGGCAGCACCGGGAGGAACCACGCGAAGCCCGCTCCATAGTGGACGCCCGGCCAGAACCGGCCGCCCCAATAGCCGCCGCCCCAGAACCGGCCATACCCGCCGATATAGCCCGGATGGCCGCCGTACGGGCGCCCGCCATACGGGTGCCCGTAATAGCCCGCTCCAGGGCGCGCTACGAAGTGTCCACCGACGTGACCGGCGCCCGCAGCTGCATAGTGGGCATTCGCGCCGTAATAAGTATGAGCGCCCCCAGCGAAGCCGCCAGGGCGAGCCATGAAGTGACCTCCCGGCGCGAAGTGGGCGCCACCACCGAAATGGCCGCCGCTGAAGTGTGCGCCTCCGCCACCGAAGTGCCCACCACCCCCACCGACGTGCCCTC
>DASZVD010000017.1:0-5521 GCA_035547375.1 Steroidobacteraceae bacterium
GACGTAACGAACGTAGCCCGCCTTGATCAGCTCGCCGATCGTGCCGACGGTCTCCTCGATCGGCACGGCGGGATCCAGCCGGGCCGGCCGGTAGATGTCGATGTAGTCGACGCCAAGCCGCTGCAGCGAGTACGCGAGGAAGTTCTTCACCGCCGCCGGCCGCGAGTCATAGCCCAGCCACCCCTGGGCCGGGTCGCGCAGCGCGCCGAACTTCACGCTCAGCAGCAGCTCATCGCGCCGCCGGCCCGCCAGCGCCTCGCGAATCAACAGCTCGTTGTGTCCCATGCCGTAGAAGTCGCCTGTATCCAGCAAGGTCAACCCGGAATCCAGCGCCGCATGGACAGTGGCGATGCTTTCCGCGCGATCCGCGGGACCGTACGTTCCGGACATGCCCATACAGCCCAATCCGAGGGCGGACACCGTCGGCCCGGCCTTCCCCAAGTTCAGTCGCTGCATGGCAGATCTCCTGTCTCAATGCGGCGTCACAGTGGTGATCGCCTGCCAGTCGTCGTAAAGTCCCATCGCCGGATCGAGTTCCACCTGGGTGAGCCGCCCGGCAAATCGGAGGGTCTAGCAGCCCGACAGGCTGCGAGGGCTCGGGTCGAGCGGCAAGTCGCCGGTCTCAAGCGTACGCAACACCTTGCAAAGCTTTGTAACTGAATTCCTTTGCGGTCAACCGCACTATTACTGCAGCGCTGTCTGTCCCATGAGGGACCAGTGTTGAGCACACACGGGCCGTCGCAAAGATTCGTAACAATTCACTCACCTTGACCGAGGATTGCAGTCATGAAGTCGAACCGGAAGATAACGTTGTTGGTTGCCGCCTTGGCCGCCGTCACCGGCGTGGCGGGCATTGCGGTGGCCCAGACCAGCTCGTCGAGCACGTCCACCACCACGACCACGGCTCCCCCGAAGGGACATAAGTGGCACGGCCACCATGGCGGGTTCCTTCTCGGCCTGACCTTGCGCGCCACCAGGCAGCTGAACCTGACTGCGGACCAGCAGGCGAGCATCAAGACCATTCTGAGCAACGCGCGCGCGCAAGCGAAGGCCGCACGCGCTGCGGGGCCGGCGGTGGACATGACCGTGCTGGCGAACCCGGGTGACCCGAACTACGCCACCGCGCTGCAGAATGCCAAGACTCTCGCGGCGAACCATATCCAGGCGGAAAGCCAGCTGCAGGCACAGATCTATGACGTACTGACCGCGCAACAGAAGGCGCAACTACCCACGGTGCTTGCCGCTCTGAAGGCGCAAGCTGCGGCCCGCCGTGCCGCGCACACGGGCGCCGCCGGCGCCGGCTGAGCTTCGGATTCGCGCCTACGGAATCCATATCCTGGGGGCCCGGTGCACAACCGGGCCCTCGCCATTTGCACGCAGGGAATTACGATGAAACTGCTGACTCTCAAAGGACGGACGCTGGGCCTGGCGCTGGGTGCCGCCCTGCTGACCGGATCCGTAACGGTACCGGTGTACGCGGCATTGGGTGGCGACGCCACCTCCGTCGATGCCGACGTGCAAAAAATGAAGGGCCAGGCGCGAGCCCAGGCGGTTAGCGGCTACACGGTGAATGAGATCACTCTACCCTCGGGAACGACGGTGCGCGAATACGTCTCGTCGGAAGGGAAGGTATTCGCCGTCACCTGGAAGGGTCCCGTGGTGCCGGACATGCAGCAAATGCTGGGCACCTACTTTGAAGAAGCCAAAGCCGCCGCCGCCGCGCCCCATGGCGGCCACAACCATCTCAACGTGGACCATCCGGACCTGGTCCTGCGTTCCGGCGGGCACATGCGCGCCTGGGCCGGCAAGGCCTACGTGCCATCGCTCCTGCCGCCGAATTTCAACCTGGGCGACATCCAATAAGCGAGGGCTCCCGTGCGTAGCATTTATTCATTGATCCTCGCGGCGCTCGTGTCGCTCACCGTGTTGGCCGGTTGCGGCGGCTCCGGCAACGGCGACCTGTCCACTTCCGGGTCCGGCTCGCAAACCATCGCTCCCGCCGCGAACAACGTCGTCACCATGACCGTGAACGGCGGCCCGCTGGCTTCGACAGCGCCCAACTTCAACATCCCGTACGTCTCGGTAACCGTCTGCGCCCACGGCAGCACGTCGAACTGCCAGACGATCGACAACATCCAGGTCGACACCGGCTCATACGGGCTGCGCCTCATCTCGTCGGTGGTGAGCTCTTCCCTGTTGTCGGGACTGACGCAGGTCAACGCCTCGACCGGCAGCCCCCTCGTCGAGTGCACCCAGTTCGCCGACGGCTACAGCTGGGGCTCGGTGCGCACCGCCGACGTTCAGATCTCGGGAGAAACGGCCGCCAACGTGCCGATACAGCTCATCGGCGACTCCGGCTTTACCAACATCCCGGGCGCGTGCTCGAGCGGCTTGACGCAGGAAGACACCGTCGAGACCTTCGGCGCGAACGGCATTCTCGGTGTCGGTCCGTTCGTGCAGGACTGCAGCACGGCTTGCGTCGACAGCACGACATATCCCTACTACTGGAGCTGTCCCACGGGTGGTGGCACCTGCAGCCAGGTTCAGGTGACCCTGGCGCAGGAAGTGTCCAATCCCGTCTACTACTTCACGACGGACAACAACGGAGTCATTGTAGAGCTGCCCAGCATCGCTGACGCGGGCGCGGCCTCCGCCACCGGGTCCCTGGTGTTCGGCATCGGCACCGAGAGCAACAACGCGCTGAGCAGCGGCACCAAGGTGCTCACGACCGATGATTCCGGCTACATCACGATCACGTTCAACGGTACCGCCTACACGGAAAGCTACATCGACAGCGGCTCGAACCTGCTTTACTTCGTGGACAACTCGCTGACGCAGTGCACTCTTGGCAGCGGCAGCAACGCCGAATCGTTCTTCTGCCCCAGCTCCGAGCAGAGCCTGTCAGCCACCAATCAAGGCCAGAACGGCGCCACGTCGACCGTCAACTTCCAGGTTGCCAATGCGCAAACGCAGTTGAACACATCGAACACGGCGTTCGACAACGTCGCGGCTCCCAACTCGAATTCGATGAGCTTCGACTTCGGCGTGCCCTTCTTCTACGGCCGTAACATTTATGTCGCCATCGCGAGCATGGCGGCCGGAGGCACCACCGGTCCGTATTTCGCCTATTAGTTGTATTGGCCGAAAGGCGCCTGGTGGCGCTTTCGGCGAGACCCTACATGTCGGCCGCGAGCAAAAAGCGTGGTTTTTGCTCGCTACTGCGTCGGGGGGCGCCGGACGGCGCTTCGGCCCGGCGCTTTCGGCGAGACGCTAGACGGTCGCCGCCGGCAAAAAGCGTGTTTTTTTGCAGGAGCGCGTAGCCGGCTACCGAGCCAGGAGACGCCTGCGGCACGTTCTTACCGCAAGTATCGTAGTGCCTTCAAATAGCGCTTCTCGAATTCCCGCGCGTCGATGTCCCGCCCTTGCCGGCGGTGAAAGCCCACGACGGCCGCGCAAGCCGGCTGCTCCAGCTTGGGATCGATCCGCGCGGCCGCCGACAGCTGCTCGATGCCCTGCGGATCGTCACGTGCGAGCAGGAGCTGCCCGCGGCGCCAGAGAGCGCCGACGTGTTGGGGATTGCGCTCCAGTATCTGCACATACAGCGTCATCGCCGCATCGCTGGAGCCGAACTCTTCCGTGAATCGTGCGCGATCCCACTGCTCCTCTTCCGTCAGCGGCTGTGTCGCGGCCTTGCTTGCGAGACTCGCGAGACGGGCGCGCGATTCGTTCGCGTATTGATGGCGCTTCGCCCACCATTGCCGGACGCTGACCCGCCAACGCTCATCCAACTCCCGCCGCAGCTCGTCGGCGGCCCGGCCCAGCAGCGAATCCGCCGCGCTCGACTCGACCGGCTCGGGGACGTACGGCTGCACCGCAAGGGCTTTGAGCCGGTCCGTCAGGCAGGGATGCGTATCGGTATAACCGGTCTGCTGCGCCAGCGCCTTCGCCAGCGCGCGCTCGGGCGGCACGACCGGATCGCGCTGCCGCAACGAAGGTCCCAACATGGCGAATGGAGACAATGTCGGCACCGGGTCGGAGTCGGCGTGCCGGAAGATAGCGGGCCAGAAGCTCTCGTTGAGAACCTCCGCCTGCGTATTCACCCGCAACAACGCCGAGGCCGTCGCCAGGCGCCCCACCAGGGCCACGGAAATGCGGTCGGCCTCGTATTCCTGTTGCCGCGCCTGGACGAAGGAGTAAGCGCTGAACAGCGGCGCGTACCAGTTGAAGAATCGAGTGAACAGGGCCGCGCCCCAGTGGCCGTGTGCCTGCAGCGCTCCCAGGAGACGCGCCCAACCGGCGCGCTGTCGATAGATCCAGGCGCCGAAGCTGCCGTGCGCGCCGGAGAGATGGCCGAACTCGTGCGCCACCACGGCCTCGAACTCCTCCGGCGACAGCGAGTGCATGAGCGGCAGGCCGAGCAAGAGATAGTTGCGGGCACCCCCGAAGATGCCAAAGCGAGGATGTTGCACGATGGCGGCATTGAAATCGCCAGTGAGCAGCACGCTCGCTAGGCGGGGCGCCGCGAGACTGGCACGCAGACGATCGATGAGGCGGAACAACTCGGGACATTCCGCTCGCTCGAGCTTGCGACCCTGAGGCGGGTCGAGACTCACCCACATCGCGCGGGCGACCAGGTAAACGAGCACGAGGAATGCCCACCCAACTTTAGCGAGCAGCGGCGCTGCGTGACCGGCGGCGACCGACCACGCCATCAGGGCAACGGCGCCGATCAGCAGAACGAGGGTGGCGGCAATGTAGCCGTATCCCAAAAAGGCCAGCGCCCCGAGCTTGCGCCGATAAGCCGCCGGCCGCCACGCCGCCTCCTGTTCGAGCCGCCGCACGAGCAACTCGAAGTCGTCCTGAGTCATGCGTTGCCAATCCCGTCGGGCCAGGAAGCCGTGATTATAGGGGCCTGAGGCGACCTCGCCGCCGATCCGGATCCCAAAGTGAGACGGCGGTCGTATCGAGCGTGGCGCCCGTTCCGGCGCGCCAGATGCGCCAGCGTATCCAGCTCTGCGGCGGAGCCTGCCGAGGTCAAGATCCGCCCCTCGCCCACATGGAGCGCATTGGCCTCCACCTCGATATCCGGTAGATATCCAGATGGCGAGCGGCTCAACATATTTCCAATACGCGGTGGCGCGCTTCCCGTGCCGACAGAGACCGGTAACGCTCATGATCGGCGGGGTGGTGACCGGATGGCGCGCCGAAGGCTTCGAGCTCGCGTGGACACGGCGCGCGCCAACCTCGACAGCCGCCTGGCAACCGAGGCCACTCGCGGTCACTGACCGCGAGACACTGACCTCAAGAGTGGACTACACCCGCGGGCCCCAACCCTGCCACGCCTTGACGGACCAGCATCACGGCTATCGCAAGCATCGTCAGGCCGACCAGCG
Organism: Steroidobacteraceae bacterium; assembly: GCA_035547375.1. Taxonomy (GTDB): domain Bacteria; phylum Pseudomonadota; class Gammaproteobacteria; order Steroidobacterales; family Steroidobacteraceae; genus 13-2-20CM-66-19. Next base: position 5,394 of record DASZVD010000017.1, read on the forward strand.
TATCCAACACCTGCCAGGAACGTGGGCGCGAAAACACCGGCGCCAGCAGGCGGGCACCGAAGCCCAGGGTCGTAAACCACACGCCGCTCGCGCACGCAGCCCCGCCAACGAACCAGATCCGCACGTCG
>DASZVD010000018.1:0-5254 GCA_035547375.1 Steroidobacteraceae bacterium
CCCTGAACATTTCATCCCCACTAAAAGTGCTTTACAACCCGCAGGCCTTCTTCACACACGCGGCGTCGCTGGATCAGGGTTGCCCCCATTGTCCAATATTCCCCACTGCTGCCTCCCGTAGGAGTCTGGGCCGTGTCTCAGTCCCAGTGTGGCTGGTCGTCCTCTCAGACCAGCTACGGATCGTCGCCTTGGTGAGCCGTTACCTCACCAACTAGCTAATCCGACTTCGGCTCATCCATCGGCGCAAGGTCTTGCGATCCCCTGCTTTCTCCCGTAGGACTTATGCGGTATTAGCCAACCTTTCGGCTGGTTATTCCCCACCATAGGGCAGATTCCGAAGCATTACTCACCCGTTCGCCGCTCGTCAGCATGTATTGCTACACCTGTTACCGCTCGACTTGCATGTGTTAGGCACGCCGCCAGCGTTCAATCTGAGCCAGGATCAAACTCTTCACTTGAAGATTTCGATCATCGAAATGAATGGCTCAAAAAAGACTCATTGCTGGACTTTCTTGGTCACTCGGTCAATTGCACCAAAGGCATCGACGCGAGTCCCCACACAAATTACCTGCAAACTTTTAAAGAGCATCCCGGGCCGCTCGGACTCGGGTCGGGCGCACTGCTGCGCTTCGGTCTTCGACGTTTCGCGTTACCGCTTACCGTCTGAAGGGGGGCGCATTATAGCGACGAGCTGTAATCCGTCAACCTTCATTTTTCTGCTGTCTTGCTGCGCGTTCCGCGTTGCGGCGCGGGCTGCAAGGGGCGCGCAGTATAGCCCCGATTGGACCCTTGTCAATGCACTGAAATATTTAATTTCGGACGAAGGACCAGGGCGTGTAATGATTCTTTTTGGGGGCGTTTTTTGCCCTCTCAAGCCGCCGCTCGAGGCATCCCTCGTGCGCCGCGGCGCTCCTAGCCTTTTGCCTGGAGCTTGACCCTGGCAAAGCGCCGGGTGCCCACCTGGAGGACGTGATCCGCTCCCGCCGTGAAGGTGAGACCCCGGTCCGAGACCCGCGTTCCGTCGACCTTGACGGCCCCCTCATCGATTTTCCGATTCGCCTCGGACGTGCTGGCCGCCAGGCCGACCTCCTTGAGCACATTCGCGATCCGCAGCCCCGCCGGCTCGACCCGGAGCACCTTCGCCTCGAGGTCGGTCGGGACCGCTTTTTCGCTCACCCGGGCAATGAAATCCCGCTGGGCCCGCTCTGCCGCGGCGGCGTCATGGAACCTGGCGACCAGCTCACAGGCCAGCTCGAACTTGATGTCCCGGGGATTGCGCCCCTCGGCCGCCGCGCGCTTCAGGCCTGCAATGTCCGCGAGGGGCCTGAAGCTCAGCAGCTCGAAATAGCGCCACATGAGATCGTCGGAGATCGACATCACCTTCCCGAACATCACATCGGGCGGCTCGGCGATCCCGATGTAATTGCCGAGCGACTTCGACATCTTGTTGACGCCGTCGAGCCCCTCGAGGAGCGGCATCGTCAGCACGACCTGCGGCTCCTGGCCGTAAGCCTCCTGAAGCTGACGCCCGACGAGCAGGTTGAACTTCTGGTCCGTGCCGCCCATCTCCACGTCCGCCTGCAGCGCGACCGAGTCGTAGCCCTGCACCAACGGGTACAGGAACTCGTGGACCGCGATGGGGCGCCCGTCCGCATAGCGTTTCGCGAAATCATCACGCTCCAGCATGCGCGCCACGGTGTGACGACCGGCAATCTCGATGAGCCGCGAAGCCGGCATCGAGCCGAACCACCGGGAGTTGAAATCCACGCGGGTTTTCTCGGGGTCGAGGATCTTGAACACCTGGTTCTGGTAGGTCCGCGCGTTGGCCTGCACTTCCTCCGGCGTCAGCGGCGGCCGTGTCGCATTGCGGCCGCTGGGGTCGCCGATGAGGCCCGTGAAATCCCCAATGAGGAAGATCACCTCGTGACCGAACTGCTGGAACTGCCGCATCTTGTTCAGCAGCACGGTGTGGCCGAGGTGCAGATCCGGGGCCGTGGGGTCGAACCCCGCCTTGACCCGCAACGGCTTGCCACGCTGCAGTTTCTTCGTGAGCTCCGCGCTCACGAGCACTTCGTGCGCGCCTCGGTGAAGCTCTGCGATCTGGTCCTCGAACGTCGTCATGATTTTCTGAACCTAAGTCCGGTCTGAGTTGTCGGAAGGCGGTAGCTTGGGGCGGCCTACGTTGACCCCGTGTTTAACCTCGGGGTACGGTTTCGCTCTTTCCCCGTGAGCGCCCACTGCCAGTGGGGCCAGTGTAATGGGTTCAGTGTAGTCGATGCCCCAGAGCTTCAAACCGGCCGAACAGAGCACGAAAGCCATCGAGGTCGCGCCGCCGCGCATGCGGTGGGTGCTGCTCGCGGGCTGCGTGGCGCTCGCCTGGCAGTGCTGGCGGGGGCCGCAGACGGCAGCGACGCGGCAGATCGCCGCCCCCACCGCGTCACGAGCCGCCGCCCGGGCCCCGGGGACCGGCGCGCCGGGAACGGGGCAGGATTCCACGCCGGCCGTCGCACCGGGCGCCGGCAACGCCACGGCCATCGACCCGGCCACCGGCCGCCCGGCCGCTGCCGTGGGATTCGGCCTTTCGACGATCAACATCATCGTCCACCCCAACGACACTCTCGATGCGATCTTCCGCCGCCTGAAGTTGAGCCTGACCGACCTGGCCTCGCTGCGCGGCCTGCCGGGCCTGAAGGCGCGCCTGGATAGCCTGCGCCCCGGTGAGTCATTGCGTCTCATGCACCGGGACGGCTCGCTCTTCGGCCTCGAGCGCCGCTTGAACGAGTCCGAGACCCTGAAAGTGGTCCGCGACTCCTCCGGGCTGCGCGCCGATGTCCTGCAAAATCCGCTGGAAGCGCGCACCCGCACGGTCCACGCCGTCATTGCCAACTCGTTGTTCGAAGCCGTGCAAGCCGCCGGCGGCCACGACCAGACCGCGGTAGCGCTCGCCGACATCTTTGCATGGGACATCGACTTCGTGCTGGACGTCCAGCCGGGCGATTCATTCGCCGTCAGCTATCAGGAGCTGTATCAGGACGGGGTGTACGTGAAGGACGGCCCGATCCTCGCCGCCTCGTTCACCAACCAGGGCCGTACGTACCGCGCCGTCCGGTATATCGATCCGGAAGGCAACGCTCACTACTACACCGCTGACGGACGCAGCGTTCACAAGGCCTTTTTGCGCGCCCCGCTCGAGTTCACCCGGGTCAGCTCCGGATTCAACTCGGCGCGCCGCCATCCGATTCTCAACCTCATCCGCGCCCACAAAGGCGTCGACTATGCCGCCCCCATCGGCACCCCGGTGCGCGCGGCCGGCGATGGCCGGGTAGCCTACGCCGGCCCGAAGGGCGGCTACGGTAACGTGGTCGAGATCGATCATTCGCGTGGCATCGTCACTGTTTACGGCCACCTGTCGCGCTTCGCCAAAGGCTTGCGCACGGGGCAGCACGTGACCCAGGGATCCGTCATCGCCTACGTCGGCATGACGGGGCTCGCAACCGGGCCGCACCTCCACTACGAATACCGCGTCGATGGAGTTTTCAAGAATCCGCAGACGGTTTCGCTCCCTGACGCCGAGCCCATTGATGCGCGCTGGCGTGCGGATTTCCTGGCGCGCAGCGCTCCGTTGCTGGCCGCCCTCGAGGTGCCGACCGGACCCGCACTCGTGTCGCGTTGAACGCTCGAGCGACGCCGCGAGTGGCGAGCGCCTGCATGGCGCGATCCGACAGGACATCTCGCGCGGATGTCATCGAGGCGTCACTGGCCGCGTGGTCTGATGCCCGTCTCACGACTGGAACAACAATGGACGCAACCGATTTCAAGGCACCGCAGAACTACATCAACCGGGAGCTGTCCTTCCTGGAGTTCAACCAGCGGGTGCTGGATCAGGCGTTCGACGAATCGGTCCCGCTGCTGGAGCGGCTGCGTTTCCTGTGCATCTCGTCGAGCAATCTGGATGAGTTCTTCGAGATCCGGGTCGCCGGCCTCAAACAGCTGCTGGAGCTCGGCTCGGGACCGTTCGCCTCCGACGCCCTGTCGTTGCCGGAGCTCCTGGACGCGGTCCACGAGCGCGCGCTGCGCCTGGTGGCCGAGCAGTACCGGTGCCTGAACGAGGTCCTGCTGCCGGCCCTGGCCGCCGAGGGCATCAGCCTGCTGGGCCGCACCGCCTGGCCGCCGGAAGCCGAGAAATGGCTGGAGCAATACTTCGAGCGTGAGATCGAGCCGGTACTGAGCCCGCTGGGCCTCGATCCGGCCCGGCCATTCCCGCGCATTCAGAACAAGAGCCTCAACTTCATCGTCCGCCTCGAAGGCAAGGACGCCTTCGGCCGCGACAGCGAGCACGCCATCATCCAGGCGCCCCGGTCCCTGCCGCGTGTGGTGCCGATACCGGGCGACGGCCAGCGCAAGACGCTCGTGCTGCTGACCGGCATCGTCAGCGCCTTCGTGCACAAGCTCTTCGCGGGCATCAAGGTCACCGGCTGTTACCAGTTCCGCGTTACGCGCAACAGCGACCTGTTCGTCGACGAGGAAGAGATTGACGACCTGCGCCGTGCGTTGGAAGGTGAGCTCGCGCACCGCCGTTACGGTGCCGCCGTACGCCTGGAGACCTCGCGGGACTGCCCCGAGGACATGGCGCAATTCCTCCTGCGCCAGTTCGCGCTCCACGATGTCGACCGGTACCGCGTCCCCGGGCCGGTGAATCTCAACAGGCTGTCGGCGATCTACGATCTCGTGCAGCGTCCGGACCTGAAATATCCCATCTTCACGCCGGGCCTCCCCAAGCGCCTCGCGGCCGGCGGCGACCTGTTCGCCGTCATCCGCCAGAACGACATGCTGTTACATCACCCCTACCAGAGCTTCACTCCGGTGATGGACTTCCTGCGCCAGGCGGCGGCGGACCCGCACGTGCTGGCGATCAAGCAGACGCTGTACCGCGCCGGCAACGACTCGCCGATCGTCGACGCCCTGGTGGCCGCGGCCAATGCCGGGAAGGACGTCACGGTGATCGTCGAGCTGCGCGCCCGATTCGACGAGGAGGCCAACATCGAGTTGTCGAACCGCCTGCAAGAGGCGGGCGCGCACGTCATGTACGGCGTAGTGGGCTACAAAACACACGCGAAACTGGCTCTCGTCGTGCGCCGCGAGCCCGGCGGCATCCGCCGCTACTGCCATCTCGGCACCGGCAACTATCATCCGCGCACCGCGCGCCAATACACCGACTACGGCCTTTTCACCTGCAACGACGAGATCGGCCAGG
>DASZVD010000019.1:0-5300 GCA_035547375.1 Steroidobacteraceae bacterium
TGACGAACGTTCCGAAGACGCTGTGATCGACCAGAATGAGCTCGTCGCCCTCGGTAGCGAGCGTGCAGTGGCGGCGCGAAACGCCGGCCAGGCCTTCAGAGACCGTTAGCGTTCGCGGCCCTACCGGTGCGCGCCCGATCACGAGTGCCGGGCCGCTGAGGGAGTACACCTGTCCCTCCAACAACAGGTGCGATGGCGCCGCATTGGCCGCCGCTGCCGGCCCCAATAGTCCGCGTGCGAGCGGCTCTACGGCATTCGCCGTCTCGAATAACGGGAGCCGGCGCAGGAGCCGCACAGGATCGTCGTTTCCCCGGACCGGTAAATCCAGCCGAGAGATCGCCGCGGCTGCAAATCCGTCGCTCACGGTGAGCAGCTCACAATCCGCGAATTGTTCCAGCCCCGCCTGCAATCCCGGAAGCCTGGCGACCGCAGCAGGCAACACCAGCACCAGCGGCGCACCGGCAGGCCGCAGCTCGTGCAGTAGTCGCACCACCTCGCGGTGCACGGATTGCCCAGCCTGAGCAAACTGGTCCGAGGTCAGGACCACCTCGAATCGCTCCGCACCCTGGGTGAGGACGGCACGAACCGCGTTCTCCTCGGCAGCCGCACGGGCCCAACCCGCCAATGAATCAAACAGCTGTTGCTCGGTTGCGGCATCGTGCAACGGATCGAATCGGGTCTGCTTCACCATGGTCGTGCTCACGAGCTCCAGCCATCCCTGATAGACGCTCATGAGTCCGCCGCGCTCACTCAGCGCTGTGCGCCTGCGTCGAACCTGGCCTCCGTCGTGATCGACATAGGTGACCGCCGCATGGTGCAAACCCAGCTCCAGAACGATGGCACTTCGTTCCAAACCCAACGCCGCGACGGTCGCGACTGCAGAATCCACGAAGCCGTCAATGGGCAGCGACAAGCTGCGCGCAATCGCCAGCAGCGCGCCGAGTCCGGCCTGCGAAGCGCGCACGGGCACGCCGACCCAGACACTCTCGCCGGATTTGGGAGCATCCGCAGCCAGACGCCTCACCCACTCGGCAGCAACCAGGCCGACCGTTCGCTCCGAGGGTGTCCGCTGACTGAGCAATGCCCCTAGATGATGTGTCGAGGTTGCGGTCGGATACTTGCGAAGAGCGCCCCAGGCGTTGCTTCCGCTCGCCTGCCCGGTGCTGCCATCCCACACGGCGCTGGGAGCGATCGACGAGACCTGCCCGTCCCTCGCAAAGGCGACGGCGCGGTCATCGAGCTCGATGGCAAAAGGGTGCATCGTGAGATGTCGCTTGGCGGTCAGGCCAGGCTGTCAGATATCGTTCGGAAAACTCACGTTGTTGTCCGCCGATTGCTTCGGATCGGGCGCCACCGTGGGATCGTCCCGAATAGTGGCCGACTCTTCCGGGACCTGAGGAACCGATAACCGTTCCGGGACCTGAGGGGCCACCGCACGTTCCGTGGCCTGACTCGTCGATACACGTTCCGTAACCTGCGGGGTCGACGTGCGTTGCCCCCCGGCCCATGCCGTAACCGCCGCCACGGCGGCCAACATCGCCACCGCACCTGTGATGATCCCTACGGACCGTCCTATTTTGCTCATGACTACCTCGTCGTGGGTGTCAGGTGATATTGCACCGTGCGGTCGAGATCCGCTTCCGGTGTCACTTCGATCTTGAACGGCTGAAACCCCGCCTTGCGCACTTCCACACGATGTCCCGTCGCCGCCAGCTCAAAGGACTGCGGTGCCTTGCCCCGGGGCGCGCCGTCGATGAAGAGATCGGCGTCGGCCGGATCTCCCTGCACGGTGACGCGCGCAAGGATGGGGTCGAGCCGCGCCAGCACCGAAAGTTTGCGCCCCGGGTCGGCAAACACCGCGCGCGTCCAGTTCTTGTAACCGGGCGCGCTCAACACGACCTGGTGAGCGATGCCCGCGGCCAAGTCAATTTCCGCGGGCGTGCGGCCCAGGTGTACACCTGCCACCGTCGCATCCGCACCCGCCGGCTCCGACCGCACCGTCAAATGCGCGTCAGGTTGACCTAGCGTAACGGGCCCGATAGCCAACGTTTCGCCCGCCTTGAGGACGACGCTGCTCTCCCAGGTCTTCCAGCCAGGAGCGGCGATCTGTACGCGCCGGACACCGGACGGTGCAGCAATCGTCACCGGGGCAACACCGCCGTCAACACCATCCACGGCCACATGCGCGCCCTCCGGGATGGCCAGGACTTTGAGCGCGCCCCAGGATGGCTTCAGAGTCACCCTCAGGGCCTGCGACCGGCCCGCTCCCTCAATGATCACATTCGTGATGAAGTCGATGTAATGCGGTGCTCGAACGAAAAGCGTCCGCTCGCCCGCAGGGACCGTCAACACACCGGGGGCTCGCCCGACCTCGACACCGTCGATGCTCACTTCAGCAGCAATGCCACCCGTGTCGATTTGCAGCTTTCCGGGAAGCTTCTCGAGACTCAGACGAACATCGCTCGGGTTTCCGCTCTGCACGACGACATCCGCCTGTGCGGCAACATAACCGTCGCGCTCCGCTCGGACCACGTGCTTACCGGGAAGCATCAGAAGGCGGCCGGGGTTATGGATCGCTATGAGAGTGCCGGGCGTGAGCACACGCGCGTCGGCCGGATACACATCGACGGACACGGGCTCCAGGAGTGATGAAACGATTGCCGCCAATGCCAGCACCGCAATAACCGGAACGGCCAACCACCTTCGTCTCGTCGAGCGAGGGGCTTCTGGCTCTGGAGTAGGAACATTTCCCGTCTTCAGGACAGGCGGAACACGGAGGGTGTCGAGCGGACGAATTTCCACGTCATCGTCGCCCCCCTCATCAAGGATCAAGGTCGCGAGGGCCGTCGTCGGCGCGACAGTGGCGTTCCCCGCAAGATGACACACGTCGATGCGCAATAGAGTGCGCGACACGTCGGTCACTACGATCTGCGCTTCGCCGACCGCAAGTGTGTCATGCCGGCGTAAGTCGCATGGCGCCGTGAGCGGCCGTCCGTTGTAGCGCACGGTGTTTCCGGTGGGCTCGACAACCCAAACACCTTTTCGGCGTTCGATAGTTAGCGCACGACCAGGATCCGCCCCCGGAACGATAACGTCGGCGCCTTCCCCACCCCCGATCGAGATTGATTCGCCGAGGACGCGCTCGCCGAGCGGCTCGCGCACGCGAACCTGCGAATAGGCTACCGAAGTTATGGAAGCTGCATCGGTCACAGCGGGCACCGGACAGCGTTCGAGTGTGTCAAAACGTAACGTGGGGCACGGCCCCGCGCCCCACCATAAGCCCTGCTCATCGGATCTGCTCTCAGATCGGGTCTGAGCAGCTTACACTGATTGTCTGGCTTTCTTGACCTGGGGAGATGGTGATATCGCGATAGACGTCCCTATAGCCGTCTCGTGTCCCGATGACGGTATAGCGTCCCGGCTTGAGCTGAATATCGCGCCTCGAGAACGTCCCGAATTGCCCGATGCTCGGAATCGCGACTGCTGTCGCGTTGTCGGAAACGAGGGATAGCCGCACCGGCTTATCCATGTCGGAGCGCCACGCGGAATCGGAACGCGCGGTGGGACCCGCAGCGGCCAGGGACGTCCTCTGTATCGACGTCGATTGGGTCGCCTGAGACGGGATCGGCTCCTGAGACTGGATGGGCTGAGTTGCCATGGACTGGAGCGACCCATCGTACTCCGGCAGCAGAATCCCCAGCCGGGTGACCTGCGAGCGCAAAACGGGGCCGGAAGGCGACTCCCGATTCGCCGTTTGAATCAGGATCCGGGCCTGCTCCCGAACCGCCGCCGAAGACAGCCGCTCCGGTCGATCAATGAGCGCCTGCATGGCTCCGCCCAGCTCGGCGCGAGCCGCCGCTCGCTTCTTACCTTCCTGCGCGAAGGCGAGCGACGGATCGGCCTGCAGCGCTGAGTCGTAAACCTGCAGGGCGTCGTCCCACCGCTCCTGCGCTTCAAGGCCCGCCGCGCGTTGGCGCAGCGATGCGAACCGCTTCTCCGTCGACGCCGTGCCTACGCGCCGCAAACCTTCAGCCGCCTCAACACCGTTCGGCCGAATCGCGCGCGCCTTGGCAAAAGCCTCGCGAGCGTCATCGAGACGGCCCGCGCCGAGTGCCGCAAAGCCGGCACCCACGGCTTTCGCGTAGTTGTCATCCCCGAAAGCCGCATTCGCACGTGCGAGACCCGCTCGTGCCTTCTCGTTACCCGGATCGATCGAAAGCGCCTGACTGTAGTCCTGCGCCGCGCGAGGATAGTTGCGCGCCGCCTCGGCATTCTGACCGTCGGCCAGCAATGGCAATACGCCGTCCAGGTTGTGTGCGCGTCGTTCACCATCTGCAACACGCTTGTCGTTGGGATCGATGCGCTTCGCGAGATCAAACGCCTGACTTGCCAACTCTTGCTGTCCGGACGCAAGCGCTTTCTGCCCAGCCGTCAACTCCGCGGCGAGTGCTTGCGGCGCTCTGGCCTCGACCTCGTCGAGAAGGTGCGATGCATCCGCCAGCCTTTCCTGCGCCACACGCACGTTGCCAGCGTCGCGCGCGCCGACCGACTCAGCCGCGCGTGTCTTGGCCAGCGCGAAATCCGCACCACCCCACACACCCGCACCTCTCGCCTCGAGTGCGGCAAGACGCCTGTCAAAGTTCTCGCGAGTCGCCTGCAACTGGGTCTCGGCGGCCGAATCCGCCGTCGGCGCAGCAGGGACCGACTCCGCATCCGCGGTGGATGCTGCGGACAACAAACCCGGAGCCACCGTCTTGGTCGCGCGCGATATCGCGCTCAAATCGACCGGGAGATCCGGCGCGTAACGCGGCAGCCAGTAAAACACCGCCACGGCAATTACCGCCAATGAGCCTAACAGCACGAGAGGCCAGCGACGGCGGCGAATCGGCTCCAGACGCGCCACCCTCGGCAGAGCCTCGAGCTGCAGACTTTCCCAAAGCGGACGCTCATCGGAAATCGTCGGCCCGCCACCCACACCGGCCAAACCGACCGCGGCAAACGGTGCCCGCTGCAGTTGCGGCGCTATTGTCTGCCGCTGAGCCGTCATGGGCGGCACCGCTGCCGATGTCGTTCGGGGTGGCTGAGACCTTGCCGCCGCCGCTTGCGACGCCGCCGCTCGCTCCGGCTGCACGCGAATCTCCGACTCCAGCGGCGAGGGACCCAACACTGACGCGGGATTGACGCCACCCGGCGCACTCACTCCCCCCAGCGTGGTCGCACCGCCCGGTACGCTCACACCACCCGACACGCCATTAGGCGCACTCGCACCACGAAGCGCATTCACCCCACCCGGGACGGCA
>DASZVD010000020.1:0-4740 GCA_035547375.1 Steroidobacteraceae bacterium
TCAGCGTCGTGTCATGGACATCGACCTTGATCGTGGGCGAGCCGCCCCCGACGGCGACGTCATATTCACCCTTCACGCCGATCACACCCGACGGGATCTCCATCGGTAGAGGCTGCTGGAGATACCGCCAGATGGTGCCCACCTGCAGCTCGGTGACCGCGAACGTGCCGTGGGAGGACACCGGATCGAGCAGGACCGTGCCATTCCAATCGAGGCGCTCGCCTTGCGAAGACACGGCAGTCAGCGAGTAGTCGTTCCCGGCAGCCCCCGTCTTCAGCCGCGTGCTGAAGTTACGCAGCTCGAAGGCTATGGGCGTCAGCTCCGCACGAAACGGCGTCGAGTGCGTCAGGTCCTCGAAGGTGCTGCTGCCCGCGGTCACCGCAAACCGGTCGATGTACAGCCGCATCGGCTCCGACGGCTTCGGAGGCGGCGCGGCAGGCGCCTCATTGCCAAACCCTTTACCCAGGTCCGCGAGATTCAGGCTGCCGTCCCGACGGATCACCGCGCGAACCTGGGGCCGGTCGAGCACGATCTCGCGGAAGCTCGGGCCCAGTCGGAACACGCTTCGGGCCTCGAGATCCACGTGCAGCCCGCCGAAGGACAGCATGGGCCTCCCGTCGGCGTCCGGCAGCGAGAAGTCCTTGATATCGAGCACGAACGTGAAGGGATTGAACCGGATCTCACCGACGCTGACCTTGCGCTGGTAGTGCGTGCCGACGAAGTCGGTCAGGCCCGAGCGCAGGAAATGCGGAACGGCCCAGAATCCCAGTGCCGTGTATGCGGCGATGAGAAAGACAACGATGGCGAGTGCGATGAGGTAGCGTTTAACGGTATGAGTGAGCATTGGCCCCCCTTTCGCCGCGAAATATATCCGGGCCGGCCGTTACCTATCGTAACCGTAACGAATGGTAAAAGCCGCACCGTCCGGCGGCTAGTTCTCGCTCACAGGCCCCGAGCGTGCCACCCCCGCCACGATCCGATCGCTGAGTTGCCCCAACGCAGTGCTCATCGTGGCGGCGAGCGTTGCAGGACACGGACCACCGCCCGAAGGAACGTGGATGTCCTCCATGTTTGGAGGCGTCGCGTCGGGGTGAAGCTGCCTTACGGTCCAGACGGCACGCAGGGTGACATTGCACGCCCCGTCACCGTAGAACTCCCGGATATCGACCTGGACCGCCCGGGCCTGCCCCGGTGCCGGCGTCGGAATTCTGCGCGCCACGTCGTCGGACAGGACGCGCTGGATCGTGTCATCCAGCGGCGCCGCCCAACGGTCCAGCCCGGCGATCTCGAGCCGGTTGGGTCCGGTCCGCCTCACCAGCTCCGGACGATCGATCTCCCCCGGAACGGTCACGCGATCGATGCGGACGAAACCAACACCCGGCGCGCCTGCTGTGTCGGGCGCCGTCTCGCTCAGAGTATAGACACGCGATGGCGGGCTCGAAGAGCACGCGCACAGACCCGCCAGCACGGCCACGAGAACCCCGGTCCGACCGCTCATTTCTCATCTCCTTTGCGTCCCTGCAGCAGGGACTCCGGATGGCGATCGAGGTAATCCGCCAGCACGCGCACGGAACGCGCGGCGTCCGACAGCTCGCGCATCATCTTGGGAAGGTCCGTATTGCCGTTACCATTGGTCCCAACCATCCCCTGCACAGCCGACAAGGTGTTCTGAGCGGCCTCTGAGGTATCACGCAAGCTCTTGATGAGAGACTTGATATCAGGCTCCACATCGTGCGTCAGGCTGTCGAGGTGTGTCAGCGTCTCGTCGAGCGACTGCAGCGCGTGCTGAAGCTGCGGACCCGACGTCGCACGATCGAGGTTCTGGAGCACGCTGCGCAGGCTCGCCAGGATCTCCGTCAGGTCGCCAGAGCTGGTGGATGGGAATTCGACGCTCTGCCCCACCTGCCTGACGTGTGCCGGATGCGCGTTCGGCAGCGTGTCGAGCGCAACGACCTTCTGCCCGGTCAGGAAACTGATCGAGCTGATCTGAGCGCGCAGACCGTGCTCCACCAGCGTCTTCAACCAGTCTCCCACCACCAGACGCGGATCCGTGCCCGCCGGGCGCGGCATCGCGTCAATGTTCACCCTGCTCGCATCGACTGCGAACGTCACGCGAGTCACGAGCCGGTGACGGTGCTCGTCGTACCGGAGATGGGCCTCTTTCACGTCGCCCACCACGTTGCCCTGCAGCTCGACGGCTATGCCGGGCGCGACACCGCGCTGATCGCCCTCGAAGTCCGCAAAATAAATCAGCTCCGGGCCATTCGGCGCGCTCAGCGCGCGATCACGGTTGTCATACAGCTTGAATTCCGTGCCGGCTGGGCTCGGTGTCCCTGCCAACGCCGGCTCGGGGGTCTCGAACGCAATGCCTCCCGAAAGCAGCTGCGCCCACGAATTCGCTCGAACTCGCACGCCTTGCGCACCGAGTGACGCATCTACGCCGCCCGCGTTCCAGAAGCGCGTCTCCCGATGAACGAGCTTGTCCTGCGGCGAGCGGATAAAGGCGGTCACCGTCACGTGCGTCCCGTCCGGTGCGAGCGTGTACCCCTCGACTTCGCCGACGGAGACACCGTGATAGGAGACCGGAGACCCCTGGGTGAGCGAGCTGAGATCCGGCGCCTGTAAAATGTACGAGGTGCCCGGCGTATCCGGCGGCAGAATCGGCGGCTCGTCCAAGGCCACGAAATCCCGCTTCGGCGCGCCGTCGCGCCCGGGATACATCTCGATGTAGGTGCCCGATACGATGGTCGAGAGGCCCGAGATACCCCCAACGCCCACGTGCGGCGCCACAATGTAAAAGCGAGTCTTCTCGTTCAGGTACGGAGCCGCCCGCCGTGTCATGCGGGCGTGGACGATCACGTGCGACATGTCGGGTGTCAGCTCGACGGACTCGACCGAGCCGACATCCACGTCACGATGTTGGATCTTCGTCTGCCCGGGCTCGAGCCCCTCCGCGACTTTGAAGGAGATGGTGATCATGGGTCCCCGGTCGGCGAGCCCGCGCCACGCCAGCCAAAGCACGATCCCCGCGGCAACGATCGGGACGATCCAGACCCAGGCGAACCAGCGCCGGGGGCGCACTCGTGCCTCCACTTCCCGTTCCGGCGCCTCGCTCATATCACGTCCCACATCAGTCGGGTATCAAAGGAGCTCGTAGCGAACATGGTAATGATCACGACAGCAGCAAAAGCGACCAGCCCGGCACCCGCGTGCACTTCGGTCAGGGCTCCGAAACGCAGGGCCGCGATCAGTACCGAGACAGCGAACACGTCGATATTCGACCAGCGGCCGACGAGATCGATCATCCGATAGAACCTCGTCCGCAACACCAGCAGATGACGCGAGCGGAAGTACGTCGCGAGCAGCATCCAGGTCAGGCCAAAGAGCTTCAGCAGCGGCAGGACGATACTCGCCGAGAACACGATGATGGCCAGCGGCCACAGGTCGTTGTGAACGAGCTCGAGCACACCGCTCATGATCGTGTTCTCGTCCGCGCGTCCCAAGCGCACGGTGGTGAGCACGGGAATCACATTCGCCGGAACGTACAGGAGAAAACCGGTGATGACGAGCGCCGTGGTACGCCGAAGCGCATCGGGCTTCCGTACGTAGAGTGTCGCGGCGCAACGTGAGCACTTGCTGCCTTCTTCGGTCCGCAGGACGATCAGATCACAAACGGTGCAGGCAATCGCCCGTTGACCATGATCCGCGGACGCTGCCGGTGCTGTCGGGTCGTCCGGCGTGCGCGCGCCCCCCACGGGCATGTCTCGAACGGGCATGTCTCGAACAGGCACGTCCCGCACAGGGAGCGCCTCCCACACCGTCCGTTCGTCCAGCTGTGTCAGCGCCAACAAGAACAGGAGCGACGCGGCCAACAGACACCACCCGCCAATCCCGATCTCGATGGTGGACACGACCTTGATCCGGCTGTAGGCAACGAAGCCGCCCACGAGGAAGACTTCGATCATCATCCAGGGACGAAGATACTGCACCCAGCGAAACAGCCGCCCGAGCGGCGCCCGGATACCGAGCTTCAGGGCCATCAGCCCGCCCGTCAGCATGACCAGGTAAATCCCCGGCAGCGCCACACTGAACGCCGCCACCACCGCGGCCAGCGAGGGAAAGCCCTGTCCCCATAGCGAGGTGACACAGGTCGTCAGCCAGCTCTCGCGGATCGCCCCGAGGCTGGAGACGGTGATGAGCGGCCATACCATCGCCGCCAGGAGCAGCACCAGCGCGGCGCCGGCCAGTGCCATCGGGGCATCGACCCGCCCCGTCGCGGGCCCTGCCAGCGTGCCGTCGCAACGACGACAGACCGCCGTCTGCCGCCCCCCCAGAGGGGGCAGCACCTGCATCAGGCCGCAGTCGGGGCAAGCGACACGCTCGGCAATGGGTCGCAAAGTAGGCCGGCTCAAGACGTTCGTTCTTCAGGGCAGCAGCAACCCTGCCAGTGTAACGTCTGCCAAGCTCGAGAAGTTCCGGCGAACGGGGCTTCCATATGGAGCACCTCATACCAAGGCGGCGGCACCGAGCGCAACCCGGGCGGCGCAGCCACGGCGGGCAGCGCGCTGGCCGGACCGCGACTCCGTCCCGCAAACATGCGACCATCGCGCCCCCCGACCCTCAGGTGTCCCTTGCTGAACCTCGATCGCGCCCAAATCGCCGCACGCCTGCCCCGCCGCACCTTGATCGACCGCCTGGAGCGAGCCTTTGCGGCGGACTCGATAGCTCCCGTCCGCCAAC
>DASZVD010000021.1:0-18350 GCA_035547375.1 Steroidobacteraceae bacterium
GGACCTTTGACCTCATTGCGTATGTCCGCGATCAGCGCAATGAATACCCCCGCCTCGTGGAGGTCGAGCGCCGCTCGATAGGCCTCGTCGCACGCGGTGACGACGACCGCACGCGTGCCGGGAACAGCGCCGTAGCGATTCACGTAGGTGCGGGCGGCGCCGGCCAGCATGATTCCCGGTCGATCGTTGCCCGGGAAGACGAGGGGCCGCTCGATCGAGCCGGTCGCCAGCACGACTTCCTTGGCCCGAACCTGCCATTGCCGTTCGCGCGGCAACCCGGGAGGCGGGTCCGGGAGGTGATCGGTCAGCCGCTCGTTCAGTCCCAACATGTTGTGAGGGAAGTAACCGAACGCCGTCGTGCGCGTCAGCAGCGTGACGCGCGGGTTCGCCTTCAATTTGGCGACCGCGCGCGCTATCCAGGTGGCTGCGGGCACCCCTTCGACCCGCGCCGCACGCTCGTCCACCGGCTCGGACAACAAGGATCCGCCGAGCTCCGGCTGTTCGTCGCAAAGAATGACGCGCGCGCCCGTGGCTGCGGCGGCCAGCGCCGCGGTGAGACCGGCCGGACCGGCGCCGACGACCAGCACGTCG
The DNA here is from genome assembly GCA_035547375.1 of Steroidobacteraceae bacterium. GTDB lineage: Bacteria > Pseudomonadota > Gammaproteobacteria > Steroidobacterales > Steroidobacteraceae > 13-2-20CM-66-19. The sequence continues at coordinate 592 of DASZVD010000021.1, forward strand.
CAATGAGCGAAGCGGTTCGTATATCGATCGGGATCCGCCAGAGTGGGGGACTTGCCCAGGCCCGCCGCGGCCCTGATGCGCGGCTCGTAGAGCGCCTTCCAGGCACCGCGCGGCCACATGAAGGTCTTGTAGTAGAAACCCGCCGGAATGAACGGCGAGAGAAGATTGTTCAGGCCGCCGCAGTCGAAGGCGAGGCTGGGCCAGCGGTTCTGGCTGTGAGCCTCGAGTCCCGCGTACAACTCCACTTGTGTGGCGCGGAGATTGGGCGTGTAGCGCGCGTCATCACGCCTGACGGCGACGAGTGCGTTCGGCTCTTCGGCCCCGGCTGCCAGGATGCCGCGGGGCCGGTGGTACTTGAACGACCGGCCTGCGAGGTGCACGCCGTGGCGCAACAGGGCGGACGCAAGCGTGTCGCCGGCGTACCCCTGAAAGGTTCGCCCATCAAAAGTGAATTCGACCGATCGAGTCCTGTCGACGCGGCCTAGCGCAGCAGACGGTGCACCGTGTTTCACTTGTCGTTTACCTTCGGCGCGGGTGTGCCGGCTTTGTAGGTGGCGAGAAAGTGATCCGTCGTGGTATCGCGCAGCGCGTTGAAGAACCGGCCGCAGCCATGGGTGTGCCGCCAACGCTCGGCGTGCACGCCTTTGATGTTGTCGCGCATGTACAGGAAATCTGTCCAATCCTGGAGCGAAGTCGCGGAGGGGTTTGCGGGGCGCGCGATGTGGGCCTGGCCGCCGTGGCTGAATTCCAGCTCGGGGCGCTTGCCGCAGTAAGGACATTCGATCAGCAGCATGGCCGTCTCTCTGGCGCGCTCAACGATCGCAGGTGAGTGTTTCCCATGGGCTAATGCGCCACCGCTGCGGCGGCGGCTTCGTCGATGAGGTGACCGTCGCGGAAGCGCTCGATCGTAAAGGGGGCATTGATGGGGTGGGGCTCGTCGCGGGCGATGGTGTGCGCAAAAACGTGCGCCGAGCCTGGGGTCGCCTTGAAGCCGCCCGTGCCCCAGCCGCAGTTCACGTACAGGCCCGGAACCGGTGTCTTCGCAATGATCGGCGAGCGGTCCGGTGTCACGTCGACGATGCCACCCCAGTTGCGCAACATGCGTAGCCGCCGGAACATCGGGAACAGCTCGCAGATCGCCTCGAGGGCGTGATTGTCGATGTGGAGGCCGCCGCGTTGAGTGTACGAGGTGTAAGCGTCCGTGCCCGCTCCGATGACCAGCTCGCCTTTGTCCGATTGGCTGATGTAGGCGTGGATGGTGTTCGACATCACCACGCACGGGAAAATCGGCTTCACGGGCTCCGAGACGAGGGCTTGCAGGGGGAAGCTTTCCAGAGGCAGCTTGAGACCGGCCATTTTCATGACGACGCTGGTGTTGCCCGCCGCGGAAACACCGATCTTCGGTGTCCGGATCAGCCCGCGCGTCGTCTCGACGGCCTCAACGGCGCCGTTCGAGTCCCGCCGGATGCCCGTCACCTCGCAATTCTCGATGATGTCGACACCAAGAGCGCTTGCGGCACGGGCGAATCCCCAAGCTACGGCATCGTGGCGAGCCGTGCCGCCGCGCCGCTGCAAGGCAGCTCCCAACACCGGATAGCGGATGTCGCCAATATTCAGAACCGGACAGAACGCTTTCGCCTCGGCGGCCGTCAGCCATTCGTTATCCACACCCGCCGCGCGGTTCGCGTAGACGTGGCGCTTCGAGGTTTGGACGTCGTGCACCGTGTGCGCGAGCATCATGACCCCGCGCTGTGAAAACATAACGTTGTAGTTGAGCTCTTCCGACAAGGTCTCCCACAACTTCAACGCGTGGTCGTACAGCGCGGCACTTTCGTCGAACAGATAGTTCGAGCGGATGATGGTCGTGTTGCGGCCGGTGTTGCCGCCGCCGATCCAGCCTTTTTCCAGTACGGCGACGTTGCGGAGGCCGTGCTCCCTGGCCAGGTAGTACGAAGCGCCGAGTCCATGGCCGCCGCCCCCGACGATGACGGCGTCATAGGCGGCCTTGGGTTGCGCCTTGCGCCACTGTTGGGTCCAGCCGCGTTGGCCGGACAGGCCTCGTCGCAACAGCGAAAGGCCGGAAAAGGGTTGCATGGCGCGTGAGATCCTGTCGGCTCGAAGGCGCCGCAATGATGCCGGCGCGCTCGAGGGGGCGACGAGCATACGCCCGCCGACCCGCTTGAATAAAAGCGACACGGCGTTGCGACATTGGCAGGAGCGTGTCGGACCTAGGCCGCAGAAGCGTGCTAGGACGCAGAAGCGCCCTTGATCGCCGTGCGCGGATTGACGTGACGGACGAATTCGGCGACGTACTCGTTCGCCGGGTGGTGCACGATGTCCTGGGCCGTCCCGGTTTGAACGATGCGGCCGCCTTCGAGAATGGAGATCCGGTCGCCGAGCTTGAGAGCCTCATCGAGGTCGTGGCTCACGAACAGAATGGTTTTCTTCACCCGCTCCTGCAGGGCCAGCAGCTCGTCCTGCAGCTTGCGGCGGATGAGCGGGTCGAGCGCGGAAAACGGCTCATCCATCAGCAGAATATCGGCGTTCGTCGCAAAGGCGCGGGCGAGGCCGACGCGTTGTTGCATGCCGCCGGAGAGCTCGCTGCAATAGCGGTCGCCCCACTGTGACAATCCTACGAGCTCGAGCTGCTCATCGACGATGCGGCGCCTCTGCTCTGCGGGCTCTCCCCGCAGCTCGAGGCCGAAGCCGACATTGTCGCGCACGGTTCGCCAGGGGAGGAGGCCGAACTGCTGGAACACCATGGCAATGCGCAGGCGCCGCACGCGACGCAGCGTCGCCGCATCGCATTTGGCGATATCCACGACGGCCTCTCCGTCGCTGACCAGCACCTGGCCACGGGTTACGGGATTCAGGCCGTTCGCGGCGCGCAGGAGGGTGGATTTGCCGGAGCCCGACAAACCCATGAGCACCGAAATCTGACCGCGCTCTACCGCCAGGGAGGCCCCCGCAACGCCGATCACGACACCCGTCTTGGACGCAATGTCCGTGCGCGTTCCCCCGGCGTCCAAAGCGCTGAGCGCCTGTTGAACCGCACCGTTGGGTCGCCGGCCTTTGCCGCCGAAGACGATGTCGACGTTGCGAAACTCGAGGGCGACGCTCATGAACCGCTCTCCTTCTTTTCGTCCGGACGACTGATTCTGTCGAGGATGATGGCGAGCAGCACGATGACGAAACCGGCTTCGAAGCCCATGCCGACCTGCACCGTATTCAGTGCGCGGACCACGGGCACGCCGAGACCGCCCGCGCCGACCAATGCCGCGATGACGACCATGGACAGGCTCAGCATGATGCACTGGGTGATGCCGGCGACAATGGTGGGTGCGGCACTCGGCAGCTCCACCTTCCACAGCATCTGCAGCCGCGTGGCGCCGAAGGCCTCGCCCGCTTCGAGCAGCGCCTTCGGCACCGAGCTGATGCCGAGCTGGGTGAGGCGGATGGGGGCCGGCAGCGCGAAAATGACCGTGGAAATGAGGCCCGGCACCACCCCCAGCCCGAAAAGCACCAGCGTTGGAATGAGGTAGACGAAGGTCGGCAGGGTCTGCATCAGGTCCAGGACCGGCCGCAGGGTTGCGTTCAGCCTGGGCCGATGGGCCGCGGCGATGCCCAACGGCACGCCCAGCACGGTGGACAACAGCGCCGCGGCGATGACCAGCGACAACGTCTCCAGCGTCGGGATCCAGTAGCCCTGGTTGATGATGAAGAGCAGCGCGAGCGTCACGAACACCACGAGTGCGATGGAGCGGCGCAGGAACCAGGTGAGGGCGGCGAGCGCGAGGATCAGCACGGGGGAGGGGATCGCGACCAGCAGGAAGGTGAGCCCGTTCACGCTGCCGCGAATGAGCGCCGAGACAGCGTCGAATGCGACGCGCCCGTGGGTTTTGATGTACTCGATGAAGGCGGCGACGGTCTCACCGACCGGAATCTTGTGGCCGCTGATCCATTGCTCGAAGCTCCAGTGGGCGGCGCTTTTGCCGAGCCGCACGGCCTCCAGTGCCGGACGGCCGTCAAACGTGTACACCCCGGACAGCCAGCTCGCGACGACCCGCGGATTGGCCTGCAGCCAGGCGGAGGCGGCGGCCTCCGGGGTCTGGTGCTGGTCGAGGATCGCCTGCATGACCAGGTCCTCGCCACGGGTCGTGAATCGCAGGTTGCGCAGCAGCCGCCCCACGTTCGGACACTCGTTGGAGTAGCCCGCGCGGGTATCCGTGTAGACGGTGGCCCCGCCGTAGTGGGGTCCGAACACGGCATCGCCGCCCGACAGGTAGCGAAGGTCGAAGCGCATGTTCATCGGGTTCGGATCCCACGCGAGGAACACTATGGGCGACTTCGTGCGCACGGCGCGCTCGACCTGCGCCAACATGCCCTGCTCGCTGGATTCCACGATCTTGAAATTCCCGAGCCCGAACAGGTTCTGCTTCAGCATGCCCAGGATCAGCCGGTTGCCGTCATTGCCCGGCTCGATGCCGTAGATGGAGTATTTGAGCTCGGCGCCGAAGCGTTGGATGTCGGCGAAATCGCGCAATCCGGCCGCGTAGGTGTAGGCCGGCACGGCGAGGGTGTACTTGGCGCCGTTGAGATTGGTGCCGACCACCTCGACCGAGTGGTCCGCCATGTAGTCCTTGATGTCCCCGGTCTGGGTCGGCATCCAGTTGCCGAGAAATACGTCGATGTCCTTGTTCCTCATGGACGCGAACGTCACCGGGACGGAGAGCACCAGGATCTGCGGGTCGTAGCCCAACTTGCGGAGCACGACGGCGAGGGTGGCCGTAGTGGCCGTGACGTCCGTCCAGCCGACGTCGGAGAGCCGCACGGTGCGGCAGGCGGGGCCGTCGAGGCCGGCGGCGGGCTGGGCCGCCAGGGTGGCCGGCGCGCTCAGCAGGGTCCCGAGCAGCCACAGGACACACAGCCCCGCCAGGACGGGCAGGCGTCCGAGACGCTCGAATGCTTCGTGGGATCCGGTTGACCCGGCAAGCGCCATACGGTCTCCGCCTCGTGTCGTTGAATGTCGGACTTGACCCGCCTGCGCGGGCTACCTCATCATCCCGCCTGTCTTGAATAGCCGTTTAACCGCGTCTCTGTCAAGCACGTCCGGACCGGGGCAACTCCCTGAAGGGACAAGAAGTATCGGCCCAGCGCCGAGGCATCGGGAAAGCCCTGACAACACTCCGTCCGTTGCCTTTCGGAGCCTCAAATTGAACAGACAATCAATGCCTTTGGTCGCCCGGGACGAAGTCGAGGAAGCCCGCACGCGCCAGTTGATCGAGGTCACGATCGACAGCCTCGCGGAAGTCGGTTTCGTCGGGACCACTCTGGCACAGATCGCCAGCCGCGCGGGAGTGTCGCCGGGACTGGTCGCTCACTACTTCGGGGACAAGGACGGGTTGCTCGAGGCCACGTTCCGAAATCTGTTGCGTCGACTGAATCAACGGGCGCAACCGCGGCTCGCCGCCGCGTACACGCCGCGCGGCCGGATTCAGGCGGTGATCGATGCCAACCTGGCGGCGGAGGAGTTCGACAAGCGAACGGGAACGGCGTGGCTCGCATTCTGGGGGCAAGTGTTGCACACCGAGGGACTCAAGCGTGTGCAGACGGTGTATCAGCGCCGCATGTTGTCCAACCTCTGTCATCCGCTGAAGAAGCTGTTGCCGCCTGCCGAAGCACGCAGTCTGGCGTCGATGATCGCAGCGATGATCGATGGTGTCTGGTTACGCGCGGCGCTGTCCGATTGGAAGGAAGCCGATAGCGAGAGCGCGCGTGCGTTGTTGACCGCGTTCGTCAGCGGGAAGTTGCAGGAAAGCACACAGCCGGAAAGCACACAGCCGGAAAGTGCCGCATCCAGCGGTGATGATCGCGCAACGTACCCGTCGTCGCTTCCTGCGACACGGAAGGCCGAGACGTTCACGAGCGTGAATCCCGCGACTGGCGAGGTGCTGGCGACGCTCGAAATTGCCGGCTCTTCCGCGGTGGATGCCGCCGTGGAGAAAGCGCGCGCTGCACAGAAGAAGTGGGCCGCTCTGACAGGCACGGAGCGAGGCCGGATTCTGCGGCGCGCGGCCGACATTCTCCGTGCGCGCAATAAGGAGCTGGCCGAGCTCGAGACTCGCGATACCGGTAAACCCATCCAGGAGACGAGCGTCGTCGACGTCATATCCGGTGCCGATTGCCTCGAGTATTTTGCCGGAGTGGCCCCCACTCTCGCGGGCGAACACCTCGACCTCGGACCGCAGGCGTTCGGCTACACACGCCGCGAGCCGCTCGGTGTCGTCGCCGGGATCGGTGCGTGGAATTATCCGCTGCAGATTGCGTGTTGGAAGTCTGCGCCCGCACTGGCCTGCGGCAACGCGATGATCTTCAAGCCGGCGGACCTGACACCCTTGACGGCGATGCGCCTGCGCGAGGTGTTTGACGAAGCCGGGCTGCCCGAAGGCGTGTTCCAGGTCGTGCAGGGGCGGGTCGAGACCGGCCGCTTGCTGACCCAACATCCGGGGATCGCCAAAGTCTCCCTCACCGGTGCCGTGGCCACCGGAAAGGCGGTCATGGCGGCCGCGGCCCCTTCGCTGAAGCACGTGACGTTGGAGCTCGGCGGCAAGTCGCCGCTGATCGTATTCGAGGATGCGCGGCTCGAGAACGCGGTCTCGGGCGCGTTGCTGGGGAATTTTTATTCGGCCGGGGAAGTGTGCTCGAACGGCACCCGGGTGTTCGTGCACCGCAGGATCAAGGCGGCTTTCATGGAGCGGCTCCTCGCCCGCGTGAGCCTCATGCGCATCGGCGATCCGCTCGATCCCGCGACGCAGGTGGGCTCGCTGATCTCGCACGCACACATGGAAAAGGTTTTGGGCTACATCGCGCGGGGGCGGGCCGAGGGCGCGCGTGTGGCGATCGGGGGGAACCGGGTCACGTCGGGAGACCTCGCGAACGGCTTTTTCGTCGCCCCGACCGTCTTCGATCAGTGTCACGACGACATGGCCATCGTGCGCGATGAGATCTTCGGGCCGGTGATGTCGGTCCTCGAGTTCGACGAGGAGGAAGAGGTGATCGCCCGCGCGAATGCCACCGAGTTCGGGCTCTCGGCCGGGGTGTTCACCAGCGACCTCACGCGGGCACACCGGGTGATCGCCCGGCTCGAGGCGGGCACCTGCTGGATCAACCATTACAACATCACGCCCATCGAGTTGCCGTTCGGCGGCGTGAAGCTGTCGGGCCTGGGGCGCGAGAACGGCCGCGCCGCGCTCGAGCACTACACACAACTGAAGAGCGTGTATGTCGCCATGGGCGATGTCGACGCGCCTTATTGAGAGACGGGACGGGTTCGGGTGGACGAGATCTTCGACTACGTGATCGTCGGTGCGGGCTCCGCGGGCTGCGTGCTGGCCGACCGGCTGACGCAAGACGGCCGCAACAGCGTCCTGCTGCTCGAGTACGGCGGCTCCGATCGCTCGATCTACATCCAGATGCCGACGGCCCTGTCGATCCCCATGAACATGCCGAAGTACATCTGGCCGTATCGCTCCGAGCCGGAGCCGCAGCTGAACAACCGCCGGATCGTGACGACCCGCGGCAAGGTTCTCGGCGGATCGTCATCGATCAATGGCCTGGTCTACGTGCGCGGCAATGCGCTGGATTTCGAGAGATGGGAGTCGGAGGGCGCCACCGGCTGGGGTTACCGTCACGTGCTCCCGTATTTCAAGCGTGCCGAGCGCCGCGCCACCGGTGGTGACGAGTATCACGGCGGCGAGGGCAGGCTCGCAACTCAACACGGACTTCTGACGAATCCGTTGAACGACGCGTGGCTGGAAGCGGGCCGGCAGGCTGGCTACCCCATTACGCCGGATATGAACGGCTATCAGCAGGAAGGCCTCGGCCGTATGGAAATGACCGTCGGAGGAGGGCGCCGTTGCAGCGCGGCGAATGCCTACCTGCGGCCGGCCATGACGCGCAGCAACCTGACGGTGCGTACGCATTCGCTCGCGACACAGATTGTTTTCGAGAATCGGCGCGCCACGGGTATTCGCTATCGCCGCGGCGATACGGAGCACGTCGCGCGCGCGCGGCGCGAAGTGATCCTGAGCGGCGGCCCGGTGAATTCTCCGCAGCTGCTGAAACTCTCGGGCGTGGGTCCCGCGCAGGAGCTGGCGGCCCTCGGCATTCCCATGGTCCACGACCTCCCGGGCGTCGGCGAGAATCTGCAGGATCATCTGGAGTTCTATTTCCAGATGGCCTGCAAGGAGCCGATCACCCTGTTCTCACACATGACGCCCTTCCGCAGGGGGCTCATCGGAGCGCGCTGGATCCTCACCAAGGACGGGCTCGGCGCGACCAATCACTTCGAGACGGGCGGGTTCATTCGCAGCCGGGCGGGCATCCAATACCCTGATATCCAGTTCCACTTCCTGCCCATGGCGGTGAACTACGACGGCTCTTCGCTCGCGCGCGAGCACGGATTCCAGGCGCACGTCGGCCCCATGCGTTCCAAGAGTCGTGGTTGGGTCCGCCTGGCTTCGACGAGTCCGTACGATCTGCCGACGATCTTCTTCAACTACATGTCGCACCCGGATGATTGGATCGAGATGCGGGCCTGCGTCCGTCTGACTCGAGAGATCTTCGGCCAGCCGGCATTCGCGCGCTTTCGCGGACGGGAGATGCAGCCGGGCATCGAGGTACACACGGATGAGCAGATCGACGCGTTCATCCGCCAGCACGTCGAGACCGCATTCCACCCGTCATGCACCTGCAAGATGGGCAGCCCTGGCGATCCGATGGCGGTGGTAGATCCACAGACACGGGTGCGCGGACTCGAGGCTCTACGAGTCGTTGACTCGTCGATCATGCCCTCGATCACCAACGGCAACCTCAACGCCCCGACCATCATGATTGCCGAGAAGGCCGCGGACCATATTCTCGGCAACCCACTGCTGCCCGAGTCGAACGCGCCGTATTACGTGGCACCGAACTGGGAAACCTCCCAGCGCTAACCTAGCTCTTCGCGGGGCTGCACCTAAAACTTGTAGCCGAATTCCGCCCCCAGCACGCGCGGGCGCAGGGGGGTCTGGGCCACGATGAACTGGTCGGTGCTGACGAAGACGCTCGCATTCGAGTTCGCCAGGTTCTCGCCGAACAGGTTCACGTACCACTGGTCCTTGGACACGCCGACCGAGGCGTTGACCGTGGTGTATGCCGGATTCTCGAACCGCAGGCGGCCGGTGGAGATGCCGGCTTCCGCGATCGTCGGGTTGGAGCCCGCCTGGGTGAAGGAGTGACCCGTGTGGGTGATGCCGACCTGCACGTAGGGGACGTAACTCGCGATGGCCCATTCGTAGCGGGCACGCGCGCTGAATTGAATCGGCGGCGCGTTGGCGCTCGGGGAGCCGATGGGGCCGAACGGATTGGTGATCGGCGCACAGCCGGTGACGGCGCCTGCACCGTTGACGGTGCAGGTCTGGGTGATCGCCTTGCCGTAATTGTTGCTCGCCGGATTGTTGTCGATGAGCTGCGGCGAGTTCGTCTGCCGGCTGTTGTTCCAGGACGCCGCGCCCTGCACCGTCAGGCCGTTGACGATGCGGGTCACCAGGGAGGTCTCGACTCCCTTGATCACGAAGTTCTGGCCGTTCGTGTTGTAGAAGATGTTGCCGACCAGGCCGGGATCGAAGAACGCGACCTGCACGTTGTCCCAGTTCTCGCGGTAGAGCGCGCCGTTCCACTGGACGCGGTGATCGAACAGCTCGGTCTTCCAGCCGATCTCGTTGTTCGTCAGCTTGTCGGACTGGTATGAGCTCGGCAGCAGGTATTGATTCACTCCGTCGGTGCCCGGGGCGTGCGGCGTGCCGCCGTTCTGGTTGAAGCCGCCCGGCCGGAACCCCTGCGAGAACGTGTAATACACCATCAGGTCAGGCGTGATGTGCCAGGTCAGGTTGCCGCGGCTCTTGTACCCCGATTCCGTGTTCTTCAGGTTCTGCGCGTTGAGATTGTAGACGTCGTTCTGGCAGCCGAGGGCTGTCACGGCGGCTTCGAAGCAGTAGAAGCTACCGGAGACGCTGCCAACCGAGGAGTTGTCGAATTTGAAATGGCGCGTGCCGGCAGTGATCGTCAGCACCTTCGGAATGATGTCGTAGTCGACGGAGGCGAAGAATGCGGTCTGCTTCGTCTCACGCATGGTGTCCTGATAGAAGGACGTCGGCGCGGGATGGATGCCCGGGTTCTCCACGGTGGTTCCGGGAGCCGTGCCGATGTCGGCGAAGCAACCGGTGGTCAGGGCGTCCGTGCACGACGGCACGGTCTTGTAATTCCAGCCTGACTGATCCCACAGCTTGTTGGCTTCCCAGAACACGCCACCGATGGCGCGCAACCGCCAGTCGTCCGGGGTGCTCACGCGGAATTCATGTTGCTGGTGCGTGTTCTTCTCGTTCGAGAACCAGGTGGCACTCGGCGAGAAGCAGGTCGACTTCAGCGTCGAGTCGTATTGCGGCCCATAGCACTGGTAATAGTCGGCATAGACGCCGCGCGCGTAGTTCGTATAGTCGCCGACCTGCTCGACATTGCGCACGAGGTAGCCGCCGGTATAGACCGCCTTGAGGGGCCCCAGCTTGCCGTTGAGCGTCCACGCGGTGCTCTCGAACCGGTCCTTGTCGAAAGAAGGGTTGAACAGCGTGACCTCGAGAGGCGACAGCGCGCCGCCGTCCGAGGCGGTGGGCTGCTGATAGAACACACCCTGCGAGTTCATGTCTTGGTAGGACTGCGTGATGAGCAGATCCCAGTCATCGTTGAACTTGTAGAGTGCTTCGACGCGGATGCCCTGGTACGTGACCGGGTTGATGGCGCTGCCGGCCAGGTTGTAGTTGTTGATCGACGGGCTGCCGGGAGGCACGCAATAGCCGTTGTTGACGCCTCCGTCCGGACATTGTCCGTTGACCGCGGGGTAGTCGGCATAGCCGATGCCGATGTCGGTATCCCTGCGGGTGAACGTGGCCGGAACGTTATTGATGTAGCCGCCACGCTTGTCCTGGTAGATGACTCCGCGCACCGCCATCGTGTTCTCGATCAACGGCAGGTTCAGCACCGCCGTCACATCGGTGTTCGGATCGCCGTGAGCCGTGATGCCGTAGCCGCCCTTGACGCTCCCTTCGGTGACGTCGAGCTTGGGCTCGTTGGTGATGTAGCGGATCACGCCCGCTTCGGCACCGGATCCGAAGAGAGTGCCCTGCGGACCCTCCAGCACTTCGATGCGGTTCAAGTCAGCCGCGTAGATATCGAGGTTGCGGTTGGGGAGCTGGCCGGACTGGTTGTCGATGTAGATGGCGACGTTCGGCCACAAGCCCGTCGAGCCGCTGCCCTGGCTGGGCTGCGACCCGGCGCTCAGGCCGCGCATGAACACCTCGTTCTGGCCCGGGCCGTTGTTGGCTGTAGTGACGTTCGGCAGGTACTTGATGTAGTCGTCGAGCGTCGAAACATTCAACTGTTGCAGGGTGACCGCCGTGAAGGCCTGCATCGAGATGGGCACGTTCTGCATGCTCTCGTTGCGGCGCTGCGCGGTGACGGTGACCTCTTCGAGCGCAAACGACTCGTTGCCCGTGTCGGTAGCGGGGGCGGCGCTGGTAGTGGCGGGTACCGTATCCGCGGCGACCGCCCCGTAGGATGCAGCGCTCAAGATGGCGGCTACCGTGCAGGAGACCTTCGACCGGCGACACCACAAGCCACGAGACAAGCTTACGCCCATGAAACACTCCCCAGTTGGCCAGCAACACCTGACGGCTTGCGCCGTGCGCGGCTCAACAGCCGCCTCCGGCAAATCCCGCCGGTTGTTGGGCAAACATATCGGTGCGTTCCGTCCTTCGATTGAACGGACGCGTCATCCGCTTGTTATTGTTCCGCCTACTCGAAAACGCGCGCGCGCGCGGCATCGCTGTTCAACGCACGATCCGGTTGCATCCGCCGTGTCGACGGCGAGAGTCCGTACGCGTCCTTGAACTGTCGCGAGAAGTGCGCGCAATCCGCAAACCCAGCCTCGATCGCAATCTCCGTCACGGACCGGTCGGTGTTCTCGATGAGCCAGTTCGCGTAACGCATGCGCAGCTGGCGATACAAGGACGCCGGGCCCAGGCCGACGTGCTCGCGACACAGGCGCTCGAGCTGTCGAACCGACATGCCGAGCTCCTCGGCAACCGCCGCAATCGCGATGGGGCGAGTGAGGTTCTGTTCCATCAACAGCAACGCGCGCCGCACGCGCGGCTCGCTCACCGATTCCGACAGCGGCGGGTGCGGCTGCGCATCGCTCCCCGAGCGCGGCTTGTCGAACAGCAGAACCTGACTCGCCTTCTGGGCGACCGCCGAGCCGAGGTGCCGCTCGATCAGGTGCGTGGCGAGCGCCGCCGCTCCCGCGCCGCCGGCGCACGTGATGCGTGGCCCGTCGGCGAGGAACAACCGGTCGGCGACGACGTCATGATCCGGAAACGCCTCGAGGAAGTCCTGGTAGTGATACCAGCTGACGCAGGAGCGCCGGCCGCGCATCAAGCCCGCCCGGCACAAAATGAAGCTGCCGGTGCAGATGCCGATGAGCGGGACCCGTGTCTCGGCCACTTCGCGCAGGTAGCGCGTCGTCGCTTCGTCGATTTGCGGTCCCGCGTGCAGCAGGCCGCCGACGACGACCACATAGTCGAGTGAGTCCGGTGGCAGGAAGCGGCTCGTCGGCTCGATGAGCACGCCGCAGCTGGCGGGAACCGACTCCTGCCGGCTGGCCATGATCGACCATTGCACGTGCAGGGGACGGCTGCGATCGCCTTCGTCCGCTGCCAGGCGCAAGTGATCGATGAAGACCGCGAAAGCGGAGAGCGTGAAATGCTCTGCCAGAATGACGCCGACGCGCAACGGTTCGCGCGTCGCGCGCGTGGTTGAGGATGCTTTCAGACCGCCACCACTTTGGGGCATTGAACAGCCACTCAATTTTTTTGGCCCCCTCTTACAGCTATATTCCATCAACCCACTTACCGATGCAAGTGCCTAGTTATATGAGTATTTAAATGATAATAAAACATGATGTTATGGTTTTTATCTCAAGGGGACTCTAGGATAAAAACGCTTTCAGAGGGATTGAATGAGCATTCAGGCGGGCTGCGCAGCGTGGGAGATCCTCAACCCGGGGGGCTGGGGGAGGCTGGTTCCCGGCGCGCGGGACACCCAGGCGTGCGGGCGGCGCCACAAAGACGCCGCATGGAAGGCGAGTGTCGAAGCAGGGCTAGAAGAGGGTCTTAGCGAAGGACCGCGAGGCGGGCAAGGTTGGCCTGCACGACCGGATCATGGCAGGCGCTCTGCGCATACCAACGCCGTACGGCTTCAACGAGAATCGTGCACGTCACGACAGCGTTGTTGCCCTCGGGGGCCAGATTTCCCCTGCGATCGGAATTGAAGCCGCGTGGAGCAGTGCGGGCGTGACGGCGCAAGCGCAGCCGCTTCAACGCTAACAGTGGGACGTTTGCCGCTTCGTCCAGTGGAACGCTCGCCGCTTCGTCATGGGTGAAGCGAGCCAATACCGTCCCACTGACACGTGCGTAGTCGGTACCGTTGGCATTCGAGTCAGGATCCTCCGGGCGGATCCATTCGTCGCACCAGGATTGCAGGCCTTCGTGCGAGATGCGCAGCTGCGAATCGCTCAGGGCCACGGCGATCAGAGGCAGGTCCGATGCCTCGCGCAACGCTCTTTCCCACTGCTGCTCATCGAGCAGTTGTTCGACGTCAGCCAGATAGCTGGCGAGCATGCGCGAGCTGGATGGCGCCATTGCAATGGCTGCCGCGCTGACTCGTGCCGTGCTCTCACGGGTTCGCTGATCTTGCATTGTCGTCTCCAGAAAGTATTGCAGGCGTCCTAGTACATTGGCTGGAAGTCGCCTGGCGGCGCTTCCAGCGAGACCCTACACAGTCGGCCGCCAGCAAAAAGCGTGGTTTTTGCCGGCTACCGCGCCAGGCGTTCGGTGCAGCGCAAATGTCAACACACCCTAGCCTGCTCGCGCGAGCGGGTGCTTCCGGGCGTCAGGTGCCGTGCTCGACGGCCGCGCCGTTCGTGGCGGCGGCTTCGACCGTACTGTGCTGTTCCGCAAGCTCCGGCGACGTCTCAGCGAGCTGACCCGCCTTGGGTTCCGGTAAGGCACGCGGCGGCGGGGGCGTTGGCTTCGAGGCCGCGCGCCGCACCGGTTTCGCCGCTCCCTGCAAGGGTTTGGACCGTGCCGGGGCACCGGCCTTTGCCGGCTTCCCGGACTTCTTCGCGGGAGAAGCGGCCGCCTTGCTCGAGGGAGAAGGGGCCGGCTTGCTCGTGGGGGAAGCGGCCTGTTTGTTCGCGCGGGAGGCAGCCTGCTTGCCTCCGGCGGCCTTGGATTTCAGGCGCGCTCGGGAGGCTGGCTGGGTTGCGGCTTTCGATGCCGGCTTCGTTGCGGCTTTCCTGGCCGATCTCGTGCCCACCGCCCCTTTGGGGTTCGGTCTGGCGGTAACGATCTTGTCGCTGCCCCTGCGGGCCCTGCCGCCCTTGCGTGCCCCATTGCCTTTGCGGGTCCTGTCGCCCTTGCGGGTCGCGCCGCTCTTGCTCGCACGCCGCTCTTGTTTCCAGAGCTTGCGTGCCGCCGCGGCCTGCTTGCGGGCCTTGCGGGCTTCGCGCTTCGCCTCTTTCAGACGCTTACGCGCGCGCTTCAGCTCTTCTTTCGCGATCCGGACCCGCTGCTTGGCGACGTCAGCCTGTAAGCGGGCCCGCTCCACAGGCTCAGCCGGGGTCGCCTCGTTCTTTTCGGTCTCGGGAGAGGTTTCGCTGCCTGTCTTCTTCATCCGCGGGCCTGCGAAGTGAGCGAAGGGCGGCAAGTCTCACACAAGCCCGCGGCAGTTTCCACCGCGGCCGATCACGCCGGCCACGGTCCGGTGCGTTTCACTTATCCACAAAAATTGTGCATAACTTTGTGGACAGCGCTCGCCGTGCCGTTCAAAGCGCTGGAAAGGCAAGGGCTTGCGTCAGACTGAGCGACTTTTAGCCACTGCCCGCCGCCAGGGCGGCGGCCTGGTCCGATCAGGCGCGCTCGTCGTCCGTCAGCATGGTGGCGGTGACGCGATTGCGACCGCCGTTTTTGCTCTTGTAGAGAGCAGCGTCCGCGACCTTCAGCATGTGCTCCGGGATGCGGCGCTCTCCAGGCGGGACGCGGTCGAGCCCGCACAAACCGAAGCTCGCGGTGACTTCGACCTGCTTGTTATGGATGGTGAACGCGGTGTTGGCGATGCCTGCGCGCAGCTTGCGAGCGGCATCGAGCGCCTGGTTGTACGGCGTCTCGGGGAGGACGATCGCGAATTCTTCGCCACCGATGCGCGCGACCCAATCGATGCCCCGGCGCAGGAACTGTTGCAAACGCGCGCCGAACTGGGTCAGCACCTGGTCGCCGCCGGCGTGTCCGAGCGTATCATTGATATTCTTGAAGAAATCGATGTCGCACAGAATGAGTGACAGAGGCCGGCCATAGCGTGCGGCACGCTCGACTTCGCGCGGGAAGTGCTTGCTGAAGAAGCGCCGGCTCGCGACGCGAGTGAGGTCGTCCGTCGTCGAGAGCTTGCGGTTCTCGATGAGCGCGATACGCAGGACCGCTTCGAGCTCCGCGATGCGGCGGGCCCCGCCGACACGCGCGCGCAGCTCGTTCTCCGGCGAGCGGCGTCCGATGCAATCATCGGCGCCCGCGATGAGACCGGCTTCGCGCTCGTGACCTTCGTCCAACTCCGCGATATAGAGAATGAACGGGACGCGCTCGCCTTGCTGCGAGCGCAAGCTGCGAATCAGCTCCAGACTGTCCGTGAGCACCACCGGACGGAATTCGGTATTGAACAGGTCGAGTGCCGTGGCATCGTCACCGGCGACCTGGAAATCGAGCATGTCCGGGGTGATCCGGGTCTGGATCTGGTTCCCCAGAACGCGATCGCTGACCGCGAGCAAGGCACGCGGCGGCGGCAGGCAACGCAGCATCACCGCGATCGTCGACGATGTATCGTCTTGGATAGCCGGCGGTTGCTGCGCGCGCCGCTCGAGCACGTGCTGAATGACGGTGGTTTGCCCGCCTGCCCGCATCTTCGGTCGACCCCAAAATTGATGTTCCGCTTTGCCCTATGACATTACAGGGTCTTTGCGGTGCAGCCTGTGATGGGTTTCTGAACACCCCGCAAATCAGCGATATTCATGATGCGCCGCAATGTGACGTACTGCTCAGGTCGGGCTGGGCCCCCGGCTCCAGCGCCCGGACGGTGATGAGCTCCACCCCGGGAGGGGGCAGGGGCTCGCGCAGGTGCACCGGCCCGCCCGCCGGGACTATCGAGGCGAGCCGCTGAAAGTCGTCCGTCGCGGTGATCCGGCAGCGCTCGACCAGATAGGCCCGGCCGGCGGGCAGGTGATCGATCGTGAGGTCGAAGCCCTCGTTCTCGCGATAGCTGATCTGGCGGCGGGTCAGGAGGCCCACGTCGAATTCCTTCCCGACGTGGAGAACGTTGTCTCCCTGGCGGGGGCCGATGAATTGCCGGGGGATCTGGTAGTTGCTCACGAGGACGCGGACCGTGCGCCCGTCGCGAGAGCGTCCGGCCTCGACTGCGAAGCCCTTCGCATCGCCCCCTGTCGTCGCGACTCGTATGGGCGTGGCTTTCATCCGGCCGAGCGCGATGAGCGCCTGGCCCGTCTTGTCGGGCGTTGCGCCATCAGAGCCGAACACATTGTCCGCGCGATACAAAGTTGCGCCGTCGATCGGCGCGTCCTCCATGTAGATGACGGCGCTGGTCACGAAGGCGGCTCGCACGAGAGGCACGGGGGGCGGGTCCGACAGGCCGTAATTCCATTCGGTGAGGAGCGACAGCGCGTGCGGGTGCCCGTACTTGTCGAGCCGTGTCCGCAGATCCTTCGCAATACGATAGAAGTCGCGTGGGTCGTTGGAGTCGGTTGCATACCAATGCCACGAGTAGAAATCGAATGGCACGCGGGCGGCGTGTGTTTGACGCATGAGCGCATCGCGGTAGGGCGTCGGGTCGTTGGGTTTCGCGATGGCCGGCCCGCCGACGAGCGCGCTCGGATCGGCTTCCTTCACCGCCCGGGCCACCTTGCTGTAGAGCTCGAAGTACTGCCGCTCGGTACCGGACCAGAACAACTTGCCCAGGTCCGGCTCGTTCCAGAATTCCCAGTAGCGGATGCCGTAGTGATGACCGTTCGCCCAGCCGGCGTTGTAGTGGAGCACGATGTGTTTGACGATGGCGGCGTAACGATCGAAGTCGGGCGGCGGTGTCGGATCCGAGCCTTCGCTGCGCCCGAGCCGGAACAGCACTTGCGCGCCGATATTCTCGATCGAGGCGATGATCCTGTCGGTGGGTCCGAAGCGGTAGCTGGCCGGGTCGCCGGGGTCCGCGGCGCTGTTCGGATATAAAGTGAGCACGTCGCGGTCGGCGTGGATGAGGGCGCCGCCCGGAGCCGCCGCGGTCTCGAATCTCGAGTCGATATCGGCCGGGCCGTAACTGTCGTGCGTGCGCACCAGATCGATGGCGGCCAGCCGATAGCCCACGGAGGCATCCACCGAGTCGCGCATGTTCCAGCCGCCGAACTTGAAGTACTCCGGCTTGTGGCCGCCCGGGCCGGGTGCGCCGTTCACCCCCTGCAGCGAGCGCAGCTCCCCGGTCGTGACGGCGGGGTTTACCGTTATTTTTCTTAAACCCGATTGCTCTACAATGGGCTGCGGCGCCGCAGCGGCGCTGCCGAT
>DASZVD010000022.1:0-7328 GCA_035547375.1 Steroidobacteraceae bacterium
GCTGGGTCGGTGCGGCCTATCTGCTGTATCTCGGCGTGAAACTGCTGGGCTCGGGCCCCGCCGGCGCGGACTCCAGCCATCGGCCCGTCACGTTCTTGGAAGCCGCTGTCTTCCAGTTCCTCAATCCCAAGGCCTGGGTCATGACCCTCACCGCGGCGACCCTGTTCCTGCCGCACGAGCTCGGAGCGATCGCCGCCGGTGTCTACATGCTCGCGATCATGGTGGTGATGACCATGCCCTGCATCGCGGTCTGGGCGCTCTTCGGCAGCTCGCTGCGCCGATTCCTTGCGCGGCCCGCCAGCCGCACGGGGTTCAATGCGGCCATGGCGGTTGCGCTGGTCGCCACGGGCGTCATCATGGTCATCACTTAGATTAGAACGAGGTGTCATGTTCGAGCTGTCGCGCGACTCCACCACCCCGCTGGTCGATCAGTTGGCCGAGCGGATCACCAAGCTCGTGCAGCACGGTCAGCTGGCGGCCGGGGCGCGCCTGCCCTCGATCCGCAAGCTGGCGAAACTTGCGGGCGCGAGTCCCTTCACGGTCGTGGATGCCTACGACCGCCTCGTCGCGCGCGGCCTGGTCGAGTCCCGCGCCGGGCGCGGCTTCTTCGTCACGCGCCGGCGGGGCGCACCGCTGGCCGCAATCGAGGCGATGCCGGATCCCGGCTCCGGCGCGCTCGCGCTCGCGAGCCTGTCGCTGTCGGCGGACCTCATTCCCGCGGGCTCCGGCTTCCTCCCGGAGAACTGGCTGTTGGAAGCCGCCTCCGGCGGCATCCTGACACGGCTCGCGCGCGGGCGGCGCCCGGAGGCGTGGCGGCCTTGCCCGCCTCAGGGATTATTGGAGCTGCGCGAGCAGATCGCCGGCCGGCTCAACCAGCACGGTATCGCCGCGGGCGCCGCCAACATCATGACGACCTTCGGCGCATCGCAGGCCTTCGACCTGCTCGCGAAGATGCTGCTGTCCCCCGGCGACGCCGTGTTGGTGGACGATCCCGGCTACTTTGTGTTGTTCGAGCAGCTGCGCGCGCACCACGTGCGCCTCGTTCCGGTCTCCCGCCGGCCGGACGGGCCCGACTTGGAAGCGCTGGAAGCGGCCTGCCGTACCCACCGGCCGCGCGCATTCTTCACGCAGACGCTGCTTCACAACCCGACGGGGACGAGCGCGGAGCCCTCCAATTGCCATCGGGTGCTGTCGCTTGCGGAGCAGTTCGGATTTGCGGTCATCGAGGACGACGTCTACGGCGATCTTTACGAGGGGACCGGAGTGCGCCTCGCACAAATCGATGGCCTGCGGCACGTCATCCACGTCGGCAGCTTCACGAAACTCATCGGCCCCTCATTGCGCGTCGGATATGTTGCCGCCGACACGGCACTCATCACGCAACTCATCGAGCGGAAGGTTCTATCGGTACTGTCCGGATCCACCCTGCTCGAATGCTTCGTGTCGGAAGTCCTCGATAGCGGCCGGTACAAGCGACACGTCGAGCAGGTACGCGCACGCCTTGCGCGGATGCGCCGCGACTCACGTGCGGCCTTGGAGTCCGCCGGGATCGTTTTCGATGGCCCCCTGGGCGAAGGCATTTTCCTGTGGGGGCGAGTGCCGGAGCACACGCCGATCGACGACCTCGTCCGTCGCGCCCGCGAGAAGTCCATTCTGCTCGCCAAAGGTGCACTGTTCTCACCCGAGCAAGGCAGCAGCCCGTGGCTGCGGTTCAATGCAGCGCACAGCGCCGCCGCGCCCCTCGTGCAGTTTCTGAGTGAAGCCATCCGAATCACCGCGCCCGGCTTAAGATAGATAGCGTCTCATCCACGAACCAAGTGCCCTATGGACATCCGCGATGCGGTGGAGTCCGACCTTCCCGGTCTCCTCGCTATCTACAACGACGTCATTGCCACTTCTACGGCGGTGTATTCATACGTCCCGGTCACCCTCGAAGACCGCACGCAGTGGTGGCGTGCTCGCGTCGAGATGGGATACCCGGTGCTGATTGCCGCTGATTCGTCCGGCGTCCTCGGCTTCTCCACGTTCGGAGACTTCCGCGCGTGGCCAGGCTACAGGTTCACGGTAGAGCACTCCGTGCACGTACGAGCGGACTGCCGCGGCCAGGGAGTGGGGAAGGACCTGGTGAAAGCTCTGTTTCCGCGCGCCGAAGCCCTGGGCAAGCACGTGATGATCGCCGGAGTGGATGCGGCGAACGAGCCTTCGATCCGCTTTCACGAGCGGCTCGGCTTCGAGAAGGTCGCCCACCTGCGCGAGGTGGGCCACAAGTTCGATCGCTGGCTCGATCTCGTTTTTCTGCAACGCTGGCTGGGGCCTCGCTAGCAGCCTGCTAAACTGTCGGGATGTTTGCCTCCCTGCCGCCGGTCACCCGGGCCCTGATTCTCGCGAATATCGCGGTTTATCTCCTCCAGCAATTCGCCGGCGACCTCATGGTGGGCCTGTTCGCGCTCTGGCCGCTCGGCCACCCCTATTTCCACCTGTGGCAGCTGTTCACCTACGCCTTCTTGCACGAGGGCGACCTGCTGCACTTCGACATCGCCCATATCCTCTTCAATATGTTCGCCGTGTTCATGTTTGGGAGCCCCCTCGAGCGCTTCTGGGGCAGCAGGCGTTTCGCGGTGTACTACCTGGTGAGCCTCTTGAGTGCGGGCGCGACGCAGCTCATCGTCCAGAACGCCACGGGCGGCGGCGAGCCTGTGATCGGAGCGTCGGGAGGTGTGTTCGGGCTGCTGCTGGCCTTCGCGTGGTATTTCCCGCGCCAGCCGCTCATTTTCCTGTTTTTCCCGGTCCCCCTGCCCGCGTGGCTGTTCGTGACGATCTATGGCGCTATCGAGCTGACTCTGGGAGTGACCGGAGCGCAATCGGACGTTGCGCACTTTGCCCACCTCGGCGGGATGCTGGGCGGCGCCCTGGCCATTTTGTATTGGAGAATGCGCGGCCGCTTCGAGAGAGGCAGCGGGCCGGGACCGCAGCGCTTGAAATGAATGTCCTGCCCCAGCCACAATTCACGGGTTTTTGCCGGCTGCGCCGCGGGCGCCGGCGCAAGTCCGACGGGTTGCCGGCAGTCAGGGAACTTTTGTACGCGACAGGTATCTAGACGCCATTCCTATGATCAAGACTGAACACCTGACGAAGCAGTACCCCTCGCTCAAGGCAGTCGACGACGTCACCTTCACGGTGAGCCCGGGCGAGGTGCTGGGGTTCTTGGGGCCGAACGGCGCGGGCAAAACGACGACGATGCGGATGTTGGCCGGCTTCGTCACACCCACCTCGGGTAAGGCGAGCATCTGCGGTCATGACGTGGAGACCGACCCGCTGGCTGCGAAGGCGAGCCTGGGTTACCTGCCGGAAGGCGCGCCGAGCTATGGCGAGATGACCGTCCGCGGCTTCCTCGAATTCATTGCGGATCTGCGGCACCTCGAGGGCGCGCGCCGCAAGGCCCGCTTGGACCATGTCATCGATCGCCTCCAGCTGGACAGCGTGCTGGAGCAGTCCATTGAAACCTTGTCGAAAGGTTTTCGCCGCCGCGTGGGGCTCGCGCAGGCCATCATCCACGACCCGCCGGTGCTGATTCTCGACGAGCCCACCGACGGCCTCGACCCGAACCAGAAGCACGAAGTGCGCACGCTCATCAACGACATGGCGCGCGACAAGATCATCGTGATCTCGACCCATATCCTCGAAGAAGTCGACGCGGTCTGCACGCGTGCGATCATCATCGCCCGGGGCCGCATCGTCGCCGACGACACGCCGGCGAAGCTCGCCGTGAGATCGCGCTATTACAACGCCGTATCCTTGCAGCTCGACCAGCCGGACCAGTTGGCTGCCTTGCGCGCGGCCCTCGCCTCCCTGCCTTCGGTGGCGGACGTGGAGCTGAGCGAGCGCGAAGGGAGGGTGACCGCCCTTCCGCGCGCGGGCGCGACGATTCTTCCTGCGGTAGCCGAGCTCGCCACGACCAAAGGATTCAAGCTCAAAGAGCTGCACCTGGAGTCGGGCCGCCTCGACGAAGTATTCCGCAGCATAACGAACTGAGCCGCCGCAGGCGGTGCAGAACAACCAGAGGGATCACGCGCAATGCGTAACGTGGGCATCATCCTGCGCCGCGAGCTGGCGAGTTACTTCGCGACACCGCTCGCCTATGTGTTCATCTTCATCTTCCTGCTCCTGGCGAACGCCTTCACGTTCTACCTGGGCCGCTTCTACGAGAGCAACCAGGCGGACCTCCTGCCCTTCTTCGGCTATCACCCCTGGCTCTACCTGTTCCTCATTCCCGCCATCTCCATGAAGCTGTGGTCCGAGGAGCGCAAGTCCGGCAGCATCGAGCTGCTCATGACGCAGCCGGTCACGTTGTGGGAGGCGGTGCTCGGCAAGTTCTTCGCGGCCTGGCTCTTCAGCGGCCTCGCCCTCGCCCTGACCTTCCCGATGTGGATCACGGTCAATTACCTGGGGCGCCCCGACAACGGCGCCATCATTGCGGCTTATTGCGGCAGCTTCCTGCTCGCCGGCGGCTTCCTGGCCGTCGGGTCGTGCATGTCCGCCCTCACGCGAAATCAGGTCGTGGCGTTCATCGTATCGGTACTCGTCTGCCTGGTGCTGCTGCTCGCCGGTTTCAGCATGGTGCTGGACGTCTTCCGCAGCTGGGCGCCGCAAGCCCTCGTGGACGCGATCGCCTCGATGTCGTTCCTCACCCATTTCGAGGCGATCGAGCGGGGGGTCATCGACGTGCGCGACCTGTTGTATTTCGGGATGCTGATCGCGTTCTTCCTGTTCGCGACCTCCATCGCCCTCGAACTGCGTAAAGCGGACTAGTCGGAAGGCTTACGGAAATGGCGAAACGTACGACTCTCGGCAGCGGCGCGGTCATCGCCGGCGCCTTGCTCTTCATCGGCCTGACGATCGTCTTCAACTACTCGCTGCGCGGCTGGCGGCTGGATCTCACGCAGAACCACCAGTACACCACGGCGCCGGGCACGGACCGCATCCTCAAGAGCATCAAGGAGCCGATCAACCTCTACTTCTTCTATTCGGAGAAGGCCGCCAACGCGAATCCCGGCATCAAGGCCTATGGCACGCGCGTGCGCGAGCTCCTGGAAGAGATCCAATCGCGCTCCGGCGGCAACGTGCGCCTGCACGTGATCGACCCGCAGCCGTTCTCCGACGATGAGGACCGGGCGGCCGAGCTCGGTGTGCGCGGCGCCCCGATGGGCGACACGGGCTCGCAGTTCTACTTCGGCCTCGCGGGCACGAATTCCACGGACGGCCACGCCGCCATCCCGTTCTTCGACCCCAACAAGGGGCAGTTCCTCGAATACGACGTCGTCAAGCTCGTTTACACCCTGGCGAACCCGAAGAAGCCCGTCGTCGCGTGGCTCTCCACCCTGCCCATGGGCGAAGGCTTCGATCAGCGCAGCGGCCAGGTGCGGCCGGCCTGGGCGGTGTACCAACAGGCGGAGCAGCTCTTCGACATCCGCACGCTCGACAACACGGCGGCCAAGATCGACCCGGACGTGAGCGCCCTGGTCATCGTGCACCCGAAGGGATTGTCGCCCGCCACCCAGTGGGCCATCGACCAATACGCCCTGCGCGGCGGCCACATCATGGTGTTCGTCGATCCCATCGCCGAGGCCGATCCCGCCGGCGACGACCCGCAGAATCCGATGGCGGCCATGGGCGCCGACAAGTCTTCGCATTTCAACACGCTGCTCAGCGCCTGGGGGGTCGGCTTCGATCCCAAGCTGGTGCTCGCGGATCGCGCCCGCGCACTGACGGTCACCATGCGCCAGGGCGAGCCGCCGGTGCAGCACCTCGGCATCCTCGGGCTCGACGACTCGTCGTTCAACAAGAACGATGTCGTGACGGCGGGCCTCTTGAGCAAGGTCAACGTCGCCACCGCGGGCTTCCTGACGCCGGTCAAGGGCGCAACGACGAAGTTCGAGCCGATCCTGCAGTCGAGCAACGAGGCGGAGCCGTTGCCGGCCGACCGCTTCCAGATGTTGTTCGACCCTTCGACCCTGCGTGACGGCTTCAAGCCGACCGGCCAGCGTTACACGATCGCCGCGCGCGTCACCGGCAACGTGAAGACCATGTTCCCCAGCGGCCCGCCGACCGGAGTCACCCTGGCGCCCGGGCAGACCGCGTTGAAGGCGTCCGTGAAACCGCTGAACCTCGTGGTGTTTGCCGACACCGACATGCTGGCCGACTTCATGTGGGTCCACGAACAGGACTTCTTCGGACAGACCGTCCTGACCCCGTGGGCGAGCAACGGCGACCTGGTGTTCAACACGCTCGACAACCTCTCCGGCAGCTCCGACCTCATCAGCGTCCGCAGCCGCGGCAGCTTCCTGCGTCCCTTCGAGCGGGTCGAAGCTCTCCGCCGCGCCGCCGACGACCGCTTCCGAGACAAGGAGCATGAGCTCGAGAAGCAGCTGCAGGAGACGGAAGACAAGCTCACCGCGCTGCAGTCCAAGCGCAGCGACAAGTCCGCGGTCATTCTCACTCCGGAACAGGAGCAGGAGCTCGATCACTTCCAGGACGAGAAGCTGCGCATCCGCAAGCAACTGCGCCAGGTGCGGGCCAACCTCGAGTCGGAGATCAACAGCCTGGGCGTCGACCTCAAGATCCTGAACATCATCGTGGTGCCGTTTGCTTTCGCGATCATCGCCTTCCTGGTAGCGGTCTACCGCCGCAAGCAGCGCCTGGCGGCCGCGTCCCACAAGGAAAACACTCCATGACCCCACGTCGCGTCGTCATCCTGCTGGGCGCAGGAGTCGTCATCATTGGGTTTGCCATCTGGCTGGTGTCGAAGCGGCACCTCGACCACGCGACCCTCGCGGGCGACCTCGTCATTCCGGGTCTCGAAAAGGTGCTCAACACCGTCACCGAAGTGCGTTTCACGAAGGGCGACCAGACGCACACGACCTTGAAGGCGACACCCAACGGCTGGGTGGTCGCCGAGCGCGACTATCCCGCCGACTCCGGCAAGGTGCGCAAGCTCCTGCTCGACCTCACTGCCCTCAACGTCGTCGAGGAGAAGACCCACAACCCGGCCAACTATCCTCAGCTGGGCGTGGAAGACACCACGTCGCCCAAGTCCACGGGAACCCGTATCGCGCTCGTCACACCGGCGAAGGTTTATGAGCTCATCGTCGGCAAGTCTTCGAGCGCCAAGTCGGGCTACGTCCGCGTACCGACCGCCGAGCAGGCCCTGCTCGCCGCCCCGTCGCTCTCGGTCGATGCCGACCCCAAGCGCTGGCTCGATCACACCCTGATCGACCTCAACCAGGACCGCGTGAAAGAGGTCGAGCAAAAGCCAGCCACCGGGCCCGGCT
>DASZVD010000023.1:0-3884 GCA_035547375.1 Steroidobacteraceae bacterium
GCTCGAGCCTCGAGCGGCGGTCCCATTGCTCGAGGTCCATGGGCCGTGCGTGCCGCAGGTCGTGCAGGAAGTCGGCGGCGAGACGCTCGCCTGTCTCCTTTCCCAACACGACCGCGTCCAGCTCGTCATTGAACAGCACGCTGCGATGATCGAAGTTGGAAGACCCCACGATCGACCAGACCCGGTCGATCACCAGGACCTTGGAGTGCAGGATGCCGTCGTCACGCTCATAGATCTTCACTCCTGCGCGCAGAAGGTCTTCGTAGTGCGAGTGCTGCACGGCCAGTGCCGGCCCGGAGTCGCTGCGTTCCGGCAGCAGCAGTCGCACATCCACTCCACGTCGTGCCGCGGCCATCAGGCTTTCTTTCTCTTGGTGTGTCGGCACGAAGTATGCGCTGCGCATCCAGATGCTGCTCTCCGCGTTGCGAATCGCAGAGATCGCTGTGACGTAGTATCTGGACTTCAGCCTCCTTGGACTGCTGCCGATGATGCGCACGACCTCGTCTCCCACGGGTTGGGCCGGCGGCTCGGGATCGACATCACCTTCCAGTGCGGCGTCGCGCTGCTCACGCCAGTGATCCCGGAACAACTCCTCCAGAGTGGGGACCACCGGGCCGCTGATCTGAAGGTCGATGTCGTGCCAGACATCAGACGGCCCCTCCGGCGAGGCGCTCATGGCGAGCGAGGGCGCACTTTGATATGTCGAGCTGAGATTGACGCCGCCCAGGATGGCAACGCTGCCGTCAGCGATCAGCAGCTTGCGATGGTCGCGCGAGTTGAGCGCGAAGTGCCGCTTCCAGGGGCTGGGCGGGTTGAATTCCACTACCTGGACACCGGCGGCGCGCAACCTGTCGAAGAGCGCGGAGTTGGTTCCCATGGAGCCGATGCCGTCATAGATGATGTGGATGTGGACGCCGGCGCGTGCGCGACTCACGAGCAGGTCGCTTAGCTGCTCGCCGTCACAGCTGACGTCTTCGAATATGTAGTATTCGAGGTACAGATAGCGCGTTGCCGCCCGGATAGCCGCAAACATCGCGGGAAAGGTCTCCGCGCCGTCGTGCAGGACTCGCACTTGGTTGCCGACGAACAATGGGCTTTCGGCCACGATCTGTTCCACGGCCATGTGGCGCTCGAGCGCGCCGGCGTCCGGCGCCTGTGCCGCAAGGCGGTTGAGCACCTCCTTCGACTGGCGCGCGGAAAGGGGGCCGCGCGCTCCGAACACCTTGATCTGCGAGCCGTCCGAGGCTTTCACCAGATCGGCTACGTCGACGACGGGGACGTGAGCGCATCCCGCGAGCGCGAGCGCCAGTGCCGCAGCCACCGCCCTGATACCAGGATTCCACACCCTCATTGCTTCGGTTACCGCTTTATGACCGGTGTGCGACCGACTTCCTCACGGTCCGGTCTTAGACTGAGCCGCGGTGAAGATACAGCAATTACGCTTTCTCGCGGCCGTTGCGCAAAGCGATCTGAATATTACGGCCGCCGCGGCCAAACTGAACACGACCCAGCCGGCCGTGAGCAAGCAACTCAAGCTCCTGGAAGACGAGCTGGGGTTCAATATTTTCGTGCGCCGGGGGCGCACGCTCACGAAGATCACCCCGCCCGGCGAACGGGTCATCCGCCACACACTGAAGCTGCTGCGCGAGGCGCAGAACATCAAGGGCATCTCGGCGGAGTTCGAGGATGAGGACCGCGGCTCCCTGTCCATCGGCACGACGCACACACAGGCGCGCTATGTGCTGCCGCCCATCATCCAGATCTTCCGGGAACGCTATCCCAATGTGCAGTTCCATCTGCACCAGGGGACCGCCGAGCAGATCGCCGAAATGGCGGAGCTCGATCGCATCGATTTCGCGATTGCCACCGGCTCGCAGCACCTCTTCGGCAAGTACGTGCTCCTGCCTTGCTACCGCTGGCATCGACGCATCATCGTCCCGCCCGATCATCCGCTGGCCGAAGTCAGCAAACCCTCGCTCGAAGAGCTCGCCAACTTCCCGATCGTCACGTATGTGTTCAGTTTCACGGGGCCGTCCTCTCTCAATGATGCCTTCGCGAAGGCCGGACTGACGCCGAATGTTGCATTGACGGCGCGCGATGCGGACGTCATCAAGACCTACGTCAGGCTGGGGCTCGGAGTGGGCATCGTTGCCAATGTCGCGCTGGATCCCACGGAGGATCGTGACCTGGTCTCCATCAGCGCGACGCATCTCTTTCCGGCACACAAGACCTGGATCGGCTTCGCGCGCGATGGACTGCTGCGGCGTTACATGTACGACTTCATCACCCTCCTGGCGCCGCACCTCGACCGCGAGCTCGT
Organism: Steroidobacteraceae bacterium; assembly: GCA_035547375.1. Taxonomy (GTDB): domain Bacteria; phylum Pseudomonadota; class Gammaproteobacteria; order Steroidobacterales; family Steroidobacteraceae; genus 13-2-20CM-66-19. The sequence goes on from DASZVD010000023.1 coordinate 2,321, forward strand.
GGATCGTGCCCAGGAGTGTGACGGCCAGGCGGAGGTCGAGGCGCTGTGCGCCGGCATCGAGCTCGGCAGCCGATAAACTGTCGCGGACGCGGGACGCTGCGCCGCGCAAGAAAATGCTGCGCGGATGATCACATTCTCGATCGTTGAGGTGTGCGGGATCTCACGGACCCGACGCGGCCGGATGTTTATTGTCACATCACCTGCAATGGTGTGGCTCGGCCTCTTATGCGTACCTCTCTCGCGGAGAGCGAATTCCTGCAAAGCACCGATCTGGCGGTGCGGCAGCTCCCGCTGCGGCTGGAGGGGTCGTCCTATTCCCCTGACGTGGCGGGTGCCGCGCGCCACCTGCTGGCGCGTCGTTCGGTGCTGGACGATGCGCTTCTCGACGATTCCATGGGTGGCTCCCAGTCCGCGGGGCCGACGGCTCTGCTGCGCTCACCGCCGATCCCGGCGGCGCTGTTGCTGCTCACCCAAAAGCCGACCCGCGACCGTTTCAGGAATCTGCTGCGGACGGCGAATCTCGAGGTGGATGTCACGGCGAACGCCGGCGACGCCCTCGAGCAGCTGGCGGTTCGCGTGCACGCGCTTCTGTTCACCGACGACTTGGATCTCATTCGCAGCGCCCGCCAACTCCCTTCGGGCGTCGCCACTCACATCGTATTCGTAGGCGAGCCCGGCGAGTCGCGGGAGTCGGAGGCGCTGCGCGCGGGGGCCAACGACTGCATGCCCAACGACGCGCGCGGCGAGCATTTCTGGGCGCATCTGACGATCGCTCGCCGCATTGCGGATCTCGCGGCCTCATTGCAACTCGCGCTCCGGGACAATCGCATGTTGTCCACGGTGGACGAGTTGACGCGCGCCGGCCGCCGTGGGTTCTTTGAACAGCAGTTTCCACGTGAGGTGGAGCGCGCGGTGCGTTTGCGGCGGCCGCTCGCGCTCGTCATGTGCGACATCGATCATTTCAAGCGGATCAACGATGTCCACGGCCATCAGGCCGGCGATGAGGTCCTGAGGGAATTCACGGCCCGCATCAGCGGCAATCTGCGGCTGGGCAGGGATTGGGTCGCCCGGCTGGGCGGCGAGGAATTCGCCGTCGTCCTGCCGGACACGACGGCGAAAGAGGCAAGCCGGGTCGCGGAGCGGCTGCGGGAGCGCATCGAGGCCGGCTCCTTCGATATTACGATTCAGCGGATCGCGGTGACGGCCAGCTTCGGTGTTTGTGCGCTGGAGCCGGTTCCCGGTGAGTCGCGGGGCCTCGCGGGCCGCATGATCCGCGATGCCGACGGTGCCCTCTATGAGAGCAAACATCGTGGCCGCAACCAGGTCACCGCCTGCGACATCGAATAGCCTTGGCGGGCCGGCGCAGACGTAGCAGGCCGCAAAAGTCACGCCTTTTGCGGCCGGCAACGTAGCTGTTGTCCGAAAAACGGCCGCAGGCCAGTTTTTCCAATAGACTAGGATCCGGTTCGGCCGGGAGCCCGTCAGTCCGACAGGCTCGCCGCGCCAGCCCCGTGCCAGGAAGCGGTCATGCACGACATCAAAGTCGGAGAAAGCGACATCCTGT
>DASZVD010000024.1:0-4821 GCA_035547375.1 Steroidobacteraceae bacterium
GCGCCCGAAACCGGTGCACGAGACGTCAGATGAGGAGCTGGACCTTTTCCTGAACGTGCACCTCAGAGCGACGTTCCGTTACTGCCGGGCAGCTCTCGGGGTGTTCAAGGGGGACGCCGCGATTGTCAACATCGCCTCGACGTTCGCCTTGATCGGCGGAATGCGCGGGGGCGCTTACTCCGCCGCGAAGGCCGGAGTGGTGGGACTCACCCTGCACATGGCGGCGCAGTACGGCGCGCAAGGCGTTCGCTCGAATGTCGTCGCCCCGGGAGTATTACGCACGGCGATGACCGAATATGCCTGGGATTCCGAGCGCTTCAAGCGGATGAATTTCGACATGACCCCGGCGCCGCGCCCGGGGACCACCGAGGACGTCGCCGGACTGGTGGCACTCCTGTGCTCTCCCGCGGGAGCCTTCATCAATGGACAAGTCATCGCCGTCGATGGGGGCTGGAGCAGCACCAAATATTTGAGCGATGCCGTGGCGAACGCCAAGCTCGACGCCGGCCGCGGGTGAAGACGCGCCAATGGGATTGAATCGCCGCCCCCGCAACCCGGAGCTGGCCAGCCAGGCCTATGCGCAGGGTTGGTGGACATCGCAAACGCTCGCAGACAGCCTGCGCGACGCTGCACAACAAACACCTGACAGGCTGGTCCTGGCCGACGACACGACGCGGCTCGATTGCCGCACGTTGTATCGTGATGCAGCCTCCCTGGCGCACGCGATGCTGGAACGCCTGCCCATCGGCAGTGTCGTGTCCTTCATTTTGCCGAACTGGCACGAGGCCGCGCACATCTATCTCGCGGCCACCCTGGCCGGCATGGTGGCGCACCCTATCCTGCCCTCCCTGCGCGATCATGAGCTGCGCTACATGCTGGCGGACGTCGACTCGAGGATGGTTTTCATCCCGGGCGTGCTCCGCAGCCACGACTATCGCGCAATGCTCGCGCGGGTCACGGCACAATTGCGCCGCCCGCCGCACGTCGTGGTCGTGCGGGATGACCCGGGACCGTTCATCGCCTACGAGTCCTTGCACGGTTCCAACTCGACGCAACCTCTTCCCACCCTGGACCCGGACGCCGTGCGGATGGTCCTCTACACCTCCGGCACGACAGGCACGCCCAAGGCGGTGTTGCACACTCACAACTCGATCCATGCCGTAGTCCGGCAGATCGGCTTGCACTGGCGGATCGAGCCGGGCGACAGCTTCCTGGTCCCCTCGCCGATCAGCCATATCGGCGGCTCCCTGTATGCCTTCGAGTGTCCCCTGCTGCTCGGCGCGCGCGCGGTTCTGATGGAGCGCTGGGAGCCGGACGCGGCCGTTCGCCTGGCCCGGGAGGAGCGCTGCACACATATGGCCGGAGCCACGCCATTTCTCGCACAGATGCTCGCCGCTGCCCAACGGGCCGGCACTCGTCTGCCGGACCTGAAGGTGTTCATTTGCGGCGGCGCCTCTGTGGCCCCGTCCTTGATCCGGGCGGCGGCTGAACACTTCACCAACACCGCGGTCACGCGCGTCTACGGCTCCTCCGAGGTTCCGGTGATCACCGTCGGCGCCCCGGACAGGAGCGATCTGGCCCACGCGGCGGACACTGACGGCAAAGTTGGAATCGCCGAAGTGAGATTGATCGACTCATCGGGCGCCCCCGCGGCGGAGGGGGAAGTCCGGGTGCGCGGCCCGCAGATGCTGCTCGGCTACCTCCACCCCGAGGACGAGGCGGACGTGTTCGACGCCGAGGGTTACTTCCGGACCGGCGATCTCGCGCGCTGGTCCGACGGGGATTACCTGACCATATCAGGCCGTCTGAAGGACATCATCATCCGCAACGGCGAAAACATCTCCCCGAAGGAGATCGAGGATATCCTGAGCACTCACCCGGACATCGCCGAAGTCACCATTGTTGGCCTGCCCGACGATCGCACCGGAGAGCGTGCCTGCGCCGTGATCATCCCCAAGGGCAACGCGAAGCCCGACGTCGAGAGTCTGCGGACGCATCTCACGGGACTGGGCGTTGCCGCCTTCAAGATCCCCGAGCGGGTGGAGATCTGGAGCGCGCTGCCGAAAAACGACGCCGGCAAGATCCTCAAGCACCGGGTCAGGGCTTTGTTGCTGCAGTCGTAAGCCCAGTCGCCATCGCGCACGTCACCGCCGGTGCGCAAACGGGAAATGTCGCAACTCCCGTTCACCGTGGACCGCGTGGCAAGCCGAGCAGGCGCTCCGCGATGATGTTGCGCTGGATCTCGGAGGTGCCCCCCGCGATGGTTTCCGAAAAGGCGTCCAGATACTCGTAACCCAACCCGTGAGAGCGCAGCACCTGCGGTGCATCGAGACCAAAAAGATCGATCGCGACCGCCGCCACCTCCTGCACGAACTCCGAAAAGCCCAGCCGCACCAGGGAGCCGCTCGCATCGGGCACGGTGTCCGCAGACTCCAGCGCCACGCGATACGCCATGGCCCGGATCGATGCGCCCTGGGCGCGCAATCCGGCCAAGCGGGCCCGCATGGCGGCTCGGTCAGCGGGGCAGGCGGCCAGCAGCTGCTCGACTTTGCGGATCAGGCCGATCATGAGCGCAACGCTCGCCGTGCCGCGCTCGAAGGCCAACGTCGACATGGCCGTCGGCCAGCCGTTGTTCAGCCCGCCCACGACATTCGACAACGGAATGCGCACGGCGTCATAAAAAATCTCGCAGTACTTGTGCGGCCCCGCCATGGTTTTGATCGGGCGCACCGTGAGTCCCGGCGTCTCCATCGGACAGATGATCCAGGTCAGCGCGCGCGAGCTCTTGGCCTGCGGGTCGGTGCGCACCAACAGTTCCTGATAGTCGGCGATGTCGGCGTAGCTCGACCAGATCTTGTGGCCGTCGACGACCAGGGTGTCACCCTCGAGGCGGCCCCGCGTCTTGATGGAGGCGAGGTCCGAGCCGGCGCCCGGCTCGGAGAAGCCCTGACACCACAGCGCCTCGCCGTTGAGAATCCTCGGCAGATGGAAGGCCTTCTGCGCCGCCGTCCCGCAAGCGATGAGAGTGGGGCCGGCGTGATTGAGGCCGACGAAGCTGGCATCGAGCGGCGAAGGAGCTCCGGCGCGCGCGTATTCCTCGAACCAGATGATCTGCTCGAGCACCGAGGCGCCGCGGCCGCCGAACTCCCTGGGCCAGGATACCCCCGCCCAGCCGCTTTCGGCCTGCCGCTTCTGCCAGGCCAGTACGAAAGCACGCGAGGCGGGTCCCTCCTCCGGCGGCGGGCCGGAAGGAACGTTCGCCGCGAGCCAGGCGCGTGCCTGCTGACGAGCGTTGTCGAGCGAATCCGTCATTGCAGCGTCATCCCCAGGTAGCCACCGCCGCAGCGCGCGCTTGTGCGCTGGCGCCACCCAGCTCGCCGAGCAGGGCACGGAGTCGATAAGTCCACAGGTGCAAGGGGAACTCCAATGTCAGGCCCATGGCCCCGCAAAACTGGTGCAGATCATAAGTGAGCGAGCCCACGTGGCTTTGTGCGAACGCCGCCGCGATGGCCGCATCCGCCTCCGTGTCGGACCAGGCGGCGCGGAAGGCGAGCCACTTCGTGGCCTCGGTGACCTCCGCGGCCATCGCCAGACGATGTTGAATAGCCTGGAACGAGCCGAGCGGCCGGCCGAAGGCGTGCCGCGCTTTCACATGCTCCACGACGAGTGCCACGGCGGCGGCCATGCAGCCGGCCGCCTCGACGGCAAGCGCGATTCGTGTGCGCCGCCGCAGCGCCGCGCGGTCCTCGAGCGGCTGACAGTCCAGACCCTCCAGCGAGTCGAGCCGGCCATAGGGGTACGCCAGCAGCGACTCGACCCACTCGACCCGGCCGGGCTCGACTCGCACGAGCACGGCGACATCGCCCTGATCCAACACCAACACCTTGGCCATGGGCAGAAAGCGCGCCGGACACCCGCCATCCCCCCGGGACAACGCAATCGGCCCGGCATCGGCGCAGATGGGCAGGATCGGAGCCACGATGGCGGAAGCGGCCGCTTCGATCACCCACGGCAGCCGCGCCAGACGCTCGACCACCAACGCTGCATCGAGCACCCCGAAGCCCCCCTCCCGGGCGATCGCCAGATAGCCCGACTCCGCCACGGCGCGCGCGAGCGCCTCACTGTAATGGACGTGCCGCGGTTGCACGGGCGTCACCGCGGCATTCGCCGCGATCAGCTGCTCGAGTCCTGCGAGGATGCTCGCTTGATCGTCCGTCAGTCCGTAATTCATGGGCGGACCGGGTCGCGGGGCAACTCGAGCCAACGCTGCGCGGCGATGTTCAGTTGGATCTCGGCCGCCCCCGAGGCAACACCGGCGGCGATGGCACGCTGGTGGTGGGCCAATTGCACGGGGTCCGCTCCCAGGAGACCTTCCGGGAGAAACTCCGTCGTGAAATCGCTGACGGCGTTCTCGGCTTGCACGATGGACCAGCGCGCGAGGCTGGCGAAGGCATCCGGCGGCAGCTCGCGCGCTTTGCTGTCGACCACGCGATACACGAGCATGCGACACGCTTCACACAGCATCAGCGCCCGCCCGGCGCGATCTTGAATGACGGGGTCAGACCACCGGCCCAGCGCCTTGAGCTTCGCGACCGCCCGATCGAGCACGCGCCGGGAAAACGCATAGCGAGGAATACCGACCCGCTCGTGCTGCAACAGGTACGTGATGATTTCCCACGCCTGTCCTTCGGCGCCCAGACGCTCTTCCGCGGGCACAAACACGTTGTCGAAAAACACCTCGTGGATGTCGCCGTCGCCGAGCAGCGCAGGGATGGATTTGACCTGGATGCCGGGTGATCTCATGTCCACCAACAGAATGAC
>DASZVD010000025.1:0-4655 GCA_035547375.1 Steroidobacteraceae bacterium
TCTGCTGGCTTAGCACGGCACAGCCGGCAAAAGTCGCGCCTTTTGCCCGGGGCGCGTAGCCGGCGGAAACGGAGCCTTCGTCCGCAAAAGCGCGGGGGCGCCCAGCCCGCAGGCGACTTTTGCCAATGGACTAGGCCGGCTGCGCTTTTCCGCTGCGGCTGGAGGGCGTCGGCGCGAGATTTGCGCTGCCGCCGAAGGCGCCCAGGACAAGGGCGCAGATGAGAACCCAAGCCGGCATGGCCAGGCCGAGGAACCGCCAGGTGACCTCGCTGCACTCGCCGCTTCCGGTCAGCACCTTGCGAATCACTTCGGTCACTGGAGTGAATTTCAGCAGCACCTCGAGCGGCGCTCCACAGGAAGGCAGGGAGCCCGGAGGAAGGTGCTGCACGTAGACGTGCCGAGCCGCCACACCGGCGGCGGAAAGCGCCGCCAGGGCGATGAGCACGGCGTAGACGCGAGCTCCCCAACCCTTCGGGTGATGAAGCGCGGCAATCAGGAATACGACGCCCAGCGCCGCGATAGCGATACGCTGAAAGATACACAGCGGGCACGGCTCGAGGCCGAGGTGGTATTGCGCGTACAAGGCATAAGCCAGGAGCGCGACACAGGCGAGGAAGCCGGCAAAGTTGGCGAGGCGACGGTTCTTCAGCACGGTTCGGATCGTAGAGGCTTCAGCGCGGTTTGGGACGTAGAGGCTTCGGCCCTTCGGTCAGACGGCTTTGACGTTTCCGCCGCCGCCCTTACCCAGCTCGCGCTCGACGTCATCCAGGGACGTATGGCGAATGTCCTTTCCGTGGACCATGTAGATCACGTACTCGCTGATGTTCTTGGCGTGGTCGCCGATACGCTCCAGCGCCCGCACCACCCACATCACGTCAAGCGCGCGACGGATGGTACGCGGGTCTTCCATCATGAAAGTGATGCCCTGCCGCTGAATGGCCTCATATTCCTCGTCGACGAGGCGGTCCTGGCGCGCCACCCGGAGTGCGGATTCCACATCCATGCGGGCGAACGCGTCGAGAGCGTCGTGGACCATCTCCGTAACCACGCGACCGAGATGCTTGATCTCGCGGTACTTGTCCGCGGGACGCTCCATCGTGGCCAGACGGGACGCGATATAGCCGATCTTTTCGCCCTCGTCGCCGATGCGCTCGAGGTCGGTGATGGTCTTGATGATGGCCACGATGACCCGGAGGTCGCCCGCCGCCGGGGCGCGCGTCGCCAGGATCCGGCTGCACTCCTCGTCGATCGAGACCTCCATGTTGTTGACCTGGTAGTCGTCCAGGGCAACCGACTCCCCGAGGGTGCTGTCGCCCTCGACCAGGGCCGTAATGGCCTTGTGGAGCTGCTGTTCGACGAACCCGCCCATCCCCAGCACTTTGCTGCGGACACGTTCGAGGTCCTCGTTGAAACGGCGCGAGATGTGGTGGCTGAGATCCGCGGTTTCCATCAGTTGGCGTCCCCTGTTGCGGAGCCTGCGGTCATGGGTCAGGCAGGCTCCTCGTCTGCACGCGAGCAAGAATGCGCGCGATGATAACGGAACTGCGGCGAACGGCGAATGTTGCTCGCAGGGCCTGCGGGATCGGCTCGAGGCCGGCTACGAACTGTGCTGTCGCCGCGTCCCAGGTAAACGCCGTGGCGCGCTGCGCGCAAACACGGCGGTCGAGACTGAGGGCGGAGCGTACGGCTACCGCCAGATCTTCGTGAAGGACGCCGGTCACACCCTGTTCGATTACATCGATGGGTCCGGGGACGGGAAACGCCGCGACCGGGACGCCGCAGGCCAGCGCCTCGATCATCGCGAGCCCGAAAGTGTCGGTCAGACTGGGAAAGACCAGAACATCCGCGCTCCCGAGCATGGAGGCCAGCTCCGAGCCGAAGCGATAGCCGGCGAATACGACGTCGGGATGGCGCTGCGCCAGTTCCGCACGCTGCGGTCCATCTCCAATGACCAACTTCGTACCGGGCACCCGCAAGTCGAGGAAGGCGTCGATGTTCTTCTCGACGGCCAGGCGTCCGCAGTACGCCATGATGGGTCGCGCGCGACCGGAGAGCTCCGGGTGCGGGGGCCCCGGGTGGAAGCGGTTCAGGTCCACACCCCGGCGCCAGAGGTGCAGGTGCCGAAAGCCCCGGGCCGCAAGCTGCTCGTTCAGGCTCCGGCTGCTGACGAAGGTGCGCGCGGCAGCGCCGTGGAACCGCCGCAGCCACGCATAGCTGACTCCGACCGGAATCGGCCAGCGCGCACGCAGGTACTCGGGATACCGCGTGTGGTACGAAGTAGTGAATGGCACCCGGCGATGGCGGCAATAGCGCCACACAGCCAGGCCTAACGGCCCCTCCGTCGCGATATGGATCGCGTGCGGACGGAACTGCTTCATCTCTCGGGCGACGTACGGACCGGGCCACACCGCCAAGCGGATCTCGGGGTAGCTCGGTGCGGGGATGCTCAGGATCCCCTGAGGAGAAATCACGCGGACGTCATGACCCAGCCGCGTCAAGGTATCGATGGTGGCCTTTAGGGTAGTGACCACGCCATTGGTTTGTGGAGTCCAGGCGTCGGTTGCAATTGCAATTCTCACGCTGCGTCGGGGAGAAGTTCCGCCGAGGAGGGCCGGCGGATCGCCTGCGTGCCTTGCCAGCGCAGGAGCTCCAGCTCGCCATTCGGCTTCTCGACCAGGGCGGAGCAGGATTCGACCCAGTCGCCGGTATTGCAGTACAGGGTGCCTTCGATGTGCCGGAGGTTAGCCCGGTGGATATGGCCGCAAACCACGCCGTCGTAGCCCTGCTGCCTGGCGTGCGTCGAGGCAACCGTCTCGAACTGCTCGATGTAGCGGACGCTAACGGGGATGCCGAGCTTGATCCGCTCAGCAACCGGCCAATACGGACGCTTGAGTGCGCGCCTGACGTTATTGACGCTGTCGCTCAACATGACGATCACATCATACATCGCGTCGCCCAATCGCGTGAGCCAAGGGGCGCAAGAAACGATCCCATCGAACTGGTCGCCGTGCATGACGAGCAAGCGCTCGCCGCGGGTGGTCCGGTGTACCCACTCACGGTGCACCTCGAGCTGTCCCTGCAGCATTTCCGCCATAACCCCCAGGCTGGCGTCGTGGTTCCCCGGGATGTAGATGAGGCGCGCGCCCGCCCTCTGCCGGGCCAGGAGGGTCCGCACGACCTGGGTGTGCTCGGGGCTCCAGAAGAACCGCCGGGCCATGCTCAGAGCGTCAACAATGTCCCCGACCAGGACAATGGTTTCCGCTTCCACGCCGTGCAGGAACTCGTTCAGCTCCCACGCGCGAGCACGCCTGAAGCCAAGGTGGATGTCCGACAGGAACAGCGTCCGGACTCTCGTTTTGCGAGAACGTTGGGAGTTGCCGTTGGCCATGTTGCATCACTTCTGTGGCGGGAGGTCCGGGAGCCTGTCCTGACGGGCTCCCCCGGGACCCACGGGCGTTAGCGTCGGCCAACGGCATGTCGATTCCGTGACAGTGCCGCTAAGTGTTTCTTACGAATGAGGGAGTTGTGATGAAAAGCTGCGGGATTGAAGTAGGGAAAGGCGTTAACCCGCAGCCGTTGCAGCTGTCCTGGTCTGTTGGACACGCTGCAGAGGGAAATGACAGGTAAAAGTGCTTCCGCTACCGAGGACACTCCTGACTTCCAGCTCGGCGCCGTGACGCTGCAGCACGTGTTTGACGATCGCGAGGCCGAGACCCGAGCCACCCGTGGAGCGCGAACGACCCGCGTCGACTCGATAAAAGCGCTCGGTCAGACGCGGGATGTGCTCCGCGGGAATCCCCATTCCGGTATCGGTAACCGAAAAATGAGCGCCCTCCTCGTCCACCCACCAACGCATCTCGATCGAGCCCTCGGGCGGCGTGTACTTCGCAGCATTGTCGACGAGATTCGAGAACGCCGAATGGATTTCGGGCTCATCGCCGATGAGGTGTGCGTCGGATTCGATGTTCGCGCGGACGTCGCGGGGGTGGATCGGCCGTGCGAGCACATCCTTCCGCAGCATTGAAATGAGTGCCGGTACGTCGAGCGACTCGCCACCGACGACCTCGTCGGTCTCCTCGAGGCGCGAGAGCTCGAGGAGATCCCGGATGATGGCGGTCATGCGTTCCGCCTGCCGGCGCATCTCCGCGACGGGACCCTGTAGGTCCGGGTCCAAGGCAGGGTCCTGACTCAGCGTTTCCAGGTATCCGCTGATGACCGTCAGGGGCGAGCGCAGCTCGTGCGAGGCATTGGCCACGAAATCGCGACGCACGGCTTCCAAGCGCATCTGCCGCGACACGTCGCGGACGAGCAGGAGCTGCTGACCTTCGCCGTACGGGACGACCTGGAGGGACAGGTGGGTGTCTTCCGCCGTCGTGGGGCGGATCACCACCGGGTTGGAATAGTCCTGCGCCGCAATGTACCGGGCGAACTCCGGCTCGCGCAGGAGGTTTTCGATGCGCAGCCCCAGATCGGCGGTGCGGCGGAGATTGAGAAGCCGGCCGGCCATCCGGTTGAACCAGATGATCTCCCGCTGTCCGTTGAGGATGACGACGCCGTCGGGGAGCGCGGCAGTGGAACGCTGCAGTTGGCGGATCAGCTGGACGAAACGCTGCTTATGGAAGCGCTTGCGACGGTGCAGACGCACGATCTGCGCA
>DASZVD010000026.1:0-4609 GCA_035547375.1 Steroidobacteraceae bacterium
GAAGCCTTGTGGCGCGCACGGGGAAGTCCCGGCGTATGGCCCGCTGCCCGCAGCCGGGACGGTGCCCAGGGCGTTCGTCTCGCCGCCCGCCCAGCCGAGAGTCTGATAGTAGCTGAGGTTGTAGAGCGTGCCGTCGTAGCCGCTGAGGTCACGGCGGCGATAGTACGAGCTGTTGGAAACGAACTCCATGCCGCCGAAGTCGGCGGTGATCTTCAGGGAGGGCAGCAGGTATTGGTCCGGGTCCTGCTGCGCCGTCGGATTCGCGCTCACGAACTTGTTGCTGCTGGGGTCGGAATACAGTGGCCAGTAGATCGAGGGGTCGTGACGCTCGCGATTCTGGAAAAGGATGCTCGGCGTTACGCTCACATTATCCGTGGGGGCCCAGAGCAAGGCTCCGCGGACCACTGCGGTCTCGTCGTGGTTCGCGTTCGGATCGACGATCGCCAGCGTCGTGGGATCGATCCGATCGATGTAACCGCCATCCTTGCGATACCAGGCGCTGACACGGAACCCAAGAGTGCCGTCCACGATGGGCGCGCCGTAAGCCGCCCCCGCTTCGTAGTTCTCCGTTCCACCTTGCGTGTAGGAAAGCTCGGCGCGTGCGTAGCCGGATGATTTCGTCGTGCTCGGCTGCGTCATGATGTACCGCACGGTGCCGCCTTCGGAGCCGGCTCCGAAGAGAGTGCCCTGCGGGCCGCGCAACACCTCCACTCGATCCATGTCGAAGGTCTTGGGCAGGGTATCGTCGGGATTGAAGCCCATTGCGCGGAGCTGAATCGGCGTGTCGTCGATATAGATACCGGTGGTCCCGGCGCCTCCCGAAGAGCTGATGCCGCGGATGGAGATGGCGTTAGTCTGCCCCGCGTCGATCTGCACGCCCGGCGTATAGCGGGCGACATCGGTGAAGTCCTTCACGCCCAATTGATCCATCGACTCCTGCGTGTAGGCGCTGACGCTGATCGGAACCTTGCTCAAAACCTCTTCGTGGCGTGTGGCGGTGACGACCACTTCCTGGAGCTGTGGAGCAGGGGCTTCCGCTGCTGTGTCCGAGGTGTCCGCAGCCGCGGCCTGAGCAATACCAGGCAGCAGTGCTGCCGTGAGCACGCAACCCGCAAGACCGTTGACGAGCCGTCCCCGGGCAAGCAGGGCGCGCAATGGCAGGCCGGTTCCCTTGTTAGCGATCGACTGCATGTTACCTCCCCAATTATCTTTGCCGCGCGCGCCGAAGCTGCTGTCGCGTCTGTGCGTGACTGTACCCGTCGACGACACTCAGGATCGATAATCGATACCGATATATCGTGACGTTGATTCGAATTTAAGACAGCGCGCGGCGCTCGTCAAACGCCTTTTGAGGCCTTTGACGCATTTTCGCAACGCTTTGAACGGGGGTCCCATGGCATGGCAGCCGGGGATCAGTAGCTCGATGGCGGTGCAGGCCCGGTCGCCGCGAGGTCATGGATGACCTGATTTCGCGTCGCCAGGACGGAAGCGAGCGGCGAATGGCGCTGGCTGGTGACTTCGGCCGTGGTGAACAACCGTACGTCGCCATTGGCGAGCGATGTGCGGTCGTACGTTTGAGCCAGCCAGTTCAGCACTGCGGTGAGCTGCGCGTCACTCAGCACCGAGTTCGCCGCGCCGGGGACTCGCAAAAGATAGTTACGGCCCTCCGGCGTCCGCATGAAGCGTCCGATCGTGTTCGCGAGCGGCGGCACCTTGCCCGGAACGCCCTCGGCGTGCTCGCCGTGGCATCCCATGCAATACAGGATGTAATTCTGGCCCGGATCATCGGCATAGGCGGCCGATCCGCAAGCCGCGGCGACGGCCAGGGCGATCCCGGCGCCGAGACGGGCCCCGAGACCCGGCCGTTGTGGCCGGGCGGCGGGCCGGGCCTGCCGACGCCTCACGGGCTGTACTGACTGAGGCCTGGCGGGCCCGGCTTGCTGAGATCGGTGAGCCGTCATGTCGCGCCGCGGGACCGGTGCATCACTTCGCGGACTCTGACAGTCCCAGGATCACCGACACCGAGCAGTGGTAGTTGGAGTTGTCGCCGCTGGCCATGCACCAGTTGAGATCGTTGTTGCGCGACGGCCGGTACATCGGCTTCTCGCGCTCATTGCGATTGCACTCGCAGTTGCCGCAGCTCGTCTTGCCGCAACAGTCGTTGTAGGAAACGATGTAGTCGCGCTGGTCGGCCGGATTGTGGCAGGTGCCGATCCAGGTGATCGGCGAGGGTCGCGTGCCCGGCGGACAGGAGTTGGACGAGCCGCCGCAGCACGAGCACAGGAAGCCGTCGACCGCGCAATACTTCCAGTATTCACAGCTCTTCGGATCATCGCTCTGGCCCTTGGCGGCGCCCTTCGGCTCGGCGGCCTGCGCGCGGGAGGAGCGGTCGACGGGCAGCAACGGCACGAGGGCCGCGCCGGTGAGGATCTGGCCGAGCGTGGCGAGCACGCTGCGGCGTGAGGTGTGGCGCGCCAGCGAGCGCGATGAGTTTTCGAACAGCTTGTCGAGCGAGCGCATACCGGTGCCTCAGGGATTCATCATGAGCCAGGGAGTCTGGCCCAACTGCTTCTCGACGTGGCGCAGCCGCCCCGTCAAAGCGTCGATTACGGCGACATCCGCTTTCTCGGTTGCCGCGAAGAGAATGGGCGCGTCGTCCTGCGTGACCTGCAGCGCGCCGACCGCATCGAGCTTCAGAGCCGCCAGCGGCCAGCGTGCGACTCGCTTGTGGGTCTTCAGGTCGAACTCCCAGATCTCGGTGCCGCCGGCCTTGTGCGTGCCTTCGCCGCCGCGGTGCATGGACACGAAGAGCCTGCCGAGCTTCTTGTGGATCGCGCCCACCTGGGTGCCGCCCGGGCGCCAGCCCTGCGCCTTGTCGGCGGCGTCGAGGAGCGACCAGACCGGATGAAATGCCGGCTGCGCGCCCGAGAGATCCACTTCGTGCACCTCGCCGAGGAAGGAGAGGAACGCATAGCCATCGCTCGTGGGAATGCCCTGCACGAACACCGGATCCTTGTCGGCGTCGAAGAACGGCTCGGACATCGCGCGCGAGGCCTCGTGTCCCTGCTCGTTCAATGTCACGGTCAGCAGCCGGCCGCTCTCGCAGATCGAGGACACTCTGTTGGGGCCCGAGGGAATGGTGAGCACGCAGCCCGCGGTGTCGATCTCGCTGAGTACCGAGTACTTCGCCGGATCGAGCACACCGAAGGAGGCGGCGGGCGTCACGTATGACACGTAGAGAAAGCGGCTGTCGGAGCTGAAGGCCAGGTTGAAATAGGTCGGCAGCGTCATCGCGCGCTTCGGCGGCAACACGATCTCGTGCTCGACCGAGAGGGTCGTATTGTCGTTGAACTCGACGACGTCGGTGCGCTTCCCACGGCTGCCGCGCGCGAAGTAAGTCGTGCCGACGACCGTGGTTTTGCCGTCAGGCGACAGATTGAAGCCGGGATTGAAACCGGCGCCGATCTGGCCGAGCCGTTTGTACGTGTCGCCGTCGAACAGCAACACGCGCGAGTCGATCTCGTTATTGAACGCCTCGTCCAGCACGTATACCCGGTGCGGGTTGTTGGGCGGCAGTGTAGCGACGGTGAGATGCTCGGCGGGCAAGGGTGGCGGTGGCGCGGCGAGCAGTGGAGTGCAGGTTGCAAGGGACAGCAGAGCAGTGCGCAGGAGGCAAGTTTTCATCACGTTCCCCGTACATCGATCGCCCGCCGTGGCCGCGATTGTTGATTGGACTGCGGTCCGCGGTCGGGACCGCCTCGCGGCGGCGTTGTGGCGAGTCTGGCATATTGCGGACGGTCGCGAAAGGTGCGCGCGGCACTTGAACGCCGGGCGCGCGGGCGGTACCGTGCCGCGGGGGTTACGATATGTTCGTATCGATTATCGATCGGAGGCGCCCATGAGTCCGGCGAAGCTCGGCCTGCTCGCCGCCCTGGTGGGAGTGAATGTCGCATTCGTTCTAGCCTGGATGCGGGACGCGCGACAACGCGCGGCACGGCCCCGCCCGCAGCTGGCGGACGTGGTCTTCGGGTTCGTCACCGATTTCCTCGACGCGCTCGGCATCGGCTCCTTCGCGCCCAATACGGCCCTTTTCAAATTCCGCGGCAAGCCGGCGGATGAGCTCATCCCCGGCACCCTGAACATTGGCCACAATGCCGCCGCATTCATCGAGACGGTCGTATTCGTGACTTCCGTGGCGGTCGAGCCGACCCTACTCGCGACGATGGTGGCCACCGCCGCCCTGGGCGCGTGGCTCGGCGCCGGAGTCGTGAGCCGCTTGCCGCGGCGCGCGATCCAATTGTTCATGGGGGCTGCGCTGCTGACGGCGGCCGTCTTTTTCCTGATGAGCAACCTGGGCGCGTTTCCGATCGGCGGCATTGCGATGGGGCTTACTGGTTGGCGCTTCGGTGTCGCCGTGGGCGTCAACTTCTTCCTCGGCGCGCTCATGAGCATCGGGATCGGCGCGTACGCGCCCAGCATGGTGCTGCTCGCCCTGTTGGGCCTGCACCCCATCGGCGCGTTCCCGATCATGATGGCCACCTGCGGCATCGTGCAGCCGGTCGCCAGCCTGAGATTCTTCAAGAGCGGCCGCTTCTCGTTCGATTCCGCG
>DASZVD010000027.1:0-2223 GCA_035547375.1 Steroidobacteraceae bacterium
TGGCTGAAATCAACCAGTGTCCCCCGGGAGGAGCGGCGACGATCGACGCACTCGCGACCCTGCTTCATCGCGACGCACGACCGCTGAACCCAGCGAACGGTGTCGAGGGTCCACCTCTGGTGGCGCAGATCGACGAGACCCTTTGCATCGGATGTGCGAAATGCCTACCCCCGTGCCCCGTGGACGCCATCGTCGGCGCCCGGAAGCAGATGCACTCTGTCCTGGTGGAGCTGTGCACCGGCTGCGAGCTCTGCATCGCCCCCTGCCCTGTCGACTGCATAAGTCTGGTGCCGCGAAGCAGTCTCGTTGGCGCCCCCCCGGAACCGAAGCCGCGCTCGAATCGCGAACGGTTCTACGCACACAACGCCCGGATCGAGCGCCGCGCGCAGCGGCAGGCTGTCGTGCTGGCGAACAGAAAACAAGCGGCGCGTCCGTCGTCGACCTTGGGATGACAAGTGCACCTGGCAACGCGTAAAGCCCTCTTCCGCCGGCTACAGGCGGCAAACCCCGAACCGGTGACCGAGCTGCTCTACGAAACGCCGTTCGAGCTGCTGGTCGCCGTCATGTTGTCCGCGCACACCACCGACAAGAGTGTGAACGCGGCGACTCGAAAGCTCTTTCCCGTCGCCAACACGCCCGAAGCCATCGTGAAGCTCGGCGAGGGCGGCGTGAAGCCTTACCTGAAGACCGTAGGCCTGTACAACGCAAAGGCCAGGAACCTGATCGGCCTGTGTCGGCAACTCATCGAGAAGCACGGCGGCAAGGTGCCCGAGGACCGGGAGGCGCTCGAGGCGCTCCCCGGAGTAGGGCGTAAGACTGCCAGCGTCATTCTCAACACGGTATTCGGCCACGCCGAGATCGCCGTGGACACGCACATCTTCCGTGTCGCCAACCGAACGGGACTCGCACCGGGAAAGACGCCGCGCGCCGTGGAAGACGCCCTGGTGGCGAACACACCGGACGAGTTCAAGCTGAACGCTCACCATTGGCTGCTGCTGCACGGGCGCTATGTCTGCCTCGCCCGCACCCCCGCCTGTCCGACGTGCATCATCAGGGACCTGTGCGAGTATCCGCACAAGACTCAACCGAAAACGGCCGAGCCGACCGCCCGGTCGAAGCGGGCTTCCGCTCCAGCACCGGCAGGCCGGAGACCCCGTGCACGCGTGAGCCTGATGCCCGCCCGCCGGAAGTAGCCGATGCCTTTCTTCGCCGGACAGAGCCGGGACCAGATGCGCCTCAGGTACCTCGAGGCGTGGCGCAAATACAGAGCCCAGGCGCCGCTCGAGCCGCTCGAGGCGCAGCTGGCCGCCGTGATCGCCGAGCACCCGGAATATGTCACCTGGCTCGAGGCCGGCGAGAGCGCCCTGACCGCCGAGTTCACGCCCGAGGGCGGCCGGGAGAATCCCTTCCTCCATATGGGGCTGCACCTCGCGATCCGGGAGCAGGTCGCGACGAATCGGCCCCCTGGCATCGCCGAGGTCCACCAGAGGCTCTCAGCCCGGCTGGGAGGCGCTCACGAGGCCGAGCACGCCATGCTGGAGAAGCTCGCGGAAGCGCTCTGGGAAGCGCAGCGGCTGGGGCGGGTCCCGGATGAGCAGGCGTACCTGGAGCAGCTGCGCAAGCTCTAGGAGGGGTCGGCCGCAGCGGGCACATCGTTAGTCAGCCAGTCTCCTGGCGCTCGACCTCGCGCGCCACGGCCGCCAAGGCCGCCTCGAACCCCTCCTCCGAGGTCACTCTCATGGCCGCCAGCTCATCCTTCCGCCACTCGTGCGCAATCCTTCCATCAAGCAGCAACGCCGCACGGTCAGCGTAACGTTCGACGATGTCGAGCGCATGGGTCGCCAGGAGGACACTGCACCTTCCCGCAGATACCCGATCCCTCAAGTAATGCTTCAGCGCCAGCGAGCTCGCCGGGTCGAGCCCATTGAACGCCTCGTCCAAAACGATCAGCCGCGGCTCACCCAGCAACGCCAGCAAAACCGCCAGCTTCTGACGCGTCCCCAAGGAGTACGCCGCGACAAACCGATCGAGCATCGACAGGTAGTTGAAGCGTTCGGCCAGCCCGAGCACATCCTCGCCGATCGAGCTCAACCCCAGCGCCGCCGCATAGATCTCGAGGCATTGGCGTCCTGTCAACAACGGCGGCAACACCTCCGGAGCACACGCGTATCCCATTGCGCGCTTCGCCCCAAGCGGGTCTGTCAGCAGCGAGGCTCCATAAAT
>DASZVD010000028.1:0-5714 GCA_035547375.1 Steroidobacteraceae bacterium
CGAGCCGGGGGTGGACGCCGATCTGCTGACGGCGGAAAAGAGGCTGCCACAACGCAAGTACGGAGTGAATGCCGACTATCACCTGCCGCTCGCCGCGGAGCTTGGCGACGTCTCGCTGCGAGCCAACTGGAGCTGGCAGTCCGCGGCGGTCAACGGCGTGGGCGAGCTGAGCGATATCTCCGCACCCGGCGGCATCAGCCCTGCGTACGGCATGCTCAACCTGGCCGCCGACTGGAATCGGATCGGCAACAGCTCACTTGACATGTCACTATACGTCTCCAATGCCACCAACAAGGTCTACGAGATCGGCGGGCTGGCCTTTTACAACTTCCTGGGGTTCACCGTGCAGCGCTACGGGGAACCGCGTATGTACGGGCTGCGGCTGCGATATCGGTTCGGCGCCAAGAGCACGCGGTGAGGCCTCTGCGAAGAACGAGAATGAGCCCACGCTTGACAGTAGCTCTTGCCGGAGCAGGGATGCTCCTGTGCGGCGCCTGCCGCTGCGTCGTGCCGGGCGCCGCCGCCGGCCTCGCGGACTGGCTCGCCGACTGCACGGCGCATCCGAGCTATGACGACAGGCTGCATCTCGAGCTCAGCAGCAACTACCCTCGCTTCGACAGAAACCTCAACACAGCATCCGACTGACGCGGCCCCAATACCGTCCGCCAAAGTACTGCACGCCCACCGGAACAGCCGGATTCGCGCGCGTGCCTCTCATATCGAAAACTCCGATTTCAAAGGTCGATATTCATCGCTTGTCTCACGGGGAACGGTCCCCTACGCTTCCGTTGATAGCTTCAGGGCAGCTTTGCTGTGAGCGCCGGCAGCTCCGGGGGGTCGTTTTTCGCGTGGAGTGGCGCACGCCACATGAGGTGCCGGCCTTCTGTCTCATATAGATGAGGATCCGCGGCTATGACGACGACACCTGACTCACAAACCGCCGCGGCCGGCGCGACCGCGCACTCACCACGCGGTTGGCGGCGTTGGGTGTACGCGACGAACCACAAGGACATCGGCACGATGTACCTGGTCTTTTCGGGCACGATGTGGTTCGTCGGCGGCGCGATGGCGATGTTGATTCGCGCCGAGCTCTTCAAGCCGGGCACCCAGCTCCTCGATCCGGCGTTCTTCAACTCGATGACGACGCTGCACGGGCTCACCATGATCTTCGGTGCGCTCATGCCGTCGTTCGTGGGACTCGCGAACTGGATGATTCCGCTGCAGATCGGCGCTCCCGACATGGCGCTGCCGCGGCTCAACAACTTCAGCTTCTGGATCCTGCCCTTCGCCTTCCTCCTGCTGCTCTCGTCGCTGTTCGTGCCAGGCGGAGGACCCGCAGGGGGCTGGACGATGTACCCGCCGCTCATGCTGCAGACGGGGGCCGCCTTCCCCATGACGATCTTCGCCATTCACATGATGGGGGTCTCATCCATCCTCGGTGCGATCAACGTCATCGTCACCATCCTCAACATGCGCGCCCCGACCATGACGCTCCTGCAAATGCCGCTCTTCGTGTGGTCGTGGCTCATTACCGCATACCTGCTCATTGCCGTCATGCCGGTGCTCGCCGGCGCGGTCACCATGCTCCTGACGGATCACTTCTTCGGCACGACCTTCTTCACGGCCGCGGGCGGCGGCGATCCGGTGATGTATCAGCACCTTTTCTGGTTCTTCGGCCATCCCGAGGTGTACATCATGATCCTGCCGGCCTTCGGCATCATCTCGGAGGTCGTCGCCGCGTTCTCACGCAAGCCGATCTTCGGTTACGAATCGATGGTGTACGCCCTCGCATCCATCGCGTTTCTGTCCTTCATCGTCTGGGCCCATCACATGTTCACCGTGGGCATGCCGCTCGCCGCCGAGCTCTTTTTCATGCTCTCGACCATGCTCATCTCCATCCCGACGGGTGTGAAGGTCTTCAACTGGACCACCACCATGTGGAAAGGCTCGCTCAGCTTCGAGCCGCCGATGCTGTTTGCCGTGGCCTTCGTGTTTCTGTTCTCGATCGGCGGCTTCTCGGGCCTGATGCTGGCCATCGTGCCTGCGGATTTCCAGTATCAGGATACCTACTTCGTCGTCGCGCACTTCCACTACGTGCTGGTCGCCGGCTCGGTCTTTGCCATCCAGGCGGCCGTGTACTACTGGCTGCCCAAATGGACGGGCCACATGTATGACATGCGCGTGGCCCGGTGGCACTTCTGGCTGTCGGCTATCTTCGTCAACGTGCTGTTCTTCCCACAGCACTTTCTCGGCCTCGCCGGCATGCCACGCCGGATTCCGGACTACCCCACGCAATTCGCCGACTGGAACATGGTCTCTTCGATCGGAGGGTTCGTATACGGTGCTTCGCAACTTCTCTTCGCGTACGTGATCTGGAAGTGCGCCCGCGCCGGGCAGCGTGCGAGCGACCGGGTATGGGAGGGTGCGCGCGGACTGGAATGGGAACTGCCTTCGCCGCCGCCGCACCACTCGTGGGAAACTCCGCCGCCTGCGGCGGTGGTCGCTCGCGCGGCGCCACACTGACATCAGCCTCCCGTTCTGTTTCCAACTTGCTCGATGGTATCGAGGGCGATGGCCGAATGCGCATAGGCTCCGCCTGCGCGCATTTCCGCCGCGACCCAGATGGCCTCCATGATCTCCTCTGCCGTCGCCCCGTGTCGTAACGCCGCTTTGGTATGCCCACGAATGCAGTAAGGACATTGCGTCACGTGGGCCGCGGCGACGGCGATCAACTGCTTGATCTTGACCGGAAGGGCGCCTGCGGCGAAAACGCGCTCGCTGAAGGTGGTAAAGGCTTCTTGAATGCTCGGTGCGAGCTCCCGACGCCTGGCCGCGAGCTCTGGCGTCGATTGCGGAAAGATCTCTCTTGTCATGCTGCAGGACTCCCGTTCAATCCCAATCCACCACCGCAACGTCGCATTCCCTGATGCGCTGTTGCTACCTCATCAGCGCCGGCACACCCGTCGGGCCGCATCCGGTCGGCTCAGTCGCCAGCCGTCATTCCCACAGCGAGGTGCCGGGCCAGATTCTGATTCGCGAAATCCCAGTCGATGAGGTGACCGAGAAAAGCGGCGATGTAGTCGAGACGCCGCTGCTGATAGTCCAGGTAGTACGCGTGCTCCCAGACATCGATCGTCAACAGGGGCACCTGCGGTGAGGACAGCGGTGTCTGCGCATTGGACGTCGTGGTGATGCGAGCTCGGCCGTCCTCGAGCACGAGCCAAGCCCAGCCGCTGCCGAACTGATCGCCGGCGGCGGTGACGAACTGCTGGCTGAAAGCCCTCTGGGTGCCAAACGACTCTTCGATCAACTCGGCGATGGCCCCGCGCGCTTCCCCGCCGCCGCCCCGTCGCATGCTGTGCCAATAAAACTCGTGATTCCAAGCCTGCGCGGACACATTGAACAGCCGCTGATCCCGCTCTGCACTCGAGGAGCACACGATGCTCTCGAGCGAGGCGAATTCCAGGGGGGTGCGCTCGATGAGCGCACGCGTTTTGGCAATGTATGCGCCATGGTGGCTTCCATGGTGGACAGCCAACGTGCGCCGCGAAAGATACGGCTCGAGGGCGTCGAGCGCGTAAGGCAACGCGGGTAATGTGATGCTCACGGGGCCCTCCAATGAGAGCCCCGCAAGCCTAGACTCACCGCAATATTTTACAAGCGATGAAAATCGGTGTTATATATCGGTTACGTCGATGGATACCGAGCTCGCCCGCACGTTTCTCGTCGTGATCGCCACCGGCAGCTTTGTGGAGGCCTCGAAGCGATTGCACGTCACGCAATCGACGGTGAGCACGCGAATCCAGCGTCTGGAGGAGGTGCTCGGCGCGGAGCTGTTCGTTCGGAACAAGGCGGGAACGATCCTGACGCCGGCGGGCCGGCAATTTCAACGACACGCCGCGCTGTTGACTCGCACGGTCGAACAGGCGCGCCAGGAGATCGGCGTTGTCAGCGGATTTCGTGCCACGCTGACCGTCGGCAGCCGGATCGGTCTCTGGGAGGATTTGCTGCTGCGCTGGTTGCCGGTATTCGCCTCGCTCGCGCCGGATGTGGCCGTGCGGGCGCTGACCGGCTTCGAAGACGACCTGATGGAGGCGCTCATCGATGGCCGCGCCAACATCAGCGTGATGTACACGCCGCAGTCCCGGCCGGGACTTACCATCGAACGGCTGCTGGAGGAGCAGCTCGTGATGGTGTCCACGCGAGCGGACCAGCCGCGCGAACCGGCGAAAGACTACATCTATGTCGATTGGGGTGCGGAGTTCTTTGCTCAGCACTGCATGGCGTTCCCGAATTTCGTGGGCGCCGCGCTCACGGTCAACATCGGCTGGCTTGGGCTGCAGCGCCTGCTCGCCCATGGGGGAACCGGCTACTTCCCGGCGCGGATGCTGCGTGAGCACGAGCTGACCGGCCGGGTGCACCGTGTCCAGGGCGCACCCGAGTTCCGGTTGCCCGCGTATTTATGCTTTCCGTCGAAAGTGGATTCCGAGCCGCTCTCGTTGGCGCTGGACACCATCCGACGCGTGGCGGCGGAGGCGGCGTGAGGCGGTCATACGTGCGCCGGCCCCGGGGTGGATGAGTCCTTTTGACAGGAGCCAACCGCCCAGTGCGTAGAAATACAGGTAACCGCGGTACTCGCCGAAACGCTCGATGACACCGGCAAGCGGCGCCTTTGGGCCGCGCCGCATCAGCGCGCGCAGGCCACGCTCCGCCCCGACGTCACCCTCCGGGAACACATCGGTGCGCCCGAAACCCCGCAGCAACATCAGCCCGGCGCTCCACGGGCCGATGCCCGGCAATGCGGTGAGAGTGCGGAATGCCTCCTGCGTACTCAGGCACGTGAGCTGGTCCTCCGTCAGCGTACCCGATTGCACCATACGGGCGAGATCACGCAGTGTTTGAGCTTTTCGAGCACTCAAGCCGCACGCCCGGAGCGCCACGAGACGCGCCTCGCCGATCGCTTGTGCTGTTGGAAATGCGTAGAAGCGACGACCACCGTACTCGAGGTATTGAGAGAACCTGGTAACCATCCGTGCCACGATGGCTATACCCGCCTCCAGGCTCAGCTGTTGAAAGGGCACGACGCTGGCGAACGCCTCGAACAGACCGGCGAACCGGGGCGGCCGCATTCCGCGCAGCGCGAGCGCGGTCACGCAAAATGCGCGCTGGGCTTCCGCCAGAAGCTGCATTGGTCGCGGATCCACGTCCAGACCGAGGATCCTGCGCAGGACCCCACCGGCGGCGAGCCGTGTCGCAGAAGAGGCGCTTCCGCCTCGAATCAGGAAGCGAACGTCAGGCTCAGCGATCGTCCCGTGGTTTTCCACTTCAACGAGCGAGAGTCCCTCGGGCAGCGCCAGCACGCGCAGATAGCGGCCGTGCTCCCAGACATCGACCGGATTCGATGGGCGACGCTGCAACACACGAACCGTCGCTTCGAGGTGGAACGGCCCCCGAGTGGCGAGCGTCGATGGCGGCGACGTATTGTATTCAGCCTGACATCGAGGGCGATCACGGCGCCGTGGGGCTCTCGACACTTGAGGGTTCGCCTTGGCCAGCAGACTCTTCAGCTTAAACCCAGGCCAATATTTTTCAAGCGATGAAATTCGGCGGCGCCTATCGGTTATGTCGATTGTCATCCGACGACTCTGCGCGGACGACTCGGGGATGGCTTTGCACATCGAAAACAGTGAAGAGGTCGGCCAGAATTAATCGTT
>DASZVD010000029.1:0-2575 GCA_035547375.1 Steroidobacteraceae bacterium
GCCCGCAAGGTCTCGGATCTGATCCAAGGTGAGGGAAACCCCAATCTCATGCTGCGCGTCTTCGTGCAAGGCGGCGGCTGCTCCGGCCTGCAGTACGGCTTCGAGTTCGACGAGGTGGTGCAGGAGGGGGATACCTGCATCGAGAACCTCGGTGTGAAGCTGCTCGTTGACCCGATGAGCGTGCAGTACCTGACGGGAGCCGAGATCGATTACCGGGAAGGCCTCGAGGGGGCGCAGTTCGTGATCCGCAACCCGAATGCCGTGACGACTTGCGGCTGCGGGTCGTCGTTCACAGCCGCCTGACCCTCGGCATCCCGCGTGCGACCGGTTGCATCCGCCCGTTCCTCGTCCCCACAAGCACGCACCAGTCCCCGCAGCGTCCCCGACGTTCTGGCGGCGGTAGATCTTGGGTCCAATAGTTTCCACATGATCGTGGCGAGGTATTCCCACGGTCAGCTGGTCGTCATCGATCGCCTTCGTGAGATGGTTCGTCTCGCTTCGGGCGTCGAAGAGAACGGGCGCATCGACAAGGAGGTCGCGGCCAGGGCGCTCGCTTGCCTGCAGAGATTTGGGCAGCGTCTGCGCGACATGCACGCTGACAGTGTGCGCGTCGTCGGCACGAATGCTTTACGTCTCGCTCACCGTAAGCAGGCATTCCTCGAGCGTGCCCGCGAAGCTCTCGGCCACCCGATCGAAATCATCTCGGGTATGGAGGAAGCTCGCCTCATCTACTCCGGCGTCGCGCACACGATGCCTAGCGAGCCGGGTAAGCGGCTCGTGGTCGATATCGGTGGCGGTAGCACGGAGCTCATCATCGGCGAGGGCCTCGCTCCTTTGGAGCTCGAGAGCTTGCAGATGGGGTGCGTCTCGCTGAGCGAACGTTTCTTCCGCGACGGAAAGATCTCGGCGAAAAGGATTGAGCGGGCACGCATGGCAGCGCGCCTCGAGCTGGAGCCCGTGCAAGCGGCTTTCCGTCGACGAGGCTGGGAGCGCTGCGCCGGGAGCTCCGGTACCGTGCGCGCCATTGGCGAGGCCATTCGGGAGCTCGATTCCCAGGCCATCACGATTACCGCCGCCGGCCTGGATCGCGCCATCGGCTACCTGGTCGATGCCGGCCACATCCGAGAGCTGCGGCTTGCGCCGATCACCGACGATCGGCGTCCCGTATTCTCTGGCGGAGTCGCCATCCTCGCGGAAATATTCGCGGTCCTGGGTGTGAAGGAAATGCGCATCGCTGAAGGCGCCATGCGCGAGGGCTTGCTATACGACATGCTCGGCCGCTTTACGGACGAGGATGCACGCGAGCGCACCGTTCGGGCCATGCAGCGGCGCTACCACGTCGATTTTGCGCAGGCTGAGCGTGTCGAGGCGACTGTTCTGAAGTTCTTGGAGCAGACTCGCGAGACCTGGCGTCTGGACGATCCGTTGACCGAGTTGGCGTTGAAGTGGGGCGCGCGGCTGCACGAGATCGGCCTCGACGTCTCGCATAGCGGCTATCAGCGGCATGGCGCCTATCTGTTGGAAAACGCTGATATGCCTGGTTTCTCCAGGGAGGAGCAGCGTCTGCTCGCGCGTCTGGTGGGCGCGCACCGGCGCAAGTTGACGTTGGATGGGCTCGAGGAGCTCGTTCCTCCGTGGGACCGGAACGCGCCTTATCTTATCGTGTTGTTGCGGCTCGCGGTGTTGTTGCACCGTGGGCGCAGCCCCACGGCGCTGCCGGCCCTGGAGTTGAAGGCGACGCCGAAGTCGTTGGAAGTGGAATTCCCGGCGCGCTGGTTGAGGGATCACCCGCTGACGTCCGCGGATCTCCAGCAGGAGACCGATTACTTGCGCGCTGCCAGTTTCCGGTTGCGGGTTTTCAGCAAGGGGCGGTAGAAGCGTGCCGCGGGCGGCGCGCCCCGGCCCTGGGCTCGCTGCAATGGGGGCGGGACGTGGGCCTAGTGTCCTGAGTCAGGGTGCCGTCGACGCTCCCGCCGCGTACCAGCTCAACAGCTCGACCTGCGCATTCACCGGGCGTTCTTTCGCGCGCGCAATGCGCTCATAGCGGCCGTCGGAGAGCAGTCGCCACGACTGGCACGTATCACTCAAATAGCACTGCAGCTCGCGCAGGATCCGTTCGCGGTGCGCCGGCCGCTGGATCGGGAAAGCCACTTCGACGCGGCGGAAGAAGTTGCGCTCCATCCAGTCCGCGCTCGCGCAGAACATTTCCGGCTCGCCGCCGTTCTCGAAATAACACACCCGCGAATGCTCGAGGAAGCGCCCGACGACCGAGCGGACTTGAATGTTTTCCGACAGTCCGGGCACGCCCGGCTTGAGGGCGCACACGCCCCGGATGATGAGATCGATCTTCACGCCGGCGCAGGATGCCTTGTAGAGCGCTTCGATCGCCTGCGGCTCGACGAGGGCGTTCATCTTCGCTATGACGTGGGCCTTGCGGCCGGCGCGCGCGTGCTCGGCCTCGCGCGCCAGCTTCGACAACACCATCTCGTGCATGCCGAACGGCGACTGCACGAGCTTGTTCAACCTCGGCGTCTGGGTCAGGCTGGTGAGCTGCAGGAACAACTCGTGCACGTCC
>DASZVD010000030.1:0-14658 GCA_035547375.1 Steroidobacteraceae bacterium
CGATCACGGCAAGACCACATTGGTCCGCGCCCTGACGGGCGTCGATACCGATCGCCTCAAGGAGGAAAAGGCGCGCGGGATCTCCATCGAGCTCGGCTACGCCTACACTCCCCTTCCCGACGGCGAGAGACTGGGGTTCATCGACGTGCCGGGCCATGAACGCTTCGTGCACACGATGGTGGCCGGCGCCTGCGGAATCGACTTCGCGCTGTTGGTGATCGCGGCCGACGATGGCGTCATGCCGCAGACCCGCGAGCACCTGGAGATCCTCGAGTCGCTTGGAGTCTCCCGCGGTGCCGTCGCCTTGACGAAAACCGACCGTGTCGAGGCGGACGTGCGGTCGCGACGGGTTGCTGAAGTCACCGCATTGTTGGCAGGCACGCCACTACGGGACGCGTGCATTTTTGCAGTCAATGCCGCGGCGACGGACGATCCGGGCACCCAGGCACTCCGTCAACACCTGTTCGAGTGCGCAGCACGGCTGCCCGAGCGGGAGGATCAACGCCTGTTCAGGCTCGCGGTCGATCGTGTGTTCACTTTGAGCGGCCACGGCACGGTGGCGACCGGAACCGTCTTCTCGGGCGAGATTCACACGGGCGATGCGGTTCTCATCATGCCAGCGGGTGTCGAGACACGTGTCCGTAGCATTCACGCCCAAAATCGCCCTGCGGATCGCGGCCGCGCGGGCCAACGTTGCGCCCTGAACCTCGCCGGTGTCGAAACGAGCGCCCTTTCCCGGGGCGACTGGCTTGCCGATCCACAGGTGTTCGTACCGACGACTCGCATCGGTGTCCGCCTGCGGTGGCTGCACACGCCGGCCAACGGGCAGGGCCGCCGAAATCTCTCGTCAGTACACGTTCACCTGGGTACCGCGGATCGTCTCGCCCGGATCGCGACGCTTACCGGGGACATCACCCGTGCACAGTTGATTTTCGAGAAGCCGGTTTGTGCTTCGCCTGGCGACCGCTTCATCGTGCGTGACGCGCAGGCATTGCACACAGTGGCCGGAGGTATCGTCCTCGACACTACGGAACCCACCCGCAACCGCCTTTCGCCGCAACGCCTCGCGCGCCACGACGCGCTCGAAAAGATGATCGCCGGCGAGGGACTGGCGCCCCTGCTGGAGCAGTCCCCGTGGGGCCTGACAACGAGCGAGCTGGTTCGCATCACCGGCAAGCCCGCCGGGCTGTTGGATCTGCCTCGCGACGCCATCGTGGTCCCGGCGACGGGCGAGAGCTTCGTGATTCACCCCGTACACTGGTCCGCATTGGCCGAACACACTTGCACGGCGCTGGGGACGTTTCACGCGCAAGAGCCCGACGAGCACGGCCTCGCCCTGGGGCGCCTGCGTCGCATGGTCGCGCCGGACCTCGCCGAGCCTCTGTGGCGAGCCCTGATCGAGAGCCTGCTCGCCAGAGGAGCGGTCGTGCGCAGCGGCCCCTGGTTGCATTTGCCGGACCACACAGCGTGCCTGTCGAGCGACGACCAACAGCTGGCGAACAAGCTGCAGCCCCTGATCGCCTCCGGCGGGTTCGATCCTCCCTGGGTGCGCGAGCTGGCCGCCACTTCGCACGAGTCGGAAGATCGGGTACGCGACGTGCTGCGCAAGTCGGTCAGACAAGGCAGTCTGTATCGAGTCGTGCCGGACCTCTACTACGACCGCGAGTGCATTCGGGAGCTCGCCGCCATCATCACGCGGCTCGCGCGCGAACACGGCTCGGTGAATGCCGCTCGCTATCGCGATGCCCTCGGCCTGGGCCGCAAGCGCAGCATCCAGATCCTGGAGTTCTTCGACCGAGTGGGGTACACGCGGCGTATCCGCGATACCCACGTGCTCCGTCAAGATAGCGGCTGGCCCCCGTGAAAGAATCGGAAGGTACACGCACCCGGTGGTGTGGCTGGGCTTCAAACCCAGAAGGGGGCGTCAACCGCTTCCTGGTAGGTTCGACTCCTGCTGCCTTCCGCCGCCACTGGCTCGGAGGTCGATGATGAATACTCCTCGGCTCACCTCGTTGTCTCACGGCGGCGGCTGCGGCTGCAAGATCGCGCCAGGTGTCCTGGCGGATCTGTTGAAGAACGTAGCTTCCACGCGCGTCTTCGCCGATCTCCTCGTCGGGACGGAAACCGCGGACGATGCAGCCGTCTATCGGCTGAACGACACCCAGGCCCTCATCGCCACCACGGACTTCTTCATGCCCATCGTGGACGACCCGTTCGATTTCGGGCGCATCGCGGCGACGAATGCCCTGTCGGACGTGTATGCCATGGGCGGCACACCCATCCTGGCGCTCGCCCTGGTAGGAATGCCCATCAAGGTTCTGGCCCCCGAAACCATCCGGGAGATTCTTCGCGGCGGCGAAACGGTCTGCGCCACCGCGCACATCCCAATCGCGGGCGGACACAGTATCGACTCGGTCGAGCCGATCTACGGTCTGGTGGCTCTGGGCCTGGCGCACCCGGACGAGGTGAAAAGAAACTCCACGGCGCGAGCCGGCGACGTCCTCGTCCTGGGCAAGCCGCTCGGCGTCGGCATCCTGTCGGCGGCGCTGAAGCAGGAACGGCTCGATGCGGCCGGCTACCGTGCCCTGATCGAAGTCACCACTCACCTGAACCAGCCGGGCCCCGACCTCGCCCGCCTTCCGGGTGTGCACGCCATGACTGACGTCACGGGATTTGGGCTTCTCGGTCATCTCCTGGAGATGTGCCGCGGCGCAGAGCTCACCGCACAACTGAGTGCGTCGCGCGTACCTCTGCTGAACGACGTAATGACTCTCGCGGAGCAAGGCTTCGTCACCGGCGCTTCCGCGCGAAATTGGGCTTCCTACGGTAGCCAAATACGACTCGGAGAGGGTGTCAGCGCCGTGCAGCGGGCACTACTGTGCGATCCGCAGACCTCCGGGGGGCTGTTGGTTGCCTGCTCCGAGGACTCGCTCGGCGACGTTCTGGCGGCCTTCGAGCGCCACGACTTTCCAGAGGCCACCCCAATAGGTGCGATGCGCTCCGGGCCGCCAGAAGTGGTCGTTTCTTAGAATCTCACCATGACACCTGCCCCAAAGACGATCTCGCGGGTCCGCAGGTCGGGCTCCCACAAGCCGCCATCGTTTGAGCACCCCGGCGTGGTAGCGGTAGTCCCGTCCCTGCAGACGAGCCCTCCCGGCACTCCGTTCACATTGCCGCTGGCGCTGCCCGAGCCGGAAGGTAACGCGCCGGGAGCCGTGATGCCGCCAGGACCGCTCCAGTAGGGAACGTTGGAATGGCGGAATGTCGCCTCCGTCCACCATGTGATCCAATCGTTCGGCATCCACTGAAGGTTCAGCTGCGTGTCCCACTGGAAGAGCTTCATGCCCGGGGTCTGGCTGAAGTAAGACGTCCCGGTCGCCGCGGTCGCGCCGTTGATCGGCGGCGTCAACGCCAGATACCGGCCCGGATTGTTGTAGGCGCCGCCGCCGATCGTCACGGCCCACTTGTTATTGTTCCACCAGATGCGGTTGTAGAGCATGGCGCCGAGGAAGCTCTCCTTGTTCGGCCCCCCGGTGCAGCTGACTCCGCCACCGTACTGGCAACCGATATCCCCCGTCAGCGAGAAGGCCATCCTGGAGATGCCGCGGCCGTTCTGGCCGTGCGCGTCATAGTATTTCACCAGGATGCTGTCATCCTCGTGGATGCGCTGCACCTTCGACCAGTTGACGTAGGGCGTGCCGGGCAACGACATGGTGGCGATCTGCGCCAGCTGGTTGCCGTTGGCTCCGGCATTCAGCGGCACCCCGTTGGTGAACTGGTTCGAGATGTTGTCCTGGCCCAGGGTGTAGGTGTTGAAGACCAGCTTGAGCGAATCATTGGGGATCCACAGGATCTGGCCGCCGAATCCCGGGTGCGAGTTGAATTTCGCGTAGGACTGCCAGCCGTTGATGAGCCAGGGCTCGATCTTCAGGTGCTGTGTGGGCCAGAACTGGATGCGCATGCCGTTGAAGAACCACGGCGTATTCGACGATACGAACGACGGCTGGTAAGTCCAGTTGTCGAAGTTGTAGTAGCTGAACAGGCCGACGTAGGACACGAACATGCCCAGATCCACGTTCAAGCCGTGAGCAACGTCCCAGTGGTATCCGGCGTTGGCTTCGGAGAAGTACTTGTAGGCGCCCTGCAGGTCCCACTGCCCCACGGCCTGGCTGGCGTCATTGCGCGGCGTGGTCACCGAGAACAGGCCGAACATGGAGAGGAACCGCGCCTTCACGTTGTGCCAATGGAAATCGCCGCCCAGGCTCACCTGCTCGATCTGGAACTCGCCCGAGCGGAATTCCTCGGTCGAGCCGTCGATGGTGTGATCCTTCGGATGATTGGAGTCGTACAGATAGTTCGCGTCGAACCGGATTTCGGGCGTGAAGAACTTCGTGTCGAAGATCGGCGAGCTCTCGCGCGAATTGCCGTTCATCCAGCCGATGTAGCCGACGTCCGCCAACGGCGTCACCTTGTCGTCCGCGGGAGCGGCATCGGGCGCCTGCAGCGCCTCGGGCACGATCTGTGCCACCTGCTGCGCCACCTGTTGTGTCACTTGCGCGGGCACCGGTGCGGCGACCGGCGGTCCTCCGGCCATCACGATATCGCTGCGGGTGGCCTGGGACGCGACAACCGCCAACCGAGAGGTGGTCACATCCGCATAGCCGTCCGCGTGGAACGTGATCGACCATACACCGGGTGGGAGGTCGGGAAACGAATAAACACCATCACTCCCTGACACTGTCGCCCGCATGGCTCCGCCGCCCACTTTGATGGCCGTTACCGTGGCGTGCGCCACGGGTGCCTTGGCGGAGTTGGTGACGATGCCCACGACCGTGCCGACGGCGGGCTCCGCCGCTCGAGCCGCCGGCAACAGTAGAATCATTGCGACGGCGGGCAAGCACCACTTCGTCAGGTACTGAAAAGGAATGGGGAGCGCCGCGCGCCGCCAGATGCGCAATCCTGCCGTCATGAAGCCTCCGACTTACGCTGTAGTTGTTGATTTGGACATCCCTGCATCGTAGCGGCGCAGGCCACGCTGCCTAGACCAAATCCCGTTAAGAAAAATCCGCGGAGGGGTTCCGGCGTGAGGAATCGACGGCCGGGAAAGACTTACGAGCGCATCCGGTCCACAGCGGCGACGATGTGATAGAAGGTCTCGACGAGAGGCAGCGCCACTGCGTACTGCGCCGCCTTGCGCAAGGCGTAGCCCAGGGTCTCGTGGATCTCGAGCGGCCGGCCCGCTTCGAAGTCTTGCAACGAGGACATCCGGTGCGTGGGAGCCTTGGCTTCGAACTCGCGCCCTACCCGGATGATCGTTGCCGCGGCATCGGGTTCCGTGCTCGCGCACACGGTCGCCACGGGAAGAACCGACTGATCGGTGAGAGTGATGTTCATCGCCCGGACGAGCCGGCCCATCTCGCGCACCAGGCGCGCCAGAACCAACGCGGCATCAGGATCTGTCAAATACCGCCAGGTCGGCGCGCGGGTCGTCACCGACAGGGGCATCAGCCCCACCCATGCCGCGAACTTCGACCACTCGAGGCTCCGTATATCCGCGACAGCCGCCGCACGCACTCCGGCGGCGTCGATCGCCTTCGCGATCCGCTCAGCTCGCTCGCTCAACCCACCCGCGAGCTCGCCGACGAACAGGTTGACGTTGCGCGTAAATTGCACTTCCCCGCTCGGTAACAGCTCACCGCTCGTATCGGCAAGCGCCCCCAGAACCCGGGACTCGCCGAACGCTTCAGCGAGAAGCTCGTTCTTCAGCGGGCCGTTCTGTATGGAGAACGTCGTCTCCACGGCGGCGTGCCGGATTCGCGCCAGGGCCTCGGCCGTGCCCGGGGTCTTCATCGCAACGATCAAAACACCGGCGCTACGCAGCTCCCGGGGATCCGCAAAGACGCGAACCGGCGTCGAGAATTCCGCAAGTCCCGTGATGTGCAACCCGTCAGCACGAACCTGCTCGGCGCGACGGCCGCGCGCCAGCATCGCCACGGAGTGACCCGCCCGGGCCAGGTGGGCCGCCAGAATCGACCCGATGGCCCCGGCGCCCAGCACGACAAACTCGAATTCAGGGGCTCCAGGGTTCACGCGGACAGTATGCCCGTTTTTGCTCAGTCACCCCCCGAGAATACCGTTGCCACTTCCCCGCCCTTGGGCGTGCCGAGTCCCGTGCAGGCATCCCACCCGACCGCGGCAAAGAAGTCGCCGTTGTTACCCTTGGTGATATCGCGCAGCGCTTGTGGATTCCGATACAGCTGCGGTTGGATCAAGCCGACCGACTTGCCGGTGAGCGCATTGACGCGCGCCAACAAACCCGCCCATAACGGCGCCACCGCGCTCGTCCCGCCGAGGACGGTGTTGCTGCCATCGATTCGTACATCGTAGCCGGTCTGCGGATCGGCATCGCCTGCGACATCCGGGACGCCCCTGTTGGCCAAAGGCGAAGTCGTGCCGCCTGCCTTCGTCACCTTCAGGTCGGTTTGCCACGTCGGTACGGCAAAGAAGCTGCTGACTCCCCCGCCACCCGAACCGCCCCCTTGCGCGCTGTCGTTCCAGACCACTTCGCTGGTGATGCTCGTGGCCGTGGCACGCAGGCTCGTTCCTCCGCACGCCAAGGCATAAGGGCTCGACGCCGGAAAATCGACGTGATCGTTTCCATCGCTTACGCCATCGCTCGAACCGCTATCGCCCGACGCCACGCATACCGTGATGCCGAGAGTCGCGGCTTCCTGGAAAGCCTCGTCCATCGCCGTCATCGACTGCGCGGTCCAGGTTGATTCGGAGCTGCCCCAGCTGATGGACAGGACCGAAGGCTTGTTCGTAGTGTCGTGAATCGCGGTGGTGAGGGCATCCAGGAACCCGGCGTCGGTGTTGGGTGCAAAATAGACCACGATCTTCGACCCGGGTGCGATCGCGCCGATCACCTCGATATCGAGCATGACCTCGCCGTCGGGGCCATCCGCACTACCCGTAGGCGCATTCTGCGCGCCGTCGACGGACACCGCGGTCACCTGCGGGGCACCAACCCCAAGGTTGCTGAAGTACGTCTGCAAGTCCGCGGGTTTGAAGCCGCCGCCGAGCTCGATGATGCCGACGCACTGCCCCTGCCCCGTGCTGTCCGGAAATCCATACAACGTGGCAATCTGTGTCGGAGTGTAAGCAACCGGGTTGGCCCGGGCGTGCCTGAGCACCCTGAAGTGCGGCTGCGCTTGCGGCCGGTTGTCCAGGCCCAGCACGGCCTCGACAATGCCGCTCAATTCGGCGGGGAGCTGGATGGCGCCCTCACGTCCCCGATAGCTCCCACGGGGATGCTGGTAGCGCTTCAGGGTCACACCGAACGCAGCTTCCATCTGAGCAACGGTGCCCGAGAGAGTCACCGTACGGCGCGCGGCATGCTCCTGTACGACACGCAAGCCGTGCTGGGCTGCGAACGTCTTGACCGCTGCGATATCCCCGCTATCGGCCGCGAATTGGCGCGCGAATTCGTCGCGGCTGAGATGCCCGAGCGACCGATCCGCTCGGCTCAGGCGGCTCACACGATCCTGTAACGCTTGCTGACTGCGTCGGCGGATGAGCACGCAGACCTCGACAGGCTCCTTCGGATCCGCTGGCGCAACCGCACGGGCGCCCGGAAGCGGCGCTCTTTCACTACCCTTGAGTGTAAACCGGCTCATGGACAACTCCTTCACTTCCGCAAGAGACCGTCGTCGCAACGGATTGTAACGCCCGGGCCCTGCGCCTCCTAACATGACGCTCCAAGGCGACATTGACGGCGGCTCGAGCTGAGCGGAAGATGGCCTAAGCGTTGTCTTGCGCTGTGGGAGCAGGAAGTCTGATGCGGAATCATCGCTGGGCGGGACCCTCCCTCATGTTGGTTGCGGTGATGGCCCATTCCGCGGCAAGCGCAATCACCCCCGCCGCGGCGGCCTCGACCCCGACCCGCACCGCGAACACCGGCACGACTCCACGCCTGAGCGTGTTTGGTGTTCCGCAGAAGAGCTCCACCCTCACCGCCCTCAAGCTGGGCGGAGCCCTACGCGATATCGCGCAGCGCTATCCCGGCCTCCCCGCCGCACATCGGCTGCGGGAGCTGCACGCCATCAATCCGGCTGCGCGATTCAGGTTGAGCGTGCCACTCACTACACCAGAGGTGTTGATTGACGCCGTCACCACCGGTGATGCGCGTGCACTGCAAGCTTCTCTACAGAAGCTGGGATTGAGCGATTCCTCGATCTACTCGAACGATGTCAGCGGCTGGCTCCCCGTCGATCAGCTCGAGAACGCTGCCACGGTAGCGGAGCTTCACCACGCGCGTGCGTCGATGCCGAGGACACGCTCGAGTATCGTCGCGACACAAGGCGATTTCGCTCAGCGAAGCGCCGCTGTCCGCGCCACATACCCAGCTCTCACCGGAGATGGAGTCACGGTCGGCGTGTTGTCGGACAGCTTCGATTGCTTCGCGCAGTACACGAACAGCAGCGTCCCCGCCAGCGGAACCAACGGCTATGCGCCATTCGGGTTTACGGCCACCTATGCCACCGATGAGCAACCCTCCACGGGTCAATCGACCAGTGCGCTGCCATCCGGCGTGAGCGTCGTCAAGGAAGCCTCTTGCATGGACTACGGTGCGCCGGAGCAGCTCCCGTTCACCGACGAAGGCCGTGCGATCTTGCAGATCGTCCATGCCGTGGCACCGGGAGCCGGCCTGGCTTTCTACACGGCCGAGAACGGCGAGGCGGACTTCGCCAATGGCATCGAAAGCCTAGCCAACGCGGGCGCGAAGGTCATCGACGACGACGTGGGTTACCCGGATGAGCCGTTCTTCCAGGACGGGCTGGTGGCGCAGGCCATCAATACGGTACAGGCCAAAGGTGTGGTGTACTTCTCCTCGGCCGGCAACGACGCCCGGGTGTCGTACGAGAGCACCGCGCCGAGCTTTCCCGTGCAAGGCAACGGTGCGCAAGCCAGCGAAAAGCTGTTCAACTTCGATCCGAGCGGTGCGACCACCACGACGGCGTTGCCGATTACCCTCCCCGGGCTGTTCCCGGGTGAGTTCGTCTACCTGGTGGTGGAATGGGACCAGCCCTATGTCACCGGCTCCCCCAACAGCGGCGGCGCCACGAGCTCGATCGACCTGTGTCTGTCGGGCGTGGGCTCCGACCTCGTGACGGACAACGACTCCTACCCCAGCCCGGCCCCCTGCACCGGCGGCAGCGCGTTGGGCGGCGATCCCGTGCAGTTTCTGATCATCGGCAACCCCGCGAGCTCCACAGGCAACACCAGCGCCGTGACCGTCACGCTGACCATCGGACTTGCGAGCGGTGGCGCCCCCGGGCGGCTGAAGCTGCTGGTCTCGGGAGACGGCGCGCGGGTTTCGATCAACCAGTTCGCCACCAACAGCCCTACTCTCCAAGGTCACCCGGGAGCCGCCACGGCGGCAGCCGTTGGCGCGGCGTTCTATTTCGACTCGCCCGGATGTGGTACGAGTCCCGCGACCCTGGAGAGCTTCTCTTCCGCGGGAGGCGACCCCATCCTGTTCGACACCTCCGGCAATCGGCTCAGCACACCTACGATACGCGAGAAGCCGGACTTCGTCGGGCCGGACGGCGTCAACAACACCATGCTCGGCGGGTTGCTGACCGACTACGGCTACCCGAGTGACACGCTGAGTACGACCATCGCCGCTTGCCAGAACAGCGCCTCCTTCCCTAACTTCTTCGGCACTTCCGCCGCCGCTCCACACGCGGCCGGCGCCGCCGCCCTGATGCTACAGGCGAACCCGGCGCTGACGCCGGCGCAGATCATCGCCGCGCTGCAGGATTCCGCACTGCCCATGACACCCCGAGTGGCCGGTGGCGCCTACGACTATGACGACGGCCACGGCTTCATCCAGATCGACGCGGCCTTGGCCCAGCTGCCGTCGTCCGCCCCACTAACTGTCAACTCCGCGGCCGGCAGCACCGGAGGCAGCCATGGCGGCGGCGCGCTGGGCACCTTCACGTTACTGGGACTCGGTGGGGGCTTGATGCTGAGCCGGCTCGGACGCCGGCGCCAGACCCTCTAGGTATTGCACTATACTGCCGGCTTTTTCCGACCCTTTCCCAAGATGGACGCCGAATCTATGAACCGCCGACCTGTCCCGGCAGCCTGCGCGCTGTTTGCGTTGCTCCTCGCCGTCTCCGCCCTGCAGGCAAAAGAGCCCCAGACGAAATCCGACACCCCGGCCGAGACCAGGTCCAACGACGACAAGGAGTCGCCCCGCCATCTTTCGGACGAAAGCCAGGTGACGCAAGGCTCCATCACCGTCGCCGGCCGCAAGCTCGTCTACCAGGCGGAAGCCGGCATTCTGGTCGTCCATCAGAAAGACCCGCTCGATGACGATCCGCCGCCCGTCGATCACAACGGGCCCCCGCCGCCGGTACCGCCCGAAGCGAGCATGTCCTATGTCGCCTATTTTCAAGGGGAGCACGAGAGCCCGCAGCGGCCGATCACCTTCCTGTTCAACGGCGGGCCCGGCTCGTCCACCGTCTGGCTCCACATGGGCGCCTTCGGCCCGCACCGCGTGGTCACCCCTGACGATACGCACAGTCCGGGAGCGCCGTACAAGGTCATCGACAATGAATTCAGCCTGCTCGATGCGAGCGATCTGGTCTTCGTGGATGCACCCGGCACCGGGTTCAGTCATCTGCGCGGAACTGACAAGGAGAAGGCGTTCTATGGAGTCGACGAGGACGCGCACGCCTTCGCGAACTTCATCGTCGAGTTCCTCTCGCGGCACGGGCGCTGGAACTCACCGAAGTACCTGTTCGGCGAGAGTTATGGAACGACACGCGCTTCCGTGCTGGCGTACGTTCTGCAGAACGAGAAATCCATCGACCTGAACGGAGTGATTCTGCTCTCGGCGTTTCTATCCATGGATGACAGCGCGGACGCGCCTCAAAACAACCCGGGGGTGGACCAGCCTTACGCGCTCGCGCTGCCGACTTATGCGGCAACCGCCTGGTATCACCACAAGCTGCCGAACCAACCGGCGTCCCTCGAAGCGCTGCTCCCCGAAGTCGAGCAGTTTGCGCTGGGTGATTACTGGAGCGCCCTCAAGGCGGGCAACTCGTTGACACCCGAGCGCAAGGCCGCCATCGCCGCCAAGCTGCACGAATACACCGGGCTGCCGCAACAGTACATCGAGCAAGCCAACCTGCGGGTGAACGGCGGCGAATTCGAGAAGAACCTGCTGGGGAGCGAAGTGACGGCCGGACGGCTCGACAGCCGCTTCTCCGGCCCGACACTCGATCCGCTGAGCAAGGAGGCCGAGTACGATCCGCAATCGGCCGCGCTCAGCTCGGCATACGTGGCTTCATTCAACGACTACGTCCGCAGGACGCTCAAGTTCGGCGACCACAAGACCTACAAGGCCGAAGCCGAGATCGAGACGAAATGGGACTTTCTGCACCAGCCCCCCGGCGCCACCCAGAAAGCTCCCCAAAGCATGAACGTCATGCCCGACCTCGCCGCAGCGATGAAGCAGAACCCGAAACTGAAGGTGCAGCTCAATGGCGGCTACTTCGACCTCGCCACGCCATTCTTCGCGGCCCAGTGGGAGCTGCAGCAGCTACCGGTGCAGCCTGCGTTGATGGCCAACACGGAGACGCATTTCTACACCTCGGGACACATGGTCTACGCCCACGAGCCGGACTTGAAAGCGCTGCACGACAACGTGGCGGCCTTTATCGGGAAGACGCACTGAATCGGGGTCGACGCCGGCCGGCCGGCCGGGGCCGGCGGCGTCAGGTTGGCGTGGCGTCAGATCGGCGTCAGGTCCAATCGTCGCCGCCGCCACCGCCGCTATCACCACCCCAGGAGGAACCGCCGCCACTGTCGTCCCAGGAGCCGCCTCCCGTGACGCCAAAGTCGTTACCTCCCATGTTCGGGTTGTCATCCGCCGGCGGCACATAGTCCGGAGGCACCGGCACACGGTTGCCATCGCGATCGATCATGTGTCGCACCAGCTCCTCACCGGCCGCCACACCCGCGCCGATGGCGAGTCCGCTCGCGAGACCGCCGACGATGCCGGAGCCCATGCCGCCGCCCATGGGAGGCCCATAGCCGCCGGGGCCATAACCGGCCGGACCGCCGTAGCCGCCACCAGGGCCTACGGGAGGCACGCCACCCGGATACTGCGTGTAGCCGCCGTACTGTGGCGGGTTACGCCGGGCCAGCAGCGCCCAGGCAATGACCACGCCCGCAACGACCAGCAGGATCAGCCCCCACGGAACCGAAGAGCGATGCTCCTGAGGCACGGCTCGGATATAGCCGCCGCTCGAGCTCGTGCGCGCCAGCTCGCGCTGAAGCGCTGCCAAGGACCCCGCATTGGCGAAAGAGCCGCTGGGGTCGATTCGCTGCGCCGTGGCCAGCTCCTCACGGGCCCGGGTGCGGTTGCCTGCGCGGGCAGCGACTTCGGCCTCCACATAGTGGGCCTTGGCGCTATTGGGATGGTCCCGCAGCACCTGATTCATCATTTGCTGCGCCTGATCGAGATGTCCCGATTGCGCGGCCTGATACACCTGATCGATGGTCGGGTCGGCGGCCAGGACAGGGCCGGCGCTCAAAGCCAGAACCAGGACCGTGGAAGCCGCAATCCGCTTGAACATTACCTTTCTCCGCCTCGATGTGAAGCTAAAGATCCTGCCCTCGACATGAGGGCGCGCCGTCCCGGCATCAAGAGGCTCGGCGGGAACGCGCAAAATCGATGAAACCCCGGGCGGGATCGGTGTGTACCAGCTCGACCCGCACCCGATCCCCCACGTCCAGCCCTTCATACCCTCTAACGACCCGCCCTTCGGCCACAGGTTCCTGGATGCGAACCCAGGTTCCCTTGTCGGTGGCTCCGGTGACGATCGCATCGAACCGCTCGCCAATGCGCGGCCTGAGCAACAGTGCCGCCGCCGACTTGCGCACTGCGCGCTCCACCTTGGCCGCACTGCTTTCCTGGTCCGTGCAATGTCGCGCCAGCGCTTGCAGCTCATCGCTCGTATAAGGAAGCCGACCACCCGCCAGCACCGCCTTCAACAGCCGTTGGGTGATGAGGTC
The DNA here is from genome assembly GCA_035547375.1 of Steroidobacteraceae bacterium. GTDB lineage: Bacteria > Pseudomonadota > Gammaproteobacteria > Steroidobacterales > Steroidobacteraceae > 13-2-20CM-66-19. The sequence goes on from DASZVD010000030.1 coordinate 13,090, forward strand.
GGGGAAGCGGCGGTTCGGCGCGGTGGAGTGAGTGTAATCACTCACGGCGAGCCCGAAGTGGCCCGGAATCTCCTGCCCCGGCAGCTTGAAAGCATACTCCCCCCGGCCGAGCAGCTTCACGACACTCAGCGAGAGATCCGGAAAGTGAACCGGGTCCACCTCGAGGCGCCTGGCGAGGAAAGCGCTCAGCGCAACGGCATCCGGTGTCAGCGGCAGCCGTTCGCCCGCCTGCCGCGCGAGCGTGACGATCCGCGGCCAACGCTCCGGAGTCCGCAGGATTCGGCGGATCGACGGGAAACCGTTGCCTTCCAGAAAGCGCGCGGTCACCCCGTTCGCCGCCACCATGAAATCCTCGATGAGGTCCTTCGCACGGTTGCGCTCATCGGGACGCAGATCGCTCAGGACTCCACTCTCGAACACAGGCCGGCCTTCCAACGTCTCCAATGTCAGAGAGCCGCGCGCACGGCGAACCCGTTTCAACGCCCGCGCAACCTCGTCCTGAATGCGGATCTGCTCCTCCATCCCGGGAACCGCCGCCAGGCGCCGCGGCGGGGGCGCTTTGCCATCGAGCCACGCCGCAACGCTGTTGTAAGCGAGCTTGGCCCGGTTGCGCACGAGCGCCCGATAGATGTCGGAGCCTTTCAAGTCGCCGCCCGCGTCGATCGTCATCTCGATGACGTAGGCCGACCGGTCCGCGCCGTCCGCCAGTGACGTCAGGTCCGTGGACAGGCGCTCCGGCAGCATCGGGAAAATCTGCGCCGCCGTGTACACCGAGGTCGTGTTGATGCGTGCGTGATCGTCAATCGGGGATCCGATGCCCACGGTGCCGCTCACATCGGCCACGGCGACGAGAATCTTCACGGCGCCGCCCGCCAACGGCTCGGCAACGGTGAGCTGATCGAGGTCGAGCGAATCGTCGTTGTCGATGGAGGCCCACAGGAGAGCGCGCAGATCACGCGGCGACCCACCTTGCTCCCCGCCTGAACCGGTAAGCGAGTCGCCCTGCCGAATGGCCGAAGGGGCGCCGGCACCGGCTTGCCCAAGGGGTGGCAGCGTGATGGCATTGGCCTGTGCCAAGGCCTCCGGCGAGAAATCCGGCAGCAGGCCGCGATCCAACATCGCGCGGCGGGCGATGCGCTTCAAGTCATCCAAAGTGATAGCCGATGCTCGCGAGCAGCGTCAGCACAAAGAATTGTCGTTCCACGTTCCCAGTCTATCACTCTCCACATGACGATGCGGAGTCACGGACCCTGCCCGGGGTTCCGTGACTCCGCCGTGGAGCAGCTCGTCGACGGTATAGCTCAGTTCGTCGAGGGCATCGTTCCTGTGTAGTACGCCAGGACGTAGGCTTTCAAATTGCCGTCCGCCTCGGGTACTCCGTAAGCTTTTACGATGCCACCCGCCGCGAGGCCGTCCGTCAATGACGTCAGACCAGTGGTCGTCGTGATGTCGATCGGGCTGATCGTCAGGACGTTGTTATTGCGGTCGATCTGGTATACCAACGTCGCCGAGCCGCTCGTCGTGCTGACGTCGACCGTCACCGGCAAGGTCCCTCCGACCACGGTCATG
>DASZVD010000031.1:0-5124 GCA_035547375.1 Steroidobacteraceae bacterium
GACCGGCTCCTGGAGAACGCGCAGGTCGTGGGCGACTACGTGATCGCCGGGCTGCGCAAGCTGCAGGACAAGCACTCACTCATCGGCGACGTGCGCGGCGGTGGGTTGTTTTTCGCAGTCGAGATGGTGAAGGACCGCAAGACACAAGAGCCTGCCGGTCCCGAGGCGAAGCGCATCATCAACGGCATGCGCGACCGGGGTGTGCTCATCAGCCGCATCGGCCTGCACGACAACATCCTGAAGATCCGGCCTCCCATGCCCTTCAGCCGTGAGAACGCCGATCTCCTCCTGGGCACGCTGGACGAGGTCATGACCGCTCTATGAGCTCCAGCAGCTTCGCGGCCCTGCCCCCCGCCGAACAAAACTCGCGCCTGCATCGCATGGCGCTCGCGGCCGTCTCCCGCTGGCCCCTCGATTGCGCCCGCGTCGAGCCGATCAAGGTGCGCGAGAACGCCGTTTATGCGGTCTACACGACCGACAACCGCCGCGTCGTCCTGCGCATTCACCGCCTCGGATATCACTCCGACGCGGCCTTGCGCTCCGAGTCGAGTTGGATGAAGGCTCTCGGCGACAGCGGGATCGAAGTACCGCGCGCGGTCCTGTCACGCTCGGGGCAGCCGTTCGAGCTGATTGACGTACCTGACGTGCCCGGCCCGCGCCAGGTCGATGTGTTCGAATGGATCGACGGGCAACAGCTCGGCTCCGTCGAGCAAGGCGTGACGGCCGACGCCAGCTGGGTCAGGCGGACCTACGGCATCGTGGGGGAGCTCACTGCCCGGATGCACAACCAGTCCAGCGCCTGGCAACCGCCGGCGAGCTTCCAGCGACACTCCTGGTGCGACGAGGGTCTCACGGGAGACCACCCTCTGTGGGGCCGGTTCTGGGAGCTGGCGGATCTCACCGCTGCGCAACGCGCCTTGTTCGAAGACCTGCGCGCCCGGGTCACGCGCGAGCTCGCCGCCTACGGCAAGGGGCCTGACCGTTTTGGCCTGATCCATGCGGACCTGGTGCCGGAAAATATCCTCGTCGATGCGGATCATCTGCGGATCATCGACTTCGACGACGCGGGCTACGGCTGGCACATGTTCGACATCGCGACTTCGCTGTACTTCATCCGGCGCGAGAGCTTCTACGAGCTGGCGCGTGACGCGCTGATCGAAGGCTATCGGCGCCACCGGCCGCTCGGAGACGAGCACGTGCGGCTGTTGCCGATGTTTCTGGCCGCACGGGGCACGACGTATCTCGGCTGGGTGCACACCCGACGGGGCGAGCCCACCGCGTGCGAGCTGACACCGCAACTCGTCGAGCTGGCCGTCGCGGCCGCCGAAGACTACCTGAAGGACGCGCGCGCTTTGACATGAGCGCGGCAGCGGCAGAACAGCGGCCGGCGCAGGGCGCAGTCGGGTTCCCGACCGCGCTCGCCACGGCCGTGGGGCTCATCATGGCGAGCCCGGTCATTCTGACGGTGACCAGCGGCTTCGGCATGGGCGGTTGGGCGTTTGCCGTGGCGGTGGCTTTCGCCTTCATCGTGATGCAGGCGCAGGCCACCTCGTTCGGGGAGGCGGCGGCCATCCTGCCGACCACCGGATCGGTCTACGACTACATCTCCTGCGGCCTGGGACGCTTCTGCGCCATTACCGGCACGATCTCCGCGTACCTGTTGGTGCACGTGTTCGCGGGCACGGCCGAAACGGTCCTGAGCGGCATCATGGCGCTGGTCAACTTCCAGTCGTTGAACACCGTGCTGGAGCGCAGCGGCACCTCCTGGCTCGTCGGTGTCGGGATGGTGCTGTTGTTCGCGGCGACCAACGCGCTCGGCATCCGGGTCTACGGCCGGATAGAGATCGTGCTCACGGCCGGAATGTGGCTCACCCTGATGATTTTCGGCATCGCGGGGATCCTGCACGCGCCGGCCGTCCCGCTCGCGGGAGTGTTTGGAGCGTCCAGTGTCGGCACGGACCTTCCCTCGATCCTGTCGCTCGTAGGCATGGCGATGTTCATGTTCGTCGGCTTCGAGTTCGTGACGCCGCTCGCGGCCGAGATCCGCGAGCCTGCCCGGCAGATCCCGCGCGCCATGCGGTCGGGCCTGTGGGCGGTCGCGCTGTGCATGTTCACTTACGGCATCGCGATCCGGCGCCAGGTTCTCAATGTGCCGGTCGACGCCAGCGGTACCCAGCACCTGCTGGACACACCGATGGCGATTCCGCAGTTCGCCGAGAGTGTCATGGGTCCGTTCGGCCGGGTCTGGCTGGGTATCGGCCTGCTGTTCGCCGGCGCCGCCACCATCAACACCCTGATGGCCGGGCTGCCCCGCATTCTCTACGGCATGGCGATCGACGGCGCGTTGCCCAGGGCATTCGCTTACCTGCACCCACGCTTGAAGACGCCCTTGGTCGGCATCGCGGTCTCCGCAGCTATCCCGTGCCTGCACGCCTGGTACATCCACGGCGATGTCGATCGGCTCGCGAATCTCGTGTTGGCGGCCGTCTGCGCGTGGAGCGTGGCCTACATCCTCGTGGCCTTGTCAGTCATCTCCCTGCGTCTGCGGCGCCCCGACCTGCCGCGGCCTTACCGGGCGCCGTGGTTTCCAGTGCCGCAGATCGTCTCGATCGCGGGAATCGTGATTGCGATGGTCTATATCGCGCCGGCGGGAACCCGCCCGGGCGCGGTGTTCGTCCCGTTCGGCACCATGCTCGCCCTGACGGCGGCCTATGCATTCCTCTGGACCCGATTCGTGCGCCGGGTACCGCTGTTCGAGCCGGTACCCGTCGAGAAGGTGCTGGCCGAGGAGCTCGGCCGGTCGAGCGCCGCGCAGCCTTAAGGGCGACAGGCTGCCAACACGCCGGCGACGATATCGATGGCGCCGAACAGATAGTCGCGCGGGATCGTCAGGGAGGGCATGATCCGCAGCACGTTGCCGTTGCGGCCGCACGGGACCATGATCACGCCGCGACGCAAACACTCCACGACGACGTGTCCGACCTTGTCGGCGGACAGCGGCGTCCTGGAAGTCTTGTCCGCGACCAGCTCGATCCCGATCATCAGGCCCCGGCCACGCACCTCGCCGATGATCGGGCTGTCGAGGGCACGCAGCTTCTGCATGGCTTCCGCGCCGACCTCGTGCGCGCGGCCGATGAGATCGAGTGCCGGGTCCTGCAACAAAGCGATGTTCGTGAGGCAGACCGCCGCCGACAGGGCGTTGGCCGCGAACGTGCCGGGTTGCGATCCGGGCGGAATGGCCTGCGCGAGATCGGCGCGCATGACCAGTCCGGCCATGGGCAGGTCACCGCCCATGCCCTTGCCGAACGTCAACATGTCCGGCTTCACGCCGGAGTGCTCGACGGACCACATTTTACCGGTGCGTCCGGCTCCCGCCTGCACCTCGTCCACGACCAGCAGCGCCCCCGACTTGTCGCAGGCCTTGCGCAGGAGCTGCAGGAATTCCGGTGCGGGAGCAATGTAGCCCCCCTCGCCTTGCACCGGCTCGACGATCACCGCGGCGACATCGTCAGCACCGGTGTAGCGGGTATTGAGGAGGTAATCGACATACTCGCCCGCGATCTGCTCGGCGCTCTTGCGGGAGGTGTCGAACGGGAATCGGTAGGCGTACGGATACGGGGCGTGAATGACTCCCCCCATGAAGGGCCCGTAGCCCGAACGATACTGATTGCCGGTCGTGAGAGCGTTGGAAGCATTCCAGACGCCATGGTAGGCACCGTGGAAGGCCAGAATCTGCTGGCGTCCGGTGATCCGCTTCGCGAACTTGACGGCGGTCTCCAGGGCGCCGCTGCCGGCCTGCGCGAAGTAGGTGATGCAGTTACCGCGCAGGCCATCAGGCATGATCTCGGAGATCCGCGAGGCCAGCTCAACACGGCGCGAATTACTGATGTCGGATGCGTGCATGAGGCGTTCCGACTGCGCCCGGATGGCTTCCACCACCCGGGGATGGCAGCGGCCGACGCTGTTCACGCCGACGCCGGCCGAAAGATCGATGTAGAGATTTCCGTCAGGATCCTTGACGGTGACGCCGAATCCCTGGTCGAACACCAGTGGGAAATCACCGCCGCCGCGCGCCATGGACTCGACGTGCTTCGACTGTTCCAGGGAGGCGCGGCCGAGTGGACCAGGAACCTCGCGTGTCCTCATCTGTGGCGCGCCCGGGTGGGACAACGCCGCCAGTTCCGTCTCGCTGATCATGCTTTTCCCCGTTGGCTCAGGCAGATGTTTATCAGGTTAAGTATATCGCCGGCGGGGCACGAAAGCACCCGAAATGCGCAGCTCCAGCACTCGAAATGCACAGCTTCAGCGGCCTGCGGTCGCAGCCTCCGGCGTAGGAGGCTGTCCGATCAGTCCGGCCGATCAGTCCGGCAGCGCCGCCGTGGCCGCTCCGTGAATCCGGTGGATCACACCGCCCTGCATCACGAAACTGACGTGCTCGAACTGATCCGGATCGCGCAGCGGATCGCCCGGCACGGCCACGATGTCGGCGTACCGTCCCGCCTGCAACGAGCCGATCCTGTCCGCGGCGCCGAGCAGCTCCGCCGCATTGCGCGTGGCGGCGAATACGGCCTGCATGGGGCTCATGCCGTTATGGATCAGCAACCCGAACTCCATCGCGTGATCGCCCTCGCCCAGGTCCGTGCCATACGCGATCTTCACGCCGGAGCGTACCGCCAGCGGCAGGTTCTGCTTGGGCAGCAGGTCGTTTTGCAACTCCTTCGCAGCCGTTCCGGGAGTCAACAGCTCGGGATGATCGCGCGCGGCGGCGTAGTACACGTCGTAAACGGACAGGGTCGGCACGAGATAGGTGCCGTGAGCCTTCATCAGGGCAAACGTCTGCGCCGTCGCAAAGGAGCCGTGCTCCACCGAGTCGACCCCGGCCAGCACGGCGTTCTCGATCGCGGCCGCCGGGTAGATGTGCGCGGCAACCTTCATGCCCAGCCCGTGAGCCGTCTCGACCGCGGCCCGCATCTCCTCGTTCGTCATGAGCTGCTGGCGTGGGTCATCCCCGGTGGAAGCAATCCCGCCCGACGGCATGAGCTTGATGAGATCGGCGCCGCGCCGTTTGTGCTCGCGCACGCGCTGCCTGGCTTCATCGGCGCTGTCGACCCGGCCGTTGTCCCA
>DASZVD010000032.1:0-6056 GCA_035547375.1 Steroidobacteraceae bacterium
TATATCCAGGCGCGGGAAGCGGGGGCTGCACGTAGACGGGCAGCACGGGCGGCGCAATGTTGATGGACACGCCGACGGCGATGGCAGCCTGCGATGCCGTGGGGAGCGCGGGGAGCGTGGCCAGCGCCAGCGCCGGAATGAAGCCTTTGAGCCATTGGGTACGCATGATTCCCCTCTCCTGAACGTTTCCTGAACAGTTGCTGAATGCCCGTGGCGCAGATTCGCCGCCAAAACTCTTTCGAGCCGCTTCAGCTTAACTCAACGCGGGTCGGATGTGTCCGTTGACCCCTGAAAATCCAGTGTGTTTCACGCATCGCGTTCACTTCGGGTTCAGGAGCGTCGCCAATTGCAGTCACCAACACGCCGGCGGCCGGCAGCCGCCCGGCTTTTCAACTTCCAACTCGCGCCCGCGCCTGCGGAACCCCGCGCCCTCAGAACCAATTGTAGTTGAAGCTGATGCTGATCCGCTCCGCGGCCACCGGATTCGGCGGCACCTCGTGCCGCAGCCAGCTCTCGAACAACACGACGTTGCCCGCCTCCGCCGGCACCACGAACCAGGGCCGGCTGCGCGCGTGGGGCAAACGCGGCGGCGCCGCCATGAAGCGATCGAGACGGGGGTCTTCGAATTTCAAGCCCGGCGCGCCCCGCGGCGTCTGCACGTAATACGTGCCGCTGATCGTGGACAGCGGGTGCAGGTGCAGGCTGTGCACGACCTGCCGGGGCATGATGTTCACCCAGCAATCGGTCATGGCAAGCTCGCGCCCCGTGAGATCGAGCTCCAACGTCCGGGCGAACGCCGCGACGTGCCGTTTGAGCTTGCGCTCCAGGGCGGCAAACGTCGGCGACAGTTGGTGCATGCGACTCGCGGAGTTGTAAGATGTGAACCCGCCAGGATAGTTTTTCGCCGACCAGCGGCGGCCCGCGGCGTCATCGTGACGCAGCTGCTGACACTCGTGCAGGAGTCGATCGTTGAGCGGCCGCCAGCCGGAGCGGCTGAGACGCGCCGAATAGACTAAAGTGGGAAAGAGCGTGTGCGTGGTCATGAGGCGATTATATGAAACGAGCCCCCTTCGGCACCTGGAGCTCCCCGCTCGTGGCGAGCGATCTCGCCCGCTCCTCGATTGCGCTCAACTACGTGCAGGTCTTCGACGGCGTCCCCTACTGGGTGGAGAGCCGCCCCGCCGATGGCGGCCGCAATGTGCTGGTGACATCCGGCGCGGACGGACGCGTGCGCGACCTTACGCCGAGCGGCTATGGCGTCCGGTCTCGGGTTCACGAATATGGCGGCACCCCGTACGTCATTGATCGCGAGACGATTTACTTCAGCAATTTCTCGGACCAGCGCATCTACCGTCAGACTCGAGACGGCGCTCCGAAGCCCCTCACCCCCGCGGGTTATCGCTACGCCGACTATGAGCTCGACTCCGCCGGCTCACGGCTCTTCTGCGTCCGCGAGGACCACACCGCCGGCGGTGAGCCGAGGAACACCCTGGTGGCGATCGATACTGCCTCGGGAGGCTCGGGCACAAACCCTAGCACGGATCCGGGTACGGACCCGGGCACGGTGTTGTTCGACAAGAGCGACTTCGTCGCTTATCCCTGCCTGAGCGCGGACGGCCGCCGGCTCGCCTGGATTGCCTGGAACCACCCGGACATGCCGTGGGACGCGACGACCCTGTTCGTCGCCGACATCCGGGGCACGACGCTCTCCAACATCACCGCGATCACTTCGGGTTCGGGGGAATCCGTCATGGAACCCCGGTGGGATGCCGACGGCACGCTGTACTTCCTCTCCGACCGGTCGAACTGGTGGAATCTGTATCGCTATGCGGACAACAAGGTCACACCGGTCCAGGCACTCGAAGCCGAGATCGGCAGCCCCTTGTGGACACTCGGACAGGCGAACTACACCCTGACCGGCGACGGCCGCGCGGTCGTGCGTTACACCATCGATGCCCGCGACAAGCTGGGAACGGTGGATCTCGAGTCGGGCAGGCTCAGCCCGATCTTGCTTCCGTACGTCGCGTTGTCGAATGTCCGCCGGCTCTCGCCGGAAACTGTCGTTGCCATCGCGACCGCGCCGGCGGAAGAAGCGGCCGTTGTCAGGATCGACGTCGAAAGCGGACGGCACGAGGTCATCCGCGCTCCCGCTGCCTTACACCTCGATCCCGGCTACATTTCGGTGGCCGAGTCCATCGAGTTTCCGACCGCCGACGGCCTCACCGCCCACGCCTTCTACTATCCGCCGGCGAATCGCGACTTTGAGGCACCGCCCGGTGAAAAGCCGCCGTTGATCGTCAAGGTGCACGGCGGCCCGACGAGCCACTCCAAAGCGGAGCTGGCACTCGCGACGCAATTCTGGACGTCACGCGGATTCGCTCTGCTGGACGTCAATCACGGGGGCAGCAGCGGCTTCGGCCGCGCCTATCGCGAACGACTCAAGGGCAAGTGGGGCGTTGTCGATGTCGGCGACGTGGTCGCGGCGGTGAAATACCTGATCGACGCGGGCCGAGTCGACGGCAATCGCGTGGCGATCCGGGGCGGTAGCGCCGGAGGCTTCACCGTGCTCGCCGCACTCGCATTCCATGATGTGTTCAAAGTGGGAGCCAATTACTACGGCGTGGCTGACCTGGAAGCCCTGGCGAACGACACGCACAAGTTTGAATCCCGCTACCTCGACCGGCTGGTTGCCCCGCTGCCCGAAGGCAAGGCCCTCTACGAAGCCCGCGCGCCGATCCGCCACCTCGAGGGTTTCAAGGCGGCGCTCATTACGTTCCAGGGCGCTGACGACAAGGTCGTTCCACCGAACCAGTCGCGCGCGATCGTCGCCGCCGTGAAGGCCAAGGGGTTACCGGTCGAGTACATCGAGTTCGAAGGCGAGCTGCACGGCTTCCGCAAGGCCGACAGCATCGTGCGCTCGCTCGAAGCCGAGCTTGCCTTTTACGGCAAGGTCTTCGGCTTTACGCCCGCCGCCGCTCCTTGATTTCCCTGCGCTGCTCCCGCAGGAACGGCCGGTCGATCTGTTCCGCGTACGAGTCGATATCCCCGGACGTAACCCCACACGCCCGGAAGTGTTCCTTCCAGCCATCGACGACGCGGACGACGGCACGCACTTCCCGCACGGCGTCATCGCGGCGCAACGCAAACATCTGCGACATCGTCAGCGCGTTGGCCAGCGTCGAATCGGCCTCCCGCTCTCCGACTCGCATCTGTTGAAACCCGAGCGCCTGCCCTGAAGGAAGCACATCGTAGGCCGGCGACAGCGCGTATTGCTGCGCGTCGGTCATGATGAGCGCGTGGTTTTTCTCGTGATCATCCGTGTTGTCGATCAGGATGTTGAAAACCATTCGCCGAAACAGCTCACGCATGTGGCTGACATACAAGTCCGCTTCGGTGACTCCTCGACGGCGCAGCAGTTGAGCCAACTCCGGGTACCCGAAGCGCTCGGCAGCCGCACGCAACGCGACGGCGGCAGATAGACAATGCACACGCCCTCCGTCGCCACGATCGAAGCGCTTTATAGCCACAGCATGGCCATGCGTCAGCTTCACCGCAATAGTTGGAGCAACACGGATTTCGGCCTTCTGCGCAAGCGTCATGGTGGCGTGCTCGATGAGCGGTGTATCCGTGGGCTCACCGTCGGCGAATTTGATGACCCATTGATCGCCGCCGATGTTGAGAAGCGCCTTCGGACGTGCGCCTCCCATCGTCACACCCGGCGAAATGAGGCGCTTTTGGTCAGGCGGGACAGGCTCGTTGTCCTGCACCTTGCGAATGAGCTCATGGATCTTGTCGGCCTCCTCGAGGGTGGGCAACGGACCCAGACGGCGCGGCAGGTATTCGTCGGGCGAGGTCGAAACGCCCAGGGCACCGAAACGGTCATCGCCCGCGAAGTACAGATACTCCAGCAGAGATAGCCGTGACGGCTTATCAATGAGCCGGATGACCCGCTCGCCCCAGCGATCCGGCCGCGCATCGTCCACCGCCCCCACAGCCATACCCTTTTCGGCCGGCAGGAATTCCTCGTCAATGAGCGGGAGATCCTCACTAAGCGGAAAGCCACGGTGCAACCACTCGGCGCCGTAGCGTAGAGAAACGCCCTGCGTCGAGCGGACGAGAGTCAGCTCGCCGATGAAAACGGGCTCCTCGGGGCGAGTCAGCAGCCAGAGATACAGCTGATCTCTCGGCTCGTACGCGGATGCAGAAGGCGTTGCTCCTGCAGCCCTTTGGCGGCGCTCACCGGTCACGGCGCTTACCAGTCATGACGCTTACTGGTCACGGCCCTTACCGGTCACGGCTTTTGCCTGTCACGACCGAGGCGCCCCTCCGCCGATGCACGGGACCGAACCGCGCGCCGTTTCAGCGCCCCCCTCACCTCGTTCTCCAGCGCCCCCCGATCACTCCCCGGCGCAGCCAGGTCCGGCAGCGCGGCGACCCTTCCGATTAACCATAATGCCGTGGCATAAATCCCCATTCCGACTCCGGGGTCACCTCTCTCGAGGCGAATCAGGGTGGGCACCGAGCACCCGAGGCGCTTGGCCCAGGCTCGCTGCGACTCGCGGCGCCGGACCCTGGCGATGGCCAGGTTCTCGCCCAGGGCCCGCAGCGCCTGCTCGGCGGCGGGGGGCATGACGGTCAGGGCAACCGGGCTCTTGGGCATGCGCACTCCAGCGACGGCGCAGTCCCGGCACCATCTTACAAAGAGTTTATCAATCCGGCTGCTTTGGTCAAATTTATGTTACTTCAACGGATCCGGCAGATCGCCATGACGACCTGGCTTACAACCCCAGCGCACTCAATCCCGGGTGATCGTCCGGCCGGCGCCCCAGCAGCCAGTGATACCGGCGCTCGGCGGCCGTGATCGGCAGATCGTTGATGCTGGCAATGCGCACCCGCATCAGTCCCTGCTCGTCGAACTCCCAGTTCTCATTGCCGTAGGAGCGGAAGTGCTGCCCGCTGTCGTCGTGCCACTCATAGGCGAAGCGCACCGCGATCCGGTTGCCGGTGAACGCCCAGAGCTCCTTGATGAGGCGGTAATCCAGCTCACGCGCCCACTTGCGGGTGAGAAAGGCCACGATTTCGGCGCGGCCGTGGATGAACTCGGCCCGATTGCGCCAGCGGCTGTCCTCGGTGTAAGCCAGGGACACTGCGTGGGGATTGCGTCCGTTCCAGGCATCCTCCGCCATACGGACCTTCTGCGCGGCGGTTTCAGCGGTAAAAGGCGGCAACGGAGGGCGGGACATGGCGGAACCTCTCCTGGCTTGGATACGTGGTCGGGAGCGCCATTATCGTCCAAACTTCGCAGCCTCCCTTTCCTTCCGAAGAAGGCCATGACCGTGACCAACCCGTCCTCGCGCACCAGCGCCGCTCCGGGCCCCGCCGCCACCGCCTCGACCAGCGCCGCGAGCGCCGCCCCAGGCTCGACTGGAGCGAACGCTACCGCGGGCTCGGCGGCCGCCGGCCTCGCCGCCCTGCCGAACGAAGTCCACCACTGGATCGGCGGCAGGCCGGCCCACGGGCAGGGTGGCCGGACCGCGGAAGTCTTCAATCCCGCGACCGGAGCGGTCGCCCGCAAAGTGGCGATGGCAACCCCGGAGGACGTGAATGCAGCCGTCGCCAGCGCGGCCGCCGCCTTCCCGGCCTGGGCGGACACGCCGCCGATTCGGCGCGCGCGCATTCTGGTGCGCTTCCTGAACCTGCTGAACGAGCACAAGGATGCCCTCGCGGCCATCATCACCAGCGAGCACGGGAAGGTCTTTTCGGATGCCCAGGGCGAGGTGACCCGCGGCATCGAGATCGTCGAGTTCGCCTGCGGCATCCCGCAGCTGCTGAAGGGCGACTTCACCGACCAGGTCTCCACGGGCCTCGACAACTGGACACTGCGCCAGCCGTTGGGCGTCGTCGCGGGCATCACACCGTTCAACTTCCCTTGCATGGTGCCGGCCTGGATGTTTCCGGTGGCGATCGCCTGTGGCAACACCTTCGTATTGAAACCGAGCGAGCGCGACCCTTCCGCCTCGCTCTACATGGCGAAGCTCCTGCAGGAAGCCGGCCTC
>DASZVD010000033.1:0-2566 GCA_035547375.1 Steroidobacteraceae bacterium
GGAGCGGGTGACGCATTTTGCATGGTGGAATGCGTTTTGGCCTCGCTCTGGCGACCCGAATGGCGGGATTTGATCGATCCGGGGCGCTCCCTCAAGATTTCAGCGGCGGGGTCCCAGCCGAATGAGTCCAGGAGGCCTGCCACGCTGCGCCGTTGACGCCACGCCATTGACGCACGCCGTTGACGCCGCGCTATCAATGCCGCGCTATCAATGCCACGCTATCGACCGCCGCGCTATCGACGCTTTGAAGGCAAACAGAAGGAGAGCTCGATGAACATCGCGCAGCAGGCCAACAGCGAGCAAACGGCTCTTTGGAACGGCCCGGCCGGACGCGCTTGGGTTGAAACGCAGGAATTGCTCGATCAGCTGTTCGAGCCGCTGGAGGATATCCTGGTCGACGCGGTCTCCGCCGGACACTCATTCCCCCAAAGCCATGTGCTCGATGTCGGTTGCGGCACGGGCGGCACTACCCTGGCTGCCGCGCGGCAGCTCGGCACGAGAGGCCGCTGCACCGGCATCGACATTTCCGAGCCCATGATCGCCGCCGCACGGGCCCGGGCCGAAAGGACCGGCACTCCCGCAAGCTTCATCTGCGCCAACGCGGAAACTCACTCCTTCGAGCCCGCAAGCTGTGACACGTTCATTTCGCGTTTCGGCGTGATGTTTTTCGACGACCCCGTGAGGGCCTTCGCGAACCTGAGAAGTGCGGCAAGGGCGAATGGCAGGCTGCGGTTCATCTCTTGGCGCAACGCTGCAGAGAATCCGTTCATGACCACCGCCGAGCGCGCGGCGGCACCCCTCCTGACGAATCTCCCCGCCCGCCGGCCGGACGAGCCCGGCCAGTTTGCCTTCGCGGATCGGCGCCGTGTCCAAGGCATTCTGGAGGCGAGCGGCTGGACGGGGATCGACATCCGCCCGGTCGATGTCGCCTGCACATTGCCTGAGAGAGAGTTGGTCACGTATTTCACACGGCTCGGTCCGGTCGGCCGTGTGCTCGAACAGGCAAGTGAGTCAACCCGCGCAAAGGTCATCGAAACGGTCCGCGCCGCCTTCGATCCCTATGTCCACGGAGCCGAAGTCCGCTTTACCGCCGCCTGCTGGAAGGTCGACGCTCGCTCGCCGTGAGCGTCAGTTGCGCAGGGTGCCGGGCACGCCCATTGCTCACAAACAGGTAGTTACCGCATACCAACAGCTCCGGCCGGGCCGGAAGGAGGGCAACATGACGGGCTCGAGGTTCAGCATGGCTACTTTGGGCGCCCTACTCGTCTTCACGGGAGGCGGCTTCGCAGGAGGATGCGCCGCTCCTGAACACCGGATGAACGTCGCGGCCTCTCGGGATGACACGCGTAGAGCCGATTTCGAGCACTGCCGGGCAGAGGGGCGCACGGATTGCGATGCCATTCTCAACGCGCCGGTGAATTCCAACACACCCAGCGGCGGAGACTCGGTGCGGGAACAGGAGCAGCGTGAGGCCTATGACCGCTGCGTGGAACGCGGCGGCACCGACTGCGACGACTTGTTGCACCATTGACGCTGCGACGACCCGTTGCATCGTTGACACCGCGACGACCTGTTGCATCGTTGGCGAACTGTTGCATCGTTGAGGCGGCGATGACTCGTCGCATCGCTGAGGTGGCAGTGGCTGAGGTGGCAGTGTTGGCTGAGGCGGCGGTGTTGGGACCGTATCGCCGATGCGGCGGCAAAATGTGAAGGCTCAGGTCGCCTAGCGGGTGAGCGAGCCCGGCACGGTGCGCCGCTCGGCTCCCAGCTCGATCGTTCCGGGACGCACCGGCGGCAGAGGCGACTCCACGGGCTCCGGCGCTGGGTGCCGGGCCACCGGATTGAACTCTCCCGACTGCCTGTACCACAGCTCGGCATAGAGGCCGCCCTGCCGCAGCAGCTCGGAGTGCGGGCCGTCGGCGACGATGACGCCCCGCTGCAGGACGATGAGGCGGTCCATGTCCATGACCGTGCTCAGCCGATGGGCAATCGCGATCACCGTCCGATCTACCATCGCCTCACGCATCGCGTCCTGGATGATTTGCTCGCTGTGACTGTCGAGCGCGCTCGTCGCCTCATCGAGCAACAGGATCGGTGCCTGGCGCAGGATCGCCCGGGCGATGGCGATTCTCTGCCTCTGGCCGCCCGAGAGCTTGATGCCGCGCTCCCCGACGAGAGTGTGATAACCGTGCTCCAGCTCGATGATGAACTCATGGGCATGGGCGCGGCGCGCAGCCGCCATCACTTCCTCGTCCGTCGCGTCAGGGCGGCCGTAACGGATGTTCTCGATGAGGGTGCGGTTGAAGAGGCTCGTATCCTGCGGGATGAGGCCAAATGCCGCGCGCAGGCTCTCCTGAGTCACTTCACGAATATCCTGCCCGTCCACGCGGATTGCGCCCGCCGTCACGTCGTGCAAGCGCAGCAGCAAACCCATCAGCGTGGTCTTCCCCGCGCCGCTCGGGCCGACCAGGCCCACCCGCTGTCCCGCTGGGATGCGCAGCTCGAAGTCCTTGACGACATTACGTGGCCCCCGGCCCGTGGCGTCATATGCGAACGCGACGTTCTC
>DASZVD010000034.1:0-3189 GCA_035547375.1 Steroidobacteraceae bacterium
TGCCAAGCAGCGCTCGCGATCTCATGGGGTCGCTCCGGTGGTTTGCTCCGGCGGCAGCCGCCCCTGCCGCTCAGCGGGCCCGCCACCAGGCGCGGAGCCCGTCATCGGTTTGAAGAGAGTACGGATGGTGACGAAGAACACGGGCACCAGGAATACCGCCAGCACGGTAGCGGTCACCATGCCGCCGATCACGCCGGTGCCGATCGCGGTCCGTCCTCCGGCGCCCGCCCCCGTCGCGATGGCAAGAGGCAGCACGCCCAGGATGAACGCCAGCGACGTCATCAGAATCGGGCGCAGCCTCTGGCGAGCGGCCGTCACGGTGGCCTCGATCAAATCCACGCCTCGATCGTGATTCTCCTTCGCAAACTCGACGATCAGGATGGCGTTCTTGGCGGCCAGGCCCACCGTGGTCAGCAGGCCAACCTGGAAGAACACGTCATTGCTCAGGCCACGCAGCAACGTGGCCAACACGGTACCGATGATGCCCAGCGGGACCACCAACATGACGGCGACCGGAATCGACCAGCTCTCGTACAGCGCCGCCAGGCACAGGAAAACGATAGTGAGCGAAACGGCATACAACATCGGCGCCTGGGAGCCTGACAGGCGCTCCTCGTAGGACAGGCCGGTCCAGTCGTAACCGACCCCTCTGGGCATCTGCTTGACCAAGGCCTCCATCGCCGCCATGGCTTCACCGCTGCTCTTGCCGGGTGCCGGGACTCCCAGGAACTCCAGGGACGAGGCGCCATTGTAGCGCTCCAGTTTCGGCGATCCGTACGTCCAATGAGCCGAGGAGAACGCCGAGAACGGAATCATCTGGCCCGTGGCGTTGCGCACATACCAGCGATCGAGATCCTGCGGCAGCATGCGGGTATCCCGGTCGCCCTGGATGAACACCTTCTTGACCCTGCCCCGCTCGATGAACTGGTTGATGTAGGAGGAGCCCCAGCCGGCGGCCAGCGTGTTGCTCACGCTGGCGATGGACAGCCCCAGCGCGCTGGCCCGCTCCCAATCGATGTCCAGCTGGTACTGGGGCTCATCGTCCAGGCCATTGGGACGCAGCAGGCCGATCGCCGGATTCTTCGCGGCCAGCTCGAGCAGCTTGCCGCGGGCCTGCATCAGGCCCTGGTGGCCGACGCTCGCCCGATCGATGAGCTCGAAATCGAAGCCGGTCGCATTGCCCAGCTCCATGACCGCTGGGGGCGAGAATGCCGCGACCTGCGCACCACGCAGGGTCGAGAAATACTTGTTGGCGCGCGCGACGATGGCCTGCGCCGTGTTGTCGCCCGGCCCACGCTCGGCGCCCCAGCCCTTCAGGCTGACGAAGGCGAGGCCCGAGCCTTGCCCGCGGCCGCCGAAACTGAATCCGCTGACGGTGAACACCGAGCGTACGCCGCTTTCCTTGAGGAAGTGCTCGCGAACCTGGTCGAGAATTTTTTCGGTGACCTCGACGGGAGTGCCCGGCGGCGCGACCACCTGCGAGAACAGCACGCCCTGGTCCTCGTCAGGCAGGAAGGATCGCGGAATCCGGACGAAGAGCAGGCCCATTACGACCGTGATGGTCACGTACACGATCAGGTAGCGGCCGGTGCGCCGCGCGACGTGCGCGACGGAGCGCTCGTAGCCACGATTCACGCGCTCGAAGTTACGATTGAACCAGCCGAAGAAGCCGCCGTGGTGCTCGAGCGAGCTTTCTTCCGGATTCTTCAGGATCGTCGCGCACAGCGCCGGTGTCAGAATGAGCGCCACGAGGACCGACAACGCCATCGCCGACACGATGGTGATGGAGAACTGCCGGTAGATCACTCCCGTCGAGCCGCTGAAGAACGCCATCGGCAGAAAGACCGCGCCGAGCACCAGGGCGATGCCCACCAGGGCGCCGGTGATCTGGCTCATGGACTTGCGCGCCGCATCGCGCGGCGAGAGCTTCTCCTCGCCCATGACGCGCTCGACGTTCTCGACCACGACGATGGCGTCATCGACCAGCAGGCCGATGGCCAGCACCATGCCGAACATGGTCAGGGTGTTGATGGAGAACCCGGCGACCGCAAGGATGCCGAACGTGCCGAGCAGAACGACCGGAACCGCGATCGTCGGAATCAGCGTCGCGCGGAAGCTCTGCAGGAACACGTACATCACGATGAACACGAGCACGATCGCCTCGAAGAGCGTCTTCAGCACTTCCTGGATGGAGATCCGCACGAAAGGTGTCGTGTCCAACGGGAAGACGTACTCCAGGCCCGGCGGGAAGTACGGCGCCAGCGAATCGAGCGTCGCTTTGATCGCCTTCTGCGTTTCCAGGGCGTTGGCGCCCGGGGCGAGCTTGATCGCCAGTCCCGAAGCCGGCTTGCCGTTGTACTTGGTGCTCACCGAGTAGTTCTCGGCGCCCAGCTCGATGCGCGCCACGTCCTTCAGCAGCACGCGCGAGCCGTTGGTATTGACTCGCAGCAGCACCCGGGAGAACTGCTCCGGGGTCTGCAGCCAACGGGGCCCGATGATGGTCGCATTGAGCCGCTGCCCCGCGACCGACGGCAGGCCGCCGATCTCGCCGGAGGCCACCTGGACATTCTGGGCCTGCAAGGCGTTGCCGACATCGTCCGGCGTCAGCCCGAAGTTGTTGAGCTTGGCCGGATCGAGCCAGATCCGCATCGCATACTGCGACCCGAACAGCTGATAGTCGCCGACGCCGGCGGTGCGGCTCATGGGATCCTGCACGTGCGAGGCGACGTAGTCGCTGATATCCGACCCCGTCATGCTGCCGTCGGTGGACACGAATCCCACGACGACGAGAAAGTTGCGCGTCGCCTTGGCCACGCGCAGTCCCTGCAACTGCACTTCGGTCGGCAGCAGCGGTGTCGCCAACTGCAGCTTGTTCTGCACTTGCACCTGCGAGATGTCGGGGTTCGTGCCCTGCTCGAAGTACAAGGTGATGGTCATGCTCCCGTCTTTGTCACTTTCCGAAGTGAAATACAGGAGGTGATCGAGGCCGCTCATCTGCTGCTCGATGACCTGCGTCACGGTGTTCTGCACGGTCTCGGCGGAAGCGCCCGGGTAGTTCACGGTGATGGAGATCGCCGGCGGAGCGATGCTCGGATACTGTGCCACCGGCAACGTCAGCACGGCCAGGCCGCCGGCGAGCATGACGACGATCGCAATCACCCAGGCAAAGATCGGCCTGTCGATGAAGAA
>DASZVD010000035.1:0-6816 GCA_035547375.1 Steroidobacteraceae bacterium
AGCCCAGCGCCACCACCTTGGCTTCGCTGAGGCACCAGGCCAGGGCATTGCGATAGCTCAGGCGGAACTTCTCGAAGCCCCGGTCGAAAGCCTTGTGAATCCGCAGGAACAGGTTGGGGTTCGCGACATTTCTCGGGTGCCGGTCACCCTCGACATGGGCCTTGACGTCGTTGTGGCCCTTGCCCATCAGCGCGTTGAAGAGCACCGGCACCATGGTGAACGACAGCACGAGGCTCGCCAGAAGCGAAACGATCACGGAAACCGACAGAGGCGAGAACAGATACTTCGCCGTGCCTTCGAGCAGGAACACGGGAACGAACACGATGCAGATACACAGCGTGGACAACATCGTGGGCACACCAACCTCTCCCGCACCATGAATGATGGCGTCAGAGAGACGCTCGTGCAGGCCCGCCGCATGACGCTCGATGTTCTCGATAACCACCGTTCCGTTGTCGACGAGGATGCCCACCGCCAACGCGAACCCGCCCAAGGTCATGGTGTTGAGGGTCTCCCCGCCCACGCCCATGAAGAGCACGGCGGTAATGATGGAGAGTGGGATCGCGGCCAGGATGATGATCGTGAGGCGCCAGTTTCCCAGGAACAGGAGAATCATCAACGCGGTCAGTCCCGCGGCCATGCACCCGCCCATGATGACGCTGTTGAGCGAGGCCTTGACGAATACCGACTGGTCGAAGATCGGCTTGATGTTCACGCCCTTCGGGAGCATGTGCTCGATATCCGGCAACGCGGCTCGCACTCCGTCGATCACGGCCAATGTCGACACACCCCCCGTCTTGCGGATGGACATGAGTGCGCCGGGGACACCGTCGACGGCCACCGAGTTGGTTTGCACCTGGAATCCATCGTGCACGTGGGCGACGTCGCGCATGAATACCGTGCGGCCGCTCACCTCCTTGATGGGGAACGAATTGATCGCCTCGATGACGTCGGGGCTGTTGTTCATCGTCAGCATGTAGTCTTTCGAGCCGATCTTCACGTCGCCCGACGGAAGGATGACGTTCTGCTTCTGCAGCGCGTCGCTGACGTCGGCGGGCGTCATGCCGCGGGACTGCAACGCCTGCGGATCGAGGTCGGCCATGATGACGCGAGGCTTACCGCCGTAGGGATACGGCACTTCGGCGCCGTGCACGACGGCAAGCGCCGGACGAATGATGTTCTGGCCCAGGTCGTTGAGCTTCGTGTCGGGCAACGAGTTGCTCGACAGGCTCAGTTGGATGATGGGCACGTCGGTCGCGCCGTAGCGGATCACCAGCGGCGGCGTGATATTCGGCGGCATGTACTTCAGCACCACGAGCGCGCTGCTCGCCAGCTGGGAGACCGCCCGGGTCACATCCGCGCCCTCGTGCAGGTAAACCTTGATGACGCCCACACCCTGATAACTGGTCGCTTCGATGCGGGAGATGTCATCGACGAGCGAGGCCATCTGCCGCTCGTGCAGTGTCAGGATGCGGTTCTGGATGTCCTGTGCGTCCATGCCCGCATACGTCCACACGACGCTCACCACCGGAATATCCATCTCCGGGAAGATGTCCACCGGCATCCGCAACGCCTCGCCAATCCCGAGCAGCCCGATGAGAATCAGGAGGGCCACCACGGTATAGGGGCGTTTGAGAACGTAATGGACGAGTGACATGTCGAGAGCCTTGTCGAGGAGCCTTGGGGCTTGGGTTCAGGAGCGTGCGTGCGCCAGGGGTTCCGCGGCCAACGGCTGCCGGATACGGAAGCGGCTTCCCTGGCCCGGCGTACTGCAGACCTCTACGCGAGCACCGTGTGCGTCGCATATGGACTTGACGATGGAGAGACCCAGACCCGCGCCGCCCTGCTCGCGCGAGCGCGAGCCGTCGACACGGAAGAATCTCTTGAAAACATGAGGCAGGGCCTCGGGAGGAATCCCGATGCCGTCGTCGGCGACGTCCAGCACGGCCTGGCCGTCTTCCTGGGCGATACGGAGCTTGATCCGGCCGCCGTTCGGGGTGTACTTGATCGCGTTGTCGAGCAGATTGACGACAACCTGCTTCAGCCGCGCCTGGTCCCCTTCGATCATGACTCGCGAGGCGCTGTCGCAGACCACGGTGATGTGCTTGTCTTCGGCCAGCAGGCTCATCTGGTCGGCCGTCGTCGCGACGAGCTCCGCGAGGTCGAAGCGCTGCCACTGCGTGTGCGACTCGCCCGTGTCCAGACGCGAAAGCGCGAGCAGGCCCTCCACGATCTCCGCCAACCGGTCGACCTCCTCCAGGGCGCTGCCGAGGGTCTCCCGCGTCTGCGACTTCAGCTGCAGGTCTTGCGCGAGGTTCTCCAACTCACCGCGCAGAACCGCCAGCGGAGTGCGCAGCTCGTGGGAGGCATCGGCCACGAACTGCTTCGAGCTGTTGATAGCGTCCTCGAGACGGCTGATCAGGAGGTTCAAGGACAGCGACAACCGCTCGAGCTCGTCGCCGGTGTGCATCACTGGAAGACGCTCACTCAGATTGTGTTGAGTGATCGCCGCGGCCTTCTGCGAAAGGCGATCGACGGGCTTCAGCGCACGGCGAACGAGGACGAAGCCACCCGCCACCGCCACGCAGACGGCGATCGGCAGACCGACAGCGAGCATGACCAGCACCTGGCGGACGGTCTCGTCGGTACGCGCGGTCGAAACACCCACTTCCACGATGTACCGAGACGGTCCGGGCTTGCCATACGGCTGTGCGGCAACCAGTACTGAGCCGCTGGGAAGCGTCTCCTTCCGCAGAAAGCCCCCCTGGTGGATCAAGGTCGGCGGCGGCACGACCGTGGGGTCGAAGCTGCGATCGTGAGGTGGGCCACTCGCGTAGACCGTGTGGCCGTCTGCCCGCGTGATACGGATGAAACGCTCGTTGGCTTCCGGGGCGTACAGGGCTTCCACCTGTCTCGGGAGCTCCGCTTCACCCGAACGGCTGGCGGCGGCGACCAGCGTATCCGCGATCTGGCGAGCCCGGCGGGCCTGGGTGTCGAGCACATTGGACTCGAGGTACTGGCGCAGCAACACAATCGTGAGGACGCCCAGCAGCACGAACACGAGGGTGAGCAGTCCCGCGTACCAGGTAACCAGCCGAAAGCTGAGCGATCGCGTGTTCACGACTCGGTGCCCTCGACGAGACCGTAGCCGACTCCACGCACGGTCTTGATGAGCTTCGTCGGGAAGGGATCGTCGACTTTACTCCGCAGATGGCGGACGTACACATCGACGATATTGGTCAACCCTTCGAAGCTCTGATCCCACACGTGCTCGATGATCATGGTGCGCGAGAACACCCGCCCCGGGTGGGTCGCCAGGTATTCCAGGAGCGCGTACTCCTTCGGCGTGAGCTCAATGGTCTTGCCCGCCCGTTTCACTTTCTGTGTGAGCCGCTCGATCTCCAGATCGCCGACCCGCAACACGCTCGCGCGGCTGACCGGACCGCGGCGCAAAAGCGCTTTCACCCGGATGAGCAGCTCGGCGAAGGCAAACGGCTTCGTGAGGTAGTCGTCCGCGCCCGCCTCGAAGTGCTGCACCTTTTCTTCCGTGGCGTCACGGGCGGTCAGAATGAGGATCGGCACCTGATGGTTCTTGCGGCGAATGCGGCGGAGCACTTCCGTGCCGCTCAGGGCCGGCAGCATGAGGTCCAGGATGATGAGGTCGTAATCGTAAGCATCGGCCAACGCCCAACCCGCCTCCCCATCGGCGGCAACATCGACGGCATAGCGCTCCGCCTTGAGCGCCTTCTCGATGAGGTCGCACAACTTCTTCTCGTCTTCGATCAGCAGCATTCGCATGGGGATCTCTCGGTGCGGTCAGTAAAACGCACGGGGATTAAAGAGCGGCCAATGAGCCATTAAAAAGCATTCAGAAAGGGACCGCGCAGGCGCTCGCAGAAAGGGACCGGCAGTGCGCCCGCCGCTGCAGTGGACTGAATGAAAGCCGACCGAAAGCTCCCGGAGGCGGCTCACCCGTCGCGTGAGATTTCGTTTCATTTTCGCAACACACGCATCTGCCTAGCACGTGTCGAGCTGGAATCCGCCCCGCCTGCACCGGCAGGGAAGCTCACTCGGGATTGTCATCCGGCGCGTGTAGAACGTGTGCCTCGGACGACTCGACTCGAGCGTAAGTGCAGCGATCCTCGGGATAAGAGACCGTTGGGCGCACCCCACGCCGTGCAACAAAACTGTCATCCAGCTGCATCCGTATTGTCATACAACTGCAGCAAAGTGGCGCCGCCCGCCATGGCTGTCATGGGGGGTGGTGGCGTCGTGTTTACGCATCGCCTCGTCAAAAACCATAGGAATCCCCAAATGACCTCCATCCGAGCCGAACAGCATCGTTCACTGCCTCGCCCGAGTGGCCGGGCGCGCCCCACCGCGGTGGCGGCTGCCGTTGCGACGGCCCTTGGCGCATTTGCCGCGACCGACGTCATGGCGCAAACCGCCAGCCAGAGCGACGTCCAGAACCTCAGGCAGCAGGTCCAGAAACTGCAACAGGAAATCGACCGCCTCTCGCAGCAGCAGGCGGCCGCGCAAAGCACACCAGCCCCCGCCCCGGCGGCCGCTCCCGCGGCCCCGTCATCGAACCCGATCGTGAAAGCCGGTCCGGTGACGCTCACCTTCGGCGGTTTCATGGCGCTGGAGTCCGTCTACCGCAACAAGAACGAGACGGCGGACATCGGATCGAACTACAACTCGGCCATCCCGTACGCCTATCAGGCGAACGCCCACATCTCCGAGTTCCGCGAGAGCGCGCGCCAGAGCCGGTTCTCGCTGCTGGCACAAGGCCCGCACATGGGCTCCTTGAGCGCCGAGGGCTACCTCGAAACCGACTTCCTGAGCGCCGGTGTCAGCTCGAACTCGGCGGAGAGCAACAGCTACACCCTGCGCATGCGTAACTTCTACGGCGTGCTGCGAGATTCCGACGCTGACTGGTACCTGCTGGGCGGACAGAACTGGAGCCTCGCGACGCTCTACCCCACCGCGGCGTTGAGCCCGCGCAGCGAGCGCAGTCCGCAGACGATCGACGCGCAGTACGTCGCGGGTTTCAACTGGACCCGTAACGCGCAGCTGCGCTTCGTCAAGAGCTGGGACAAGATGGTCTCCTTCGGGCTCTCGGTCGAAAGTCCGCAGGCCAGCTTCTACACCGGCTGCGCCAGCGTAGCGACTCCCGCTCCGTCCGGCTGCGCCTCGCCCCCGTCGGCCATCACGACCAACACCGGCGGCAGCCTCCTCAACAGCACCACGAACTACTCGATCGACTTTGCGCCCGACATCATTGCGAAACTGGCCTTCGACCCCGGCTACGGCCACTACGAGATCTACGGACTCGGGCGCGGCTTCCGCGATCGCTCGCCGAACACCGCCGCCGGGACGAACAACACGACCTGGGCGGGCAGCATCGGCGCGGGGCTCATCCTGCCGTTGGTCGGCCACGACCTCGAGTTCCAGGCCAGCGGCCTGGCCGGTGCCGGCAACGGCCGCTACGGCTCCGCGCAGCTTCCTGATGCGACGCTCCGCGCCGACGGCACGGTTGCAGCCATCCGCGAGTGGCAAGCGCTGCTCGGTCTCGTCTACAAGCCGATCCCCGAGCTGACCGTGTACCTCTACGGGGGCGAGGAAGCCGCCAGCCGGACGGCCTACACGAACGTGGCAGGCACCGCGGCCATCGGCTACGGCAGCGACCTGTACAACAACAGCGGCTGCTACAGCCTCAAGGGCTCCGCGTCGACCTGTATCGCCAACACCCGTGCGATCAAGCAGATCGCCGTGGGCGAGTGGTGGAAGGTTTATCAGGGAGACATCGGCAACTTCCAGATCGGCCTGCAATACAGCTACACGGAGCGCCAGGCTTTCAGTGGCGTCGGTGGCGATCCCATCGCAAACATCAGCATGGGATTCGTTTCCTTCCGTTACTACCCGTACCAGAAGTAAGAGCGTGCGGCGCCGGGCTCGTGCAACGCGAGCCCGGCGTGCTCAGCCGGCGGCGCCGCTGGTCAGGATGTGGCGGGCCAGGTTCCTGGCGTGATCCCCGATCCGCTCCAGGGATTTGAGGACGAAAGCGGCTTCCAGCGCGACTTCGAATTGCCGCGGATCCTCCATTGCGCGACTCAGCAGGCGCCGCAGCCCGGCCGCGTACTCCTCATCGAGCTCCGCGTCCTTGGTAATGACGGCCTGACAGATCGCTGGGTCGATGGTGTCGAGACCCTCGAGCGCGAGGCGCAGGAGGCTGACGGCCAGGTCGCCAAGATGACGGGCATCGCGCGCCGTCGCGGGTCCCGGCCGGGAGCCGGCACCGAGCACGTTTCTGGCGATCTTCTTCGCCTCATCGCCAGCTCGCTCGAGCTCGGCGACGCACTTTGAGAAGGAGATGATGGTACGGAGGTCGCTCGCGACGGGCGAACGGCGCGCAATCAGCAGCGTCTGCTCGTTGTCGATACTCTTGCTGTACTCGTTTACGTCACGTTCGCGCTCGATAACGCGCAACGCGCCCTCTTCTTCCCATTCGGTGTACGCGTGCGTGGCCTCGCGGACCTGATCAAGCACCAGGCCGCCCATTTCGATGAGACGCACGTGAAGCGTTGAGAGTGCGCCGTCGAATGCTTTGCTGATGTGGCCTTCTAGCATGGAGACACTACGACGAGGACGGCATTCTCATGATAGCCATCCCTGGAGCCTTCATCCGGCCCGCCATTGCGCTGCGCATTCCATGCTCCGCGCAAGCCCGGGGTGACCGTCCATGGTCACCCGCTCGCCGCACGCGGCGAGCCCATGGCGGGCGTTCGGCCCTTACGGGCCTCACCCAAACCGCCC
>DASZVD010000036.1:0-4062 GCA_035547375.1 Steroidobacteraceae bacterium
CGCATCGGCGAGTGGCCGGCAGTCGTTGACGTGGCGGAGGAGTTCTACTTCAAGCCCGAAGCCGGCAAGTTGCTGATCAGTCCGGCGGACGAGACTCCGGTGGCTCCCGGAGACGCACAGCCCGATGACCTGGATATCGCAATCGGGATCGATCGGGTCGAGGCGGCTCTGGCGATCGACGTCAAACGCGTCGTCCGCAGCTGGTCGGGCCTGCGAACGTTTGCGCCGGACCGCACGCCCGTGGTGGGGTTCGATCCGGAATCGGAAGGCTTTTTCTGGTGTGCGGGGCAGGGCGGGTATGGCATTCAGACCGCACCGGCTCTGGCGCGCACGGCCGCTTCGCTCGCCAGGAGGGAAGCCCTGCCGGAGGATGTCGTCGGTGAGCGCGTTGGCGCAGCGGACCTGTATCCGGGTAGATTCGCAAGTGGGAGCAAAAGCGGAGAGACGTGAAGATGGTTGGCGAGAGTCGCACGCTGGGCAGCCTCATACGCCTCCTCAGGCAGCAGAAGGGATGGACGCTGCGCCAGATGAGCGAGCGAGTCGCCATTCCGCTCTCGACGCTTGCGAAGGTCGAAGCGGACAAACTTTCCCTCACCTACGACAAGCTGCAGCAGTTCACCTCGCGGCTGGGATTGAGCATGGCGGAGTTCCTGGGGCAGGCGGACGCGCCGAGCCTGAAATCCGCGCCCACGGTCGTCACGGCGCGCCGCAGCGTGGCGGGCACGGGGAACTCCGTGTTCGTCTCGACCCCGAATTATGACTACGAATATCTCTGCGCGGACCTGCGGCAGAAGCGCATGGTGCCGCTCCTGACACGGATCCGCGCGCACAACATCGAAGAGTTCGGGAAGCTCGTCTTTCACAAGGGCGAGGAATTCATCTACGTGGTCGAGGGCTCGATCGAGGTGCACCTCCAGTTCTACACGTCCGTGGTGCTGACCGCCGGCCAGGGAATCTATCTCGACAGCACGATGGGGCACGCCTACGTGGCAAAGGATTGCGAAACCGCGCTCGTGCTGGGCGTCTGCTCGAGCGAGGACGACGATCTCGCGACCGAGCTCATCACGCTGGCAGAGAGCGAATCGATGCAGGGCGCCTGAGCACGGGGAGACCGCCGCCCAACCGGAAGTCACGCAGCACATGCTCTTAACGAGAATGCGTTCTCCATATTGACATTCAGTCTCTAATAAGGCCAACTCGCTCCCAATAGGTCGATGCGACTGTTGCGTCAGCTTCACAGATCAGGGGAGACAAATGAGGTACTTCGTTCGGCGGCTCGCCGGTCCACTGTTCCTGTCGTTCGCCACGTTGCCCACGTTGGTCGGGGCCCAGGAGGCGGCTGAGTCTGCGACGGCCACGGCCGGCAAACGCGCTGAGGCCAGCGGCCAGCTCGCCGAGGTCGTCGTGACGGCCGAGAAACGGACGGAGCGCATTCAGGACACCCCGATCAGCCTCACCGCGCTGTCGGGTGATGAGTTGGCGCAACAGGGTGTCATGGACACCGCCGAGGCGGCGAGGCAGATTCCAGGTGTCGCGCTGACTTCGGGCGGCCCCGGCCAGACCGAGTACACGATCCGTGGGCTGTCGTCGTCGGGGCCCGCGGTCGCGACGGTGGGATTTTATCTGGATGACGTTCCAGTCGCGGCACCCGCGGCGGCGCAGAACGGCCACGTCTCCATCGACCCGGATCTCTACGATCTCAACCGCGTCGAGGTACTGCGCGGCCCGCAGGGTACGCTTTATGGTTCCGGCTCCATGGGCGGCACCGTCAAGCTGGTCACGAACCAACCTGAGTTGCACCACTTCGACGCGAGTGCCGCCGCCGACGCCTCCTACACATCAGGAGGCGGACCCAACGGCCGTATCAGTGCCATGGTCAATCTGCCGCTCATCGACAGCCGCCTCGCATTGCGCCTGGTGGGCACGGAGGAGCACGTCAGCGGCTGGATCGATCGCATCGTTCTCGAGAGCTTCCCGCTGCCGACCAACCCTGCTCCCGCGTGCGGGACTTTCAGCGGCTGCACCCGTGGCAATGTGCTGGCCGCGCCCGCTTCCTTCATTCACAAGAACGTGAACGACGAGAATCTCCAGTCCTTTCGCGCCGCCCTCAAGCTCCAGGCCACCGACGATCTCACGATCACGGCCACCGGCTTCTACCAGCGGCTCGCCCTCGGCGGCCTGTCGAATTTCGACAACCCGCCCGGCACGCAGGCGGCGCACTACCAGCCGTTCGACGTGGCGGAGCCGTTCTCGGACACGTTCAGCCTCGGAAACCTCGTCGCGGAATACAACTTCCCCTGGTTCTCGGTCACTTCGGCCACCTCGTACTGGAAGCGGCGCCAGTCGCAGACGCAGGACGTGTCCGAGAGTGTGCAGACCCTGTTCGACCTGCCGGCCTATGACACGGCCGACGGCGGGATCGGCGCGGTGTCCGTGCTCGAAGTGGACGACACCCGGCAGTTCAGCGAGGAGATCCGGCTGACCTCGAGCGGCGACACGCGCTTCAAATGGCTGGTCGGCGGCTTCTTCAGCGATTACAGGTATCACCAGCGGCAATCCTACGCCGGCGACGGCATCGCCGGGATATTCGGCACGCCGAACCTCGTGCTGCTGCTGGACGATGATCATCTGACGCAGCGGGCGCTTTTCGGCGAAGCCTCGTACAACCTGACGAGTCAGCTCAAAGCCACCGTGGGCCTGCGGCGCTATTCTTATTCGCAGGACGGCGGCATCACGCTCAGCGGCGCGATCGCCCCGACCCTCTATCCGACGACCACGCCGGTCAACGCGGCAAATTCCGGTGTCAACCCCAAGTTCACTCTGTCGTATGACGTCATTCGTGACTTCATGGTGTACGGCACGGTCGCGAAGGGCTTCCGCCCCGGCAACGGCAACACGCCGGTCCCGGTCACCGGGCCGGATTCGTGTCTCGGTAATCTGCAGGCCATCGGTAAAACCAGCGCGCCCAGTCAATACGACCCGGACACGGTGTGGAGCTACGAGCTCGGCCAGAAGGCGACGCTGCTCGACCGGCGTCTCACGATCAGCTCGGATGTTTATTACGAGCGCTGGTCGGGCGTGCAGCAGGCGATCATCCTGCCCTGCGGCTTCGGTTATACGGATAACGTCGGCACGGCGCACGTCAAAGGCGGCGAGCTCGAGATCAATGCCAAGCTGACTCCCGCCTGGACGGTGCAGCAGTCCGCCGGCATCACTCAGGCGGTGTTCACGGCATCGGAGCTCGGCACCGGGGTCAATGTGGGCGACCGGTTGCTGCACGTGCCGTCGTATACCGCCGCGACGTCCCTGATCTATTCGGTTCCCGTCAGCGATTCGTACAATCTGGTGGCGCGTGCGAGCAACGTGATCATCGGGCCGTCACGTGCCCAGACTTATTTCCTCCAGGAGCTGCCGGGCTACGACATCGTGAATGCGCGTGCCGGGCTCGTCGGCGATCATTGGTCCGGCTTTCTGTACGTGAACAACCTGACCAATCGGCGCGCGTTTCTCGACAACGTCCCCGACTACTTGCTCAACGTGCCCTCGCTCAATCGCGTTGCCACGAACCAGCCGCTGACGGTGGGGGTCTCCATCGACTTCAAGTATTGAGGGCGCGAGCCGTCAAAGTCCGCACCGTACGCGCAGGGCCATCAGTGCGTCGTCGTGCGTGTGCTCCAGAGTGCGGCTGATGCTCTGCCGGATGGCGGCATCGCCGCTCGCCGCGGCCTTCTCGAACCAATACGCGGCGGCTCGCCCGTCGCCGCGCTCGGCAAGGGCCGCGGCATAGTTGAACTGCGCGCGGAAATAGCCAGCTTGTGCCGAGCGTCGATACCACTCCATGGCTTCGGCCGGGGCGCGCGTGCAGCCCCAGCCTTCCTCCAAGCAGCGAGCCGCGAGATTCATGGCGCGCGCGTGGCCGCGGTGAGCAGCCTTCAGGTACCAGTGCAGCGCCAAGGGCTGGTCCTGAGGCACGCCGCGCCCATCGAACAGCATGTTGCCGAAGTTGTACTCGCCCCAGTCGTGGCCCGCCTCGGCCGAGGCGCGGTAGTAGCTGGCCGCCAG
>DASZVD010000037.1:0-8796 GCA_035547375.1 Steroidobacteraceae bacterium
CGGACCGCGCTGGCCGCCGCCGTGACTCTCACCGCCGCCGGCCAGGCCGGCTGGGCAAGCTTCAAAAGCCTGATCTGACCGGCCGCCAAAAGCCTGATCCGACCGGCCACCGCCGTGCTCCGCTCCGGGTGGCTTGAAAAATCCGCGCGGACTCCCATCATCGCTCCCTTCCGGCACCGGGCAGAAGAAACGGAAGGGCAGCATGTCGACCAGCGAAACCCCCTCAGAGCAGGGCACGGATCAGCAGACCCACGGCTTCCAGGCGGAAGTCCGCGAGCTCCTGCAGCTCATGATCCACTCCTTGTACAGCCACAAGGAGATCTTTCTCCGCGAGCTCATCTCGAACGCCTCCGATGCCAACGACCGGTTGCGCTTTGCGGCGATTGCCGAGCCCGGGCTGCTCGCGCAGGACCCCGATCTGCAGATCACCATCGAGGCCGATGACAAGGCCGGTACGCTGACCATCCGTGACAACGGCATCGGCATGACGCGCGACGATGCGGTAGCGAATCTCGGCACCATCGCGCGTTCCGGTACCGCGCAGTTCTTCCGCTCGCTATCGGGCGACCAGCAGAAGGCGTCGCAGCTCATTGGGCAGTTCGGCGTCGGCTTCTACTCGGCGTTCATCGTTGCCGATCGCGTCGAAGTCGAGTCCCGCAAGGCGGGCGTGCCGGACAATCAGGGTGTGCGCTGGCAGTCCAGCGCCGACGGCGAGTTTACGGTCGAGACGGTTACGCGCGCGGAGCGCGGCACGTCCGTCAAGTTGCACCTGAAGGAAGATGCGAAGGAATTCGCTGATGCCTGGCGGCTGCGCTCGCTCATCCGCAAATATTCCGATCACATCGGGTTCCCCGTGCGCATGCGCAAAGAAGGGGAGGCCTCTCTCGAGTATGAGACGGTCAACCAGGCGAAAGCGCTCTGGACCCTGCCGCGCACGGAAATCAAGGACGAGGAATACACACAGTTTTATCAGCACATCGCCCACGACTTCACCGATCCGCTGGCCTGGAGCCATAACAAGGTCGAGGGCAAGCGTGAGTACACCAGCCTGCTGTACATCCCAGGCCGGGCGCCGTTCGACCTTTGGCAGCGCGATGCCGCGCGGGGCCTGAAGCTGTACGTGCGCCGAGTCTTCATCATGGACGACGCGGAACAGTTCCTGCCGCTCTATCTGCGCTTCGTGAAGGGTGTCGTGGACTCGAGCGACCTGCCGTTGAACGTCTCGCGTGAGTTGCTGCAGCAGGAGCCCGAGGTCGAGGCGATTCGCAATGGCCTGACGAAACGCGTTCTGGACATGCTCAGCCGGCTTGCGAAGGACGAGCCCGCCAAATATGCCACCTTCTGGAAGGAATTCGGCGCCGTTCTGAAGGAGGGCGTCGGCCAGGATCAGGCCAACCGCGCGGCTTTGTTGTCCCTGCTGCGCTTCTCCAGTACGCACGAGGCGACGAACGAGCCCAACGTGAGCTTCTCGCAGTACGTCGAGCGCATGAAGCCGGGGCAGGATCGCATCTACTACATCACGGCGGAGAGCCTCGACGTCGCTCGTGCGAGCCCCTACATCGAGCGCCTGAAGGAGCGCGGCCTGGAGGTGCTGCTGCTCGCCGAGCGCATCGACGAGTGGGTCATGGGCCAGATCGACGACTTCGAGGGCAAGAAGCTCAAGGACGCCGCGCGCGGCGACCTGGATCTCGGCGCTCTCGAGACCGAAGCCGACAAGAAGCAGCACGACGAGGAGTTGAAAGAGAGCAAAGGGCTCCTGAAGCGCGTGAAGGATGCGGTGGGCGAGCGGATCCAGGAGGTGCGGGTGAGCTCACGGCTAAAGGATTCGCCGGCCTGTCTCGCCCTGGGCGAGCACGACATGGGCGCCAACATGCGGCGCATCCTGGCGGCCACCGGCCAGAAAGTGCCTGAATCCAAGCCCACGCTCGAGCTCAATGTCGGCCATCCGCTGGTGAAATATCTGGACACCGTGGCCGATGCCGAGCAGTTCAAGGAGCTCGCGCAGGTGCTCTACGAGCAGGCGGCGCTGGCTGAAGGCGGTCAGCTGGCCAACCCGGCCGAATACGTGCAGCGCCTCAACAGGCTGCTGGTCCGTCTGGCGGGCGCGCAGCCGGGCGCCTGATGCTGCGTCCGCTCGCGCTCATTGCCGCGGCCGCCCTCCTGGGCGGCTGCAGCTCCCATTCCACTGATACCCTCTCATCCGAAGGAGCCCCTGTGCCCAACGCCCAACTGAACATCACCGAGCTCAAAGCCGGCACGGGTCCTGCCATCAAGGCAGGACAGACCGCTGTCGTGCACTACACCGGCTGGCTCTACAGTGAGGAGGCTCCGGAGCACAAGGGCCGCAAGTTCGACAGCTCGCTCGATCGCAACGATCCGTTTGCATTCCCTGTTGGCGGGGGACAGGTGATCCAGGGCTGGGACCAGGGGCTGGTGGGCATGCAGGTCGGCGGGCAGCGCCGGCTCGTCATCCCCGCCGAGCTCGGTTACGGCTCGCGTGGCGCGGGCGGGGTCATTCCGCCGAATGCGACCCTGGTGTTCGACATCGAGCTGCTCGGCATCCGCTGAGCGCCCTGTTCGCTGGGTGTCCTCGAGGCCCGCTCGTCGCTCTCCGGGCCGTCCAAAACAAAAACCCGGAAGGGGACCGTCGCAACACGCTCCTTCCGGGCTTCTCGATCTCCGACGGCATCCACCCCCCAAGGTGGATGCGCCGGCCGATCAGATCAAAGTCTTACGAGTTGACCATCGCCTTGAGGCTCTTCAAGGGCATCACGCGGACCTTCTTGCTCGCGGGCTTGGCCTTGAACATCATCTTCTCGCCCGTGAACGGGTTGATGCCTTCGCGCGCCTTGGTGGCGGGCTTCTTCACGACCTTCATCTTCAGCAGACCGGGCAAGGTGAACAGGCCGTTACCGCGCAGGCTCTTCTTGATCACGCCGCCCAGGGAATCGAACACACCTCCAACCTGCTTGCGCGAGAGCCCGGTGTCTTTGGAAATCTGAGTCAGGACTTCCGACTTCGTCGGTGCGCCACCCTTTTTCGCCATATTGCGCTACTCCTCGAATAAATTTGTGAGCGTGAAACGCGGTGCCAGTGTTACCGCGTAATAGGTGAATCGGCGCGGAAAATAGCACATGCGTGCGCTTTCGCAAGCGTTTTTTCGCGCAAGCCGGCGCTGAAATGCCTTTTTTTCAAGTGTTTTCCGTTTGTAGGTCGCGCGTGCACGCCTCAGCGCGGCCGCTAGCGTGCGTTGCGCGTGCGCTTTTAGCGTCGCATCGAGCGTAGTCGGGACGTTCTGGAATGCTCTCATTCTCGTTTCGATGTGAGCGCTAAGAGCGTGTTTCGTAACAGGGCGCGGGGTCGTGAGCTCGCGCTGCACACGTGCGGCGGGCCTGAAAATAGAGCCAAAAAACGCCATCGGGCCGGCCGCGGCACGTGGCCCGGGAGTCAGGCCAGCTGCGCAGGCGGTGGCCGGACGGCCATCAATTGAGGAGGATGAGTATCGCTTGGATGGCGATGCAGGCCCACAGCGGCGACAGATCGATACCGGCAATCGAGGGAATCAGTCGGCGGAAAGGACGCAACACGGGCTCACAGAGTGTCGCCAGCACCGATTGCATCGGGGAATAGCCTCCCGGTGCAATAAGGCTGAGCAACGCATAGAGGACGATAGCGTAGAAATACGTACGTAACAACGTGGTAACGATCTCGAGCGCTATTCGTTGCGCCCAAAAGAGCGGGCTGGTAGGCAAGCCGATGCCCCGCAGCGCGTATTGGAGCGCGACGTCCACGAACGCTACGAGGAGCACGGCGACAACCGAGGCAGTATCGACCTTGCCGACCGGCGGCAAGATGCGTCGCAACGGCAGTATCAGCGGATTCGTGACCCGCACGATGAACTGGCACAGCGGATTGCGAAAGTCGGCACGCGTCCACTGTAGCAACAGCCGCGCCAGCACGACGAACAGCGCCAGGGACAGCAGCACATCGACTATGAAGTAGATCGCATTCATGAAGTTTCAGCTCGCCCGCGAACTCACCCGCTATTATGCGGGAAACGCGGCGTCAAGAAGGCTACCAAACAGGCGTGCCGGAGGGCGTGCTCCATCAGGAGCCGAATTGCGCGGCGAGCTCGCGGCTGCGGCGGGTGGCGGCGTCGAGTGCGCGCGCGACGATACCGCGTAGGTCAGCCTCTTCCATCGTGCGCACTGCGGCTTCAGTCGTACCCCCCTTCGATGTGACTTCAGCGCGCAGCCGTGCGAGGTCCCCGTCGCTCGAATGCGCCAGCAGCCCGGCTCCGTGGAGCGTCGCAACGGCCAGCCGGCGCGCGGCCTGTGACTCCAAACCAAGTTCCGAGGCCGCTCGTGCCATCAGCTCGGCCAGCAGGAAGAAATACGCGGGCCCGCTGCCGGATAGCGCGGTGACGACATCGATCTCGTCCTCGGTCGGTACCCAAACAACCTCCCCGACAGCCTGCATGACCCGCTCAGCGGCCGCGCGATGCGTCGCATCTACGTGCTTCGGCGCGTAAAGGCCGGTGATCCCGGCACCGACCAGCGCGGGCCTGTTGGGCATCGCGCGGACCACCGCGATTCCGGCCCCGCACCAGGCCTCGAGCGCTGGGGTGCGGATGCCTGCGGCGACCGACAGGACGACAGGTTGGTTCTTTTTCAGCAAGGGCTGCAGCGAGGCGAGTACCGCGGCGGCGTCTTGCGGCTTGACGGCCAGCACGATCAGCTCGGCGTTCGTGACGGCTACAACATTGTCTGCCGTGGCCGTAATCCCGAGGTCACGCGCCAGGCTCGCGCGCACGGCCTCCACGCTTTCGCCCACCGTAATCTGTTCGGGTCGGGTGCCTCGGCGCAAAAGGCCGCCGATGAGCGCCCGGCCCATATTGCCGCCACCGAGAAATGCCAGCTGCATGTTGATCACTCGTTGCTGTTGTGTGGAGGGGTATACGATAGCCGAACCCTTTTCTCACGGTCAGGGGCCATGATCCGCGCGTTCCGGGGGCCAGCGGGACGCCCTCGTTACGGCGATCACTGGTCAGACAGGCTCCTAGGCGGGCTGAGGTCCGCGGGGCCCGAACAACGCCGTGCCGACGCGCACGATCGTGGCGCCCTCCAGGATCGCCGCTTCCAGGTCGCCGCTCATGCCCATGGACAGAGTGTCGAGCTGCAGGCCGGTGCGATTCAGCTCTTCCAGGGCGGTGCGCAACCGGGCGAACGCATGACGCTGCCGCGCCGGGTCGGTCTCTTCCGGGGGCAGGCACATCAAGCCGCGCAATTTCAGCCGTGGCAGCTGCGCTACAGCGGCGGCCAGCGCCGGCAGCTCGGCGAAGCCTACGCCCCCCTTGCTCTCCTCGCCGGCGACATTCACCTGCAGGCAGACATTCAGGGGCGGCGCATGGTAAGGCCGCTGTTCCGCGAGGCGTTGCGCGATCTTCAGGCGGTCCACGGTGTGCGCCCACGCGAACCCCTCAGCCACCGGTCGTGTTTTGTTGGACTGCAGCCGTCCAATGAAATGCCAGGTGACCGACGGCACGGCCGCCAGCTTGTCCAGCGCCTCCTGGAGGTAGTTTTCCCCAAAATCGCGCAGGCCCGCGGCGGCCGCGGCTTGCACGGCCGCGACCGGCTGTCCCTTGGTCACCCCCAGGAGTGTGATGGAGTCGACACGCCGGCCGGCCTGGACGGCCGCCTTTTCGATGCGATCGCGCACCGTGCGCAGCCGTTCCGGCAAATTCTGCGGACCCATTAACATATTGGTTGTAGAACCCCTCCGTTATACTGCCGGCACTTCCGGAAAGCGACCGGCCCGCGTGCTTGCCTGAAGTCCTGAAGATCGCCCAAGGGAGCCTCGAATGGCCGTCGATATCGCGCAACTCCTCGCGTTCGCCGTCAAGAACAACGCATCGGACCTGCATTTGTCCTCCGGCGTTCCGCCGATGATCCGCGTCGACGGCGACATGAAGCGCATCAACATGCCGCCCTTGTCGCACAAGGAAGTGCACAGCATGGTGTACGACATCATGAACGACAAGCAGCGCAAGGCGTACGAGGAGTTCTTCGAGACCGATTTCTCCTTCGAGATTCCCAAGCTCGCCCGCTTCCGCGTCAACGCGTTCAACCAGAACCGTGGCGCTGGCGCGGTGTTCCGGAACATTCCCTCCACGATTCTGTCGCTGGACGACCTGGGAGCGCCCAAGATCTTCCGCGATCTGTGCATGCTGCCGCGCGGCCTGGTGCTGGTCACGGGACCGACCGGCTCGGGCAAGTCCACCACGCTCGCCGGCATGGTCAATCACTGCAACGACAACCGGCCGGATCACATCATCACCATCGAGGATCCGATCGAGTTCGTCCACGAATCCAAGCGCTGCCTCGTGAACCAGCGCGAAGTCCACCGCGACACGCTCGGTTTCACCGAAGCGCTGCGTTCCGCACTGCGCGAGGATCCCGACGTCGTGCTGGTCGGCGAGATGCGTGACCTCGAGACCATCCGGCTCGCGCTCACGGCCGCCGAGACCGGGCACCTGGTGTTCGGCACGCTGCACACGAGCTCCGCGGCGAAGACGATCGACCGTATCGTCGACGTGTTCCCGGCTGCCGAAAAGGACATGGTGCGCTCCATGTTGTCGGAATCGCTGCGCGCGGTCATCTCGCAGACGCTGTTGAAGCGTAACGGGGGAGGCCGTGTGGCCGCCCACGAGATCATGATCGGCACCCCCGCGATCCGCAATCTGATCCGCGAAGGCAAGATCGCGCAGATGTATTCGGCCATCCAGACGGGCCAGGCGGCCGGCATGCAGACCCTCGACCAGTGCCTGCAGGACCTCGTGGCCAAGGGCCTGGTCAGCAAGGAAGAAGCGCGCTACAAGGCGCAGAACAAGGACGCGCTGTAAAAGAGAGGCCTGAACATGGATCGCGATCAAGCTATCAAGCTGATGCAGGACCTGCTGCGGCGGGTGACCGAGAAGAAGGCCTCGGACCTGTTCATCACCGCCGGGTTCCCTCCTGCCATCAAGCTCGATGGTGAGATCCGCCCTCAGAGCGAGCGTGCGTTGACGCCGGAGCAGTCCGCGACCCTCGTGCGCGCGATCATGAACGATCGCCAGACGAAGGAGTTCGATGCCTCGAAGGAGTGCAATTTCGCGATCGCGCCGCCGGGTATCGGCCGCTTTCGTGTGAGTGCCTTCGTGCAGCAAGGCGCCGTCGGCTGCGTCATCCGTCTCATCAACGCGAAGATCCCGACGTTCGAAGAGCTCGATCTGCCGCCGATCCTGAAGGAGGTTGTGCTTACGAAGCGCGGCCTCGTCATCATCGTGGGCGGTACCGGTTCGGGTAAGTCAACCACGTTGGCCGCGATGGTCGGCTACCGGAACGAAAAGACCCGCGGCCACATCGTCACGATCGAGGATCCGGTCGAATACGTTCACCAACACAAGGGATGCGTCATCACGCACCGTGAGGTCGGCGTCGATACGGAATCGTGGCAGGCGGCGCTGAAGAACACCCTGCGCCAGGCGCCGGACGTCATCCTCATCGGCGAGATCCGGGACCGCGAGACCATGGAGTACGGCATCCAGTTTTCGGAAACCGGCCACCTCGTGCTCGCCACGCTGCACGCCAACAGCGCCAACCAGGCGCTCGACCGCATCATCAACTTCTTCCCGGACGAGCGGCGCGAGCAGCTCCTCATGGACTTGTCGCTGAACGTGCGGGCGCTCATCTCGCAGCGGCTGATTCCGCGCGAATCCGGCTCCGGGCGCATCGCGTCCATGGAGATCATGCTCAATTCGCCGCTGATCCAGGACCTCATCTTCAAGGGCGAGGTCGCGAA
Organism: Steroidobacteraceae bacterium; assembly: GCA_035547375.1. Lineage (GTDB taxonomy): Bacteria > Pseudomonadota > Gammaproteobacteria > Steroidobacterales > Steroidobacteraceae > 13-2-20CM-66-19. Next base: position 7,840 of record DASZVD010000037.1, read on the forward strand.
GATCAAGGAAGTGATGTCGCGCTCCACGCGCCTCGGCATGAAGACCTTCGACCAGTCGCTGTTCGAGCTGTACGAGACGGGTTTCATCTCTTACGAAGACGCGTTGCGCAACGCCGACTCCAAGAACGAGCTGCGCCTGCGCATCAAGCTCGAGAGCAAGCGTGAGGCGAAGAATATCGACGACGGCGGAGCGCTGCACATCGTCGAGGAAGAAGAGGGGCGGAGTCTTTAAGGGGGATCTCGCGCGACGGTTCCTTCGAGGTAGAAGAACATGACGGCGTTGAAAGAAGCCGCGGACGCGAATCTGTCCGCCACGGGACCGCAGCCCGCCATCCCGGGTACGGAAGGCCTGGGCGGCAATCTGACTCTCAACACCAAGCCCCTTTTCAAGCTCATGGTGGAGAAGAAGGCCTCGGACCTGTTCTTCACCTCCAATGCGCCGATCAAGATCAAGATCGAAGGCCAGATTCTCGCGGTCAACAAGCAGGTGCTCACCCCCGAGACGGTGAAGCAGACCGCTTTCGCGCTGATGAGCTCCGAGCAGCGCGAGTATTTCATTCGCGAGTTCGAGCTGGATTTCGCGATCTCCGAGCCTGGCCTCGGCCGTTTCCGCGTCAACGTGTTCATGCAGCGCGGCTATCCGGCCATGGTGCTGCGCTATATCACCGCGGACATGCCGAAGCTGGACAACCTGGGGCTGCCGGAGGCGCTCACGGATCTGATCATGCTCCGGCGCGGGCTGGTGCTGATGGTGGGCTCGACGGGGTCGGGCAAGTCGACCACGCTCGCGGCGATGATCAACTACCGCAACGAGAATTCCTCGGACCACATCGTCACGATCGAGGATCCGATCGAGTTCCTGCACACCAACAAGCGCTCGATCGTCAACCAGCGCGAGGTCGGCCTCGATACGAAGTCCTATAACCGTGCTTTGCGCGGCGTGGTCCGAGCCGCCCC
>DASZVD010000038.1:0-5911 GCA_035547375.1 Steroidobacteraceae bacterium
CCAACGGATTCAGCTTGAGGCGCTCGAGATACTGGCGCACCGGATCGCGGAACCCCTCGCTGCTGGTGACGGTGCTGCCCCCCGCGAGCACGAGAATGAAGTCCCCTCTGGGGGTACGGCTGATTTCCCGCACGTGATTCATGTTCACCAGGCACGACCGGCTGATTCGCAACAGCGGTTGCGACTGTAGTGACTTCTCCGCCTGCTGCAAAGTGCTGCGCGCGTGAAAGGCCTCGCGGCCGATGGTGAGCTTCACGTAATTGCGGTCCGACTCGACGAGCTCCACCTGCGCCACATCGAGCACGTGCATGCGGCTGCCCGATTCGGCGAGGATGCGGGGCCGGGCGTCCGCCACCGCCCGGGCGTTGCGCTCGATCTGCGCCAGGACCGAATTCAAGGCCTGGGAGCGATCGGCCCCGGTTTCGGCCTCGCGGCGGCGGCGGACCCGGGCCAGTGTCTTGCGGAAGCGCTCATCGTCGAACGGCTTCAGCAAGTAATCCACCGCGCTCACCTCGAACGCCTCCAGCGCATAATGGTGGTAGGCCGTGACGAAGACGATGAGGGGCAAGGCCTCCGGGTCGAGCGCGCGGGCCAACGACACGCCGTTGCAGGAGTCGATCTGGATATCCAGGAAGAGCAGGTGCGGCGGGCTCGCGCGGATCGCCTCCAGCGCCGCGCGCCCGTCCCCGAACTCGCCGACGATGCGCAAATCCGGTTCCCGCGCGCAGCACTCGCGTAACGTCCGCCGCGCGGCGGGCTCATCGTCAACGATGATGACGTCCATCATGCCGGCATTCTCACTCCCGTGCCGGTCGAGCAGGCGCGGCCGGTCCGTCGCGCAGCAACGGCAGGCGGACTTCGGCGATCCAGACGTTATCGTAACCCGGCATGGCGCTGAAGGCCGCCCGCTCGCCGAACTGGATCGCGAGCCGCTCCCGCACGTTGCGCAAGCCGATCCCGGCGCAGCCCTGGGGCTTCTCGGCGGCGACCGTATTGACCACCCGCAGACAGAGCATCTCCTCGCTCACGACCGCATCCACCCGCACCGCGACCTGCCCTTCGTGCCCGGCAAGCCCGTGGACGACGGCATTCTCCACCAGGGGCTGCAGGATCAGGCTCGGCACCCACGCGGCCGGGAGGCTCTCGGGCTCGGGCACGTTGACCGTCAGCCGATCCGCGAAACGGCGCTGCTGCAGGCCGAGATACAGCCGCACGAATTGCAGCTCATCGCTCAGGCGCGAGAAGTCGCGCTCGCCGGCGGTGAGCAGCCGCCGCAACAGGTCCCCGAGCTGCACCACCATAGCTTGCGCCGCCGCCGGGTCCCAGCCGATCTGACCCCTGATGGTGTGCAGCAGATTGAACAGGGTGTGCGGTGAAAGCTGCATGCGCAGCGCCGCCAGGTGAGCGGCGCCCAGTGCGCGCTCCAGCGCGGCGGAGCGCAGCTGCGCGTCGCGCAGGCGCCGGTAGAACGCGAACCCCATGACCAGCGCGAGGGCGAACCCGTAGGTCAGCGAGAACATCGTGACACTCGCGAGCCACATCGGCAGGTCATCGCCGTTCCACAACATGAAAGCGCCGCCCTGCATGAGGTGGTCCCGCCACTCGTGCCTGGAAGTGAGGTATTCACCCAGCGACATCGCCGGCGAGCCCCACACGGCGAAGCCGAGTGCCAGCAGCACCTGCCACGGCGCCCTGCGCCACAGCGGTGCCCAGCCGATCCGCAAGGAGGCCCAGACACACAACAGCAGCACCGGATACATGGCGAGGTGTTGGATGAGCCGCGCGCTCCAGGGCGCGAACACGTGGCTCGCCTCCGGGTAGCTCGCGACAATGCTGGCCTGCATATTGTTCGCATATAGCGTGTTGGAACAGGCCACATAGATCCAGAACACCGTCAGGATCACCAGGTTCTGGCGCGCCCCCGGCTCAGCCAGGAAGGACAGCGCGCGCGAGCGTGGCGAGCCGCGCGCAGCGGCCAAGGGTGCCGGCGTGGCGGTTCCCGCGACCCTCGCCGGGTCTGATGGTAAAGCGTTCACTGCGCAACTCCGGCCGGCAGCTCGTATGGGCTGCCATGGTACGCCAATGTGACAGTTCCGCTGCATTGCCCCGGCGTTCCGGGACGAGTCCGTCGCAGGCGGGGATGAGCCCGCGGCCGGCTTTTCGGCCCCGGTACCAGCTCGTTGTCCGGCGGGATCGACGCGTCGTGCACCGGCTACTCAGCGTGACTCGCGGAGAGTTTCATACTCACCGTGACAGGACGACATCAAACCCACACCCTTTCAGGAGCTCTCCGATGAACGCACTCGCTCGCAACACACTGTTGGCTGTTTGCCTTCTCACGGGATCGCTGGGAGTGGCGCACGCCGCCTCGTGGGACGAAGTCCCCTCGAGGAAGGTCTCCTACAGCGATCTCGACCTGTCCACCGCCGCGGGCACTCGGGCACTGTACTCACGAATCACGGCCGCCGCGCGCATGGTGTGTCCCGAAGAGAACAACGCCGACCTCGCAGGTGTAGTCCGTGCCCGCACGTGCCGCCGTGAGGCCATCGAGCGCGCCGTGGCAAGCGTGAACAGTCCACAGCTGGCGGCGTTGGCCGCCACCCACGCGCACCGCGGATGACAGCACGCACTGTAGATGACAGCACCTTAGCGAGACCGCACCGCTGCGCCACCGTCCCCGCATCGCCATAGGGCGACGCGGGGATTTCATTCCATCCCCCTCTCGACGCACAAGCCGGTGCTGGACCGCCGCCGGCCGGCGCTGCCGTGGCGTGCCGGTGGTTGAACTCGGCCGGAAAGGGCATGATGGCGCCCGACCCGCCAATAACTGCTGTCGAATCGTCGTCAAAAGGGGATTTCCATGGGTATTCTCGATAGTGTGGTCAGCGCGCTCAACTCGGGCGGCGCGCCCGGTGCCCCCGCGTCGGGCTCCTCCGTGGCCAACGAGCTTATCGCCATGCTGCAGGGCCAGGGTGGCGCCAACGGCCTCACCGGCCTGCTGCAGGCCTTTGAGAGCGGCGGCCTCGGTCACCTGTTCCAGTCCTGGGTGGGCAACGGCCAGAACCTGCCCGTATCGCCCGACCAGCTCCGCAGCGTGCTCGGCAACTCGGGCCTGCTGGAGCGCCTGAGTCAGGCCACGGGGCTGCAACCGGCCGACGTGGCGCAGCACCTGTCGACGCTGTTGCCGCAAATCGTCGATCATCTGACTCCCAACGGCCAGCTGCACCCCGGTGACGTGGGCAGCGCGCTCGAGGGCCTGGCACAACGTTTCCTGAGAGGGTAATCATGAAGATCCGCACCTGCGCACATTGGTTCTGTGGAGTCGCGGCGGCCGCCGCTTTCGCGATGCTTCCCGGCCTGAGCCTGGCCGACGCCAGCTCTCCGGTGACGTGTAAGGACGGCACGACGTCGCCACACGGCGGCCGGGGCGCCTGCAGCGGCCACGGTGGGATCGACAAGGCGGCCACGAAGGCCAACAACGCCGCCGCCAGCGGCTCGGGGGGCGCGGCAACCAGCAGCCCCTCGGCCGGCTCCGGTAACGCAGCCGCGCCAAGCGGCAGCTCATCCGGCGGCGCGGCCGGCTCGTCGAGCGGCTCCGCGGCGGCCCCTGCCCCCGCGCCGGCCCCGACCAGCTCGTCCAGGACGTCCTCCAGCACGAGCCAGGCCCCCGCACCTGGCGGCGGCCCTGGCATGGTGTGGGTCAACACAGCCTCCAAGGTCTACCACTGCCCGTCCGACCGGTATTACGGCAAGACGAAGCACGGTGAGTACATGTCGGAGGCGGATGCCAAAGCGAAAGGCAACCGGCCGGATCACAACAAGCCCTGCTCCTGAAGGGTGTCTCGCTTCCTCCATTGATTGGCACGGCTGATTGACGCGGCTGCCCCGCACGGGGCGGCCGCGGCTTGCGGGTACCATGCTCGCCTCCTGGGGGCCGACCGGACTCGAGCTGAAGCTCCTCAGGCGAGCTCGCCCATGGGGGTTTCCAGGATATCGAGCACGACACCGTAGCCGGTGCGAGTCGATTTCGCGCGCCGGTCCTCGACACCCAGGACGAACAGCAAGAGCGACCGTCCCGTGACGTCATACTGCGCGCCGAATTCGAAGTTAGGAGCGTCGAAGCCGCCCGTGACATGGGTGTCGATCAGGCGATGCCAGCGCTTGCCTTCGGACACCTGTTTACCCTCGGGCACCTCGGGAAGCTTGAATTTCACCACGTCGTGATGCGCATTGAACACGATGAGCAGCGTGGCATCGGCACCGCGCCGCTTGATGCCGCTCGGCTGCGCGCGCCCGTCGAGAAGCATGCCGAAGCATTTCGCATTGGCGTCGCCCCACTGCTCTTGCGTCATCTCCGCGCCCGAAGGTGACAGCCACGCGAGATCCTTCACGTCGAGCTCCGGGTTGTTCTGCCCCAGCAGGAAGCGGCCGCGCCGCAACATGGGATAAGCGCGCCGCAGAGCGATGATCTGCCGTGTAAATTCCAGCAGGGCGCGGCCATCCTGCGCCAGCGCGTTCCAGTCGATCCAGCTGAGCTCATTGTCCTGCCCGTAGACGTTGTTGTTCCCTCTTTGGGTACGACCCAGCTCGTCTCCCGCCAGCAGCATCGGGGTGCCCTGCGAGAACAGCAGCGTGGCCAGCAGATTGCGCCTCTGGCGCTCGCGCACCGCATTGATCGCGGGATCGTCCGTGGGACCCTCGGCGCCGTGGTTCCACGAGTGATTGTTATCGGTGCCGTCGCGATTGTCTTCGCCGTTCGCCTCGTTGTGCTTCCCGTCGTAAGACACGAGATCATTGAGATTGAATCCATCGTGGGCGGTGATGAAGTTCACGCTCGCCCACGGGCGGCGGCCGCGTTGGTTGAAGATGTCGCCGGAGCCCGCTACCCGGCGTGCGAGCTCGGGCAACATGCCGCCGTCCCCCTTCCAGTAGGCCCGCACGGCATCGCGGTATTTGTCGTTCCACTCGGCCCAGCCGGGCGGAAAATGCGCCACCTGATAGCCTCCGGGTCCCACATCCCACGGCTCCGCGATCAGCTTCACGCTGGAGAGGATCGGATCCTGCCGGCACGAGTCCAGGAAGCCCCCGCCTTCATCGAAGCCGTAGGGCTCGCGCGCCAGGATGGTCGCGAGGTCGAAGCGGAAGCCGTCCACGTGCATCTCGGTCGCCCAATAGCGCAACGAGTCGGTGACCATCTGCAGCACCCGCGGATGGCTCAGGTTCACGGTGTTGCCAGTGCCCGTGTCGTTGATGTAGTAACGCGGGTCGTCCGGGAGCAGCCGATAGTAGCTCGCGTTGTCGATCCCTTTGTGGCAGAGCGTCGGCCCGCCCTCATTCCCTTCCGCGGTATGGTTATAAACCACGTCCAGGACGACCTCGAGGCCGGCTGCGTGGATCTGATTGATCATTTCCTTGACTTCGTTGGCGAAGCCGGTCGCCATGTAGCGCGGCTCGGGAGCGAAGAAGGCGATGGTGTTGTATCCCCAGTAGTTGACCAGCCCCTTGTCGACGAGATAGCGGTCGTCGCAATACGCGTGAATGGGCAGAAGCTCGATGGTGGTCACGCCGAGGCGGCGCAGGTAGTTGATGACCCGCGAATCCCCGAGCGCACGGAACTTGCCGCGCGCGTCTTCGGGAACCCGCTGGTTGAGCTGCGTGAAGCCCTTCACGTGCATCTCGTAGAGGATCGTCTGCTCCCAGGGAATGCGCGGGCGGCGCTCATCACCCCAGGTGAAGGCCGGATCGATGACGCGCGACTTGGGCACGAACGGCGCGCTGTCGCGCTCGTCGAACGACAGGTCCTTGTCGGGTGAGCCGATGGTGTAGCCGAACAGCGCGTCGTCCCACTTCAAGGTGCCGACGAGTTGCTTGGCGTAGGGATCGATCAACAGTTTGTTGGGATTGAACCGGT
>DASZVD010000039.1:0-5168 GCA_035547375.1 Steroidobacteraceae bacterium
CGACGTGATCCAAACCTACGTCCGGCTGGGTTTAGGGGTGGGTATCGTGGCCCACATGGCGGTGGATCCGAACGACGCTGATCTCGTGGCCGTCGATGCGCGGCACCTGTTCGCCCGACACACCACCTGGATCGGTTTCCGTCGCGGGACGCTGCTGCGCAAGTACATGTACGACTTCGCACAGCTGCTGGCGCCGCACCTCGATCGCCGCCTGGTCGATCGCGCGCACCGCGCTGCCGACGCGGCAGAGGTGATTCAGCTCTTCGCCGACATCAAGTTACCCGAACGGTAAGGGGTCGACCCTCTAAACGAAAAAGCGTTGCCGCCTGATGCCGTCGAAGGGCTCCGCCGGCTGATAGACGACGTCGTAGCGGCGGAAGGCCGCGAGCGCCTCGTCTTCCTTTTCCCCCGGCGGCAGCTCGAACGATTCGAAGCCGCAACGGGCCAACAGGAAGATCTTGTCCTGCTTCACGCCGCCGCCGACCGCGCGCAGCTCGCCCTTGAAGTGCAGGCGATCGCGCAGCAGCCGGCCGTAGCTGAAACCGCGGCCGTCGCCGACGTTCGGAAACTCAATGGCGACCAACGCTACCTTGGTCAACAGGTCGGACAGGCTCTCGACACTCTCCGCCGGAGTCAGCCGCACGCCAAGTCGGCCCTTACGTCCGAGCCACGTCTGCGGGTTCTTCCGCAACTCCGCGAGAGGAACGATTACCGGGTCGCCGTCCGAGACCTCTTCGCCGAAGAGGCGCCACTCGTCCGCTACGACCTCATGCCGCCGCAGAATGCGTCGCATACGCGCGTTCCTTGAAGGGCTTGATGCCGACACGGCGTACCATGTCGATGAACCGTTCGCCATCTTGCCGCTCGGCACGATAGACCTCGACGATTCGCTCGACGGTCGATGCCACTTCGCTCAGCGGCACGGACGGTCCGATCACCTCGCCCAAGGCCGAAAAGCCGTTCACCGACCCGCCGAGAGTGATCTGGTACCACTCTTCGCCGTGCTTATCGACACCCAGGATGCCGATGTGGCCCACGTGATGATGGCCGCACGCGTTCATGCAGCCCGACATCTTGATCTCGATGTCACCGAGGTCGTACAGATAATCGAGATCGTCGAAACGCTGCTGGATTTGCTTCGCGACATTCAGCGTGCCCGCGTTGGCGAGGCTGCAGAAGTCCAACCCGGGGCAGGCGATCATGTCGGTGAGCGTGCCGATGTTCGGCGTCGCCAGCCCCAACGCGCGCAGCTCCTGCCACACCCTGAACAGGTCGTCCTGGCGAACGTCGCCGAACAACAGATTCTGGTTGTGTGAGACGCGGATCTCACCGAAGCTCACGCGGTCGGCGAGGTCGGCAACCGCGTCCATCTGATCGGATGTGATGTCGCCCGGGTTCTCACCATGGCGCTTGAGCGAAATGAACACCGCGCGATACCCGGAGATCTTGTGCTCGCGGGTGTTATAGCGATACCACGCCTGGAACTCGGGCTCGCGACCGGCCACGGCATCGACGTTCTGCAGTGTCTCGTACGGATGAGGCGTGAAGTGCGCGCGCATGCGGTCCACTTCCGACGCTTCGAGCCGGGGCGCGAAGTCGCGCGCCGCCTGCCACTCGGTCTCCACGAGCTCCCGGAAGCGCTCGACGCCGACCGCCTTCACGAGAATCTTGATGCGGGCCTTGTGAATGTTGTCGCGGCGGCCCTGGCGGTTGTAGACGCGCAGGATGGCTTCGAGATAGCCGAGCAGGTCGGGCAGCGGCAGGAACTCGCGAATCGACTTCGCGAGGATGGGCGTACGGCCGAGGCCGCCGCCGACGAACACCTCGAAGCCGATCTGACCCGTGGCATCGCGCTTCAAGTGCAGTCCGATGTCGTGGGTCTCGGAGGCGGCGCGATCTTCCGGCGAGCCGGTGACGCAGATCTTGAACTTGCGCGGCAGGTACGTGAATTCAGGGTGGTGCGTGGACCACTGGCGGATGATCTCGCAGTATGGCCGCGGATCGTCGACCTCGTCCCGGGCGATGCCGGCCATGTGATCGGCGGTCACGTTACGAATGCAGTTCCCGCTCGTCTGGATGGAGTGCATCTGGACCGCGGCGAGATGCTCGAGAATATCCGGCACCTGCTCGAGCTTCGGCCAGTTGAGCTGCAGGTTCGTGCGGGTCGTGAAGTGACCCACGCCGCGATCATAGTGGCGCGCCACGTAAGCCAGCTTGCGCAGCTGCCGTGAGCTCAGGAGCCCGTACGGCACGGCAATACGCAGCATGGGCGCATGGCGCTGGATGTAGAGGCCATTGCGCAGGCGCACCGCTTTGAACTCGTCCTCGGTCAGCTCCCCCGCAAGGAACCGCCGCGTCTGGTCACGGTATTCCGCAACCCGCTCGTTGACGAACGCCTGATCCAGGTCATCGTACTTGTACATGGCTCACGACTATAGGTGCCCGCCGTCGATGGGCTAAATACCGTCTGGTTGTGTAGGCGTGTCCCGCGGTTATGAGAAGGTGACAGGGTCCCGGACCGGCTACACTAGCCGGGGCCTTCTTCCCGGCGCGCAGCGCGCTGGCCCATTTGGGCTATATCCACGGGGTCGCTTCGACCCCGTGGAAAGTTGGCCGCAGGCCTAATCAAGGGGCAAAAACCGTGGCCGGACTGTATTTCGAGCAATTTGAGGCGGGGCAGCGTTTCGAGCACCTCGTCCGCCGAACCGTGACCGAGACCGACAATTTATTGTTCAGCGCGCTGACCATGAATCCGGCGGCGCTGCACCTGGACGCCGAATATTCGAAGACCACCCCCTACGGCGAGCGGGTGGTGAACAGCGTATTCACGCTGGGGCTCCTGGTGGGCCTGACCGTGTACGACACCACCTACGGCACGACCTTGGGCAACCTGGGTTGGGAGGAGGTGAAGTTTCCGCGGCCCGTGCTGATTGGCGACACCCTCCATGCGGTGACGACCGTCGTGTCGAAGCGCGAGAGCCAGTCCCGTGCCGATGCCGGGATCGTGATGTTCGATCAGCGGGCCTACAACCAGCGCAACGAGGAGGTCGCGTCCTGCCGCCGTGCCGCGCTAATGATGAAGAGGCCAAAAGCGTGAGGTCGTTTCTATTCGTCCCCGGCGACAGCGAGCGGAAGCAGGCGAAAGGCCTGGCCACTGCCGCCGATGCGCTGATTCTCGACCTGGAAGACTCGGTCAGCGTGGCGCAGCTGCCGGCTGCCCGTTCCCGAGTCCATGAGTTGCTGCGGTCGACGCCGGATCGCTCCCGGCAGCAGCTCTGGGTGCGCGTCAATGCGCTGTCCAGCGGGCTTCTGCTGGAGGACCTCGCGGCCGTCATGGCTGATGCCGGCGAGGGCGGCCCGGACGGGATCGTCCTTCCGAAGGTTGCCGGTCCTGCCGAAGTGGCGGAAATCTCTCATTACCTGAGCGCGCTCGAGGTGCGCGCCTCGCGTGCGTTGGGATCTACCCGGCTTCTGGTGATCGCGACCGAAACGCCCCAGGCATTGCTCAACCTGCCGGCGTGGCCGGCGCAGGCGACGACCATCCCGGCGATCGGGCAGAGACTGGTCGGCCTCACCTGGGGGTCGGAGGATCTGGGAGCGGCGCTCGGCGTGACTGCGCGCGTCGACGCGACCGGCGCTCCTACGCCGGCGTTCCAGCATGCGCGAACCGCCTGTCTGCTGACCGCGTTGGCGCTGGGGGTGCAGGCCATCGATGGGGTGCACGTGGACTTCCGGAACAAAGAGGCTCTCCTGAAGGAGCTGGAGAGTGCGCGGCGTGATGGTTTCACCGGAAAGCTCGCCATCCACCCCGATCAGGTGGATGCGATCAACGCCGCATTCAGCCCGTCCGCGGCCGAGGTCGCGCACGCGGAGCGTGTCGTCGCCGCTTTCGCGGCGGCCCCTGGGGCGGGGGTGGTCAGCCTGGACGGACAAATGGTCGATCGACCCCACTTGATCCAGGCGCAGCGTATTCTGGCCACCCGCTGAGAGGGCCTAGAGCTCGATCGGGAGGGCCTAGAGCTCGAGCGGCGGCGTCCCGGCGTCCAAGGCCAACAGGTCTTCGGGCGTGTCGATGTCGAGCGCCGCGCTGTCCATGGCCACCCGCACCAGGCGATCCGGATTACGGTGCAACACCATGCGTGCTCCGACATCCCCGCGCAGCTCGGCGAGATCGCGGAAGCGGGTGCGGGGAAAAATAGCCGGGACGCCTAAAGTACCGGAGTAAACAGCCGCGGCGACGTACTCGGGCTGCCGTCGCCAGGCGTTGGCGAGACGCTGCAGATCCTCAGCGGTGACCGCCGCCTGATCCGCCAGTACCAGCATGACGCCCGTGCACGATGGCGGGAGTCTCGAGACTCCCGCACGAATCGAGCTGCCGATACCTTCGCGCCAATCCCTGTTGACGACTACGGAAGCGGGGGAGTGCGTGAGCAGGGGGGCCAACTCATCAGCACGCGCACCTAACACGACAATGACGGCGCCACCCGCGATCTCCACGGCCCGTGAGACGGTCCTGTGCAACAAGGGACGTCCCGCGATACGAACCAACTGTTTCGCGGAGCCGAAGCGCGTGGAAGCGCCTCCGGCGAGTACGACGACATAGAGGCCGTTCTCGCTTTCGGTTGCGCTCGTCATGGGTCAGGCGCGCACTGTTGCGTTCAGTTCGACGCCGACCGGGAGTGCTGCCTGAACACGTGCATAGCGGTGCCGCTCGTCGAAAATCGAATCGGCGTCAATGGCGGACACTGTGCGCCAATCCGTGGTCTTTGCGTGTTGCGCAAAGAGGCGATCGAGCTCGTCGCGTCTCTGACTCCATGCTTGTGTGAAAAACTGCAAGAAGTCATTCCAGCGAGCGGTGCCGTCGGATCCCAACGCTGTCTCCAACTTCGCCAACGCCTCGCGGCTCGACCCCGCGGTTGCCAGAGCGCCTTCCGCGGCGCGGCGCTGTGGGTCGTCCGATGGTAGACGCGCGCGCAGCAGATCGTGGAAGACCTGCTCCCGCTCCTCGAATCGAGTCAGGATCCAGACCAGATAGTCCACACAGGCCTGGCGGAAGTCGGCCAGACCGGGCGCCGGGCTGCCCCCTTGCGTCGAAGCCGCCGCTAGTGCGCTGGCACAGGCGCGCGATACCGAGGCGGCGTGCTGCTTTTCCAGGTCGAGCTGGCTTT
>DASZVD010000040.1:0-22955 GCA_035547375.1 Steroidobacteraceae bacterium
ACAAGCGGTGGGGGCGGTTCCGGACGGCATCGGCATCCTCGTCAGAGTCGCGGAGAACTCTCCGGCGGCGATTGGCCACGCCCTCGACGCGGGCTCGGAGGGGGTCATCGTTCCATTGATCGAAACCGCTGAGGATGCGGCACGAGCCGTCGCCTTCGCCCACTATCCTCCTCGGGGTGTGCGATCCGGCGGCGGAGTGCGTCCACTGGCAGGTGGCTTTGCGAGCTACCGTGAGCGCGCGAACGAGCGGATCGTAGTCGGCGTGATGATCGAGACCCGGCGCGGGGTCGAGAACGCGGAGCAGATCGCCGCAACCCCCGGCGTCGATCTGGTCTTGATCGGAACGGGCGATCTGGCTTTGTCGCTGGGGTGCGCCCCGAAGAACGACCCGGCTCACGAAGCCGCCTGCCGGCGCGTCCTGGACGCGTGTCGAATACTCGGTCGAGCTTGCGGTATCTTTACCACTAGCGCCGCAGAAGCCGCCGGGCGGCGTACCGAGGGCTATGCTCTGACGGTAGCGGCCGACGATCTCGGGATTTTGTCCGCCGGATTCACCGCCGCCATGGAAGGCGCTGCAGCTCCCTTTTCCTCCACGAGCGCGCCACCATGATCTCACTTGCCACGACGAGCGATCAGTACGGCTCCCACCTCGCTGCAGCGGGATTCGAGCTTACCCAGTTCGATGTGAAGCCCCGGCCCGAGGTGGCACGCGAGGCTCCGGAAGAGGGTCGGGAAGCATCGGCCTGGCCATCCTGGGCCGAAGACGGCCTGGGCCTGTTCGTGGTCGATATACAGCGGCCCGGAGACATTTTCATCCAGGCCTGCGCGCGCCAGGACGTGCTTTGTTTCGGCGTGCTCCTCGCCAGCCAACTACCGCAGCGCTATGCGTTGAACGATACCACGATGAGCGTGGCGGACTCCGGCCTGGCGCTGACTTATCAGGAGGCCGGCAGCAGCGTGGCCATGGCCACCCATACCGGCAAGAGCTTCCGATCGATCTCGGTGGCGGTCTCCCCGGCGCAGTTCACCCGGCTGCTGGGGCGTCAGTCGCCCGACCTCCCCGCCGACGTACGCCGGTTGCTGGCGCGCTGCCAGACCGAGCTGCTGAGTTACCGGCCATCATTTCGCGTGCAGCGGCTTGCCGAAGAAATACTCGCCCATCGCAACGACTCGCGCACGCTTTCGTCACTCTATCTGAAGGGCAAGTCCTACGAGTTGCTGTACACGATCCTCGACGTTCTGCGCGCACGCGAGGCAACCACCGAGCGGGACCCTATCAGCTCGCGCGACGTCGAGCGAGTACACCGCATCCGTGCCCTCCTCGATGAGCAGATCGCCTCCAACAGGACGGTCGATGAGCTGGCACGTCTGGCGAGTATGAACCGCACCAAGCTTCGGTTTGCGTTCAAACATCTCTACGGCGTTACGATCTCCGAGTACCGCAACACCCTGCGGATGCAGAAGGCCGACGACCTGCTGCGCACGACCGACACACCGGCGGCGGTGATCGCCTATCAGCTGGGCTACAACGGCGCCTCCAGCTTCAGTGTGGCTTACAAGCGGTTCTTCGGCCATTGTCTGAACAAAGTGCGCGCCCGTTGACGGGCACACGCTGGACCTGCCTGCTGCGGTCAGCCCCACTGCCAGCCGAGCAGATTCCAGTACACGACTCCCGCCGAAACGAACGATGCTGCGAATACAACGAGCAGGTGTCCGGCTCGCTGCCACGGCGTCCAGGCCGCCGCACGCCAGCTGCTCGAGGTCACCAAGAGCAACAGCACAGTGAGGGCCACGAAGATCAAGGGCATACAGAGCACGAGCTTCAGTGCCACCGAGCCGCTGAAGAACAGCGCCCTGCCATTCGCTCCCACCACCGCCCACATGGAGAACGCCGCCAGGAAGAACCACATGGCGGTGCAGGCGGTAACCAGTGCAACTCGACGGCGTGACGAGGGCAGTCGGCGCATCCAAAAACGACGGCCCAGCAGCAGGACTGCACCCGCAAACACGATCCCACTCAGAGCCGTGCCCTCGAGCCAGAAGGACGGTCGCTGCAGCCAGGGCATCGGCTCCATTGGCATGAAGGGCTGATCGGCGAAATAAAGGTAGGCGGGACGCTCGTCCGGCCCGGGCCGGAACGCGAGTCGCCGTGCGCCACCCTGCGCCTCCTGGAACAGGTCTTTGCCGACCGGCTCAAACTGCCGGGGCGGCTCGTTCGGTTCCGTGACCAACAGATTGCCATTGGCGAGCGCCGCCACACTCGCTGTACGTGCCGGCGCCAAGGCCTTCAGCACCGTGCTGTGATAACGGCGTACGCCCTGATAGACCCCGACATAGCGCGTCAGATCCTTGCGGGCCGCAGCCCCATCGCCACGGTCCGCAGCCAATCCCGCTGCAGTGGAGACCGGCGCCACCGGAAAATAGCGATCAAACACCGCCCGAACGAGCGCTTCTCGTGCATCGTGCCCGTTGTTGCCGATGAATGACGCGAAGAGACCAAAACCCTTCTCGGGCACAAGGTACAGCAGGTTGTGAAAATGCAGCGTGTCGCCGTCGTGAGCGATGATCCGCAGACCGTTCACGCGCTGCTCATAGAATCCCAACGTCATGCCGGGCAGGCGCGGATCGCCCTGAAACGCCACGCGATGCATGAGCTCCACGCTCCGGTCACTCAGGATACGCACGCCGGCGTATTCGCCGTTCTGCAGATGGGCGAGCATGAAATGCGCCATGCCGACGATGGTACCCGTGGCGGACCCGGGCAGCCGTAATCCTCCCACGATATCGTCGTTGGCAGCCACCAAGAGGCCATTCTCCTTCTCGTACGCCTTTATCCGAAATCGGGCCAGCGCGTCGGGGAGGCGCTCCTCCATGGTTGAATGCTCCATATCCAGAGGCGCAAAGATATGCTGGCGCACGTACTCCGCGAACCGTTGCCCGCTCACTTGCTCCACGATGTAGCCGGCGAGCTCCGCACCATAGTTGGAATAGGAGCTCACCTCTCCGGGCGGATGAACTCGCCGTGGAATGTGGCGGGCCAGTGCATCCCGTACCGATTCCGCGCCCACGAGAGTCGCCAGCGTCACATAGCGCGGTCCGCCTTCCTCGAACCCCGCGGTGTGCGTCATGAGATGTCGCAACGTAATGGGCTGCGACCAGGTGGCTGGAATGGCAAAGCCCTTCAGGTAACGGTTAACGTCCGCATCGAGATCGAGCCGGTGCTGCTCGGCGAGCTGCATCACCGCGGTCCACACAAAGAGCTTGGCGATCGAGCCCAGCAGTAACACACTGCGCTGCGGATCGATCGGAGTGTGCGCGTCGCGATCGGCATAGCCATATCCCTTGGCAAAGACAACTCGGCCGTTGTACACGATTCCGACCGCCGCCGCCGGAATGCTCTGCAACGCCATCTTCTCGTTGACGACGCCGTCGATGAACGGCTCGAGCGTCCCTGCGTCCTCCAGATCTGCCGCGTGGGCCGCACCGATTCCGAGCACGGTCAAGGCGGCCAGCACCGGCAACATACGCGCTTTCATACGCTAAAATTTGTATGTCACATCGACCCCGTACTGCCGCGGCTCGCCACGGTACGCAAAATTGCCGTAGATTCCGTCCGGCGAGGCGTATTCGTCATAATACTTGTTCAACAGGTTCTTCGACCAAAGGGCGACCTGCCAGACATCTGCATTCCTCTCGCCCTGCAGGGCGAGTCGCGCGTCCACCAGACTGAACGGATTTCTTTGCGTGTCGGGTGTGTTATAGACGTCGAACCAGGTGCGGCCGGTGAGTCGCCACCCCACATGCCCGTCGAATTGGAGCCCGTGCCCGGCCGAATGATTGAAGTCGAGGCCCAGTGAGTTCGTGTATTCGGGCGTAAGGGGCACGCGTTTGCCGATCGCATCGGGAATGATCGCCTCGCGGATCCTCGCGTCGGTGAGACCGAAGGATTCGAAGACGCGCAGGCCGTCCAACAGTTTGTAAGAGGCCTCGAGCTCCGCTCCCTGCGAGCGCACCTTCGTCAGATTCAGCGTCACCGTGGTGATCGAGATTGGAAACGCCGTGAAGCTTTGCGCATCGTGGATATCGGTGTAGAAGACTGCCGCAGAAGCAAACAGCCGGGCGTCCAGGAAGGATCCCTTCACGCCCAGCTCATAGGCATTCGAGGTTTCCGCCCGGAAGCTGTCCGCATCGGGAAAGTCGGGATAGCCATCCTTCGCGTGAATCGCGGCGGTGGATCCCGCGTTGTTGAAACCACCGCTGCGAAAGCCCCGGCCCGCGCTCGCGAAGATACTGGCGTGATCCGTGATCTTGTAAAGCAGGCTCAGCTTGGGTTGGAACGCATCGAACGTGGCGTAGCGCACGACACCTGCATAGGGTGACACCGGCACCAGCAGGAGATTCTCGTTGTCATGCTTCTCCGTGTCATAACGGGCGGCCAGGCTCGCCTCGAGCCTGGGCGTGAGATCGTACTGCAACTGGGCGAATCCGGCGTAATCCTCCCAGGCGTTACGATCCTCGCGGCCTCCGGTTGCGGGGTTGGCCGCGTTGGCCGCGAGAGCTGCCGAATAAACGCCCGGGATGACGACACCATCCACATCGTCGTGGGAGGTTTGTGCATCCGTGGTCCACTCCGAACCCCAGAAGGCGCCCATCATCCAGCGCAAGCGCTGCACCGATGGAGAAGTCAGGCGCAGCTCAGCCGTTTTATCGACCCGGTTGGTGTAGCCCCAGGCGTTACCATCCAGCGTGGTGTAGCTGTAGCCGGGGGCTATTGGAGGATTGGCGGCCGCCAGCGCAGCCGGGTCGGTGAAATCCAGCGGATTGATCGGCCCGTCGGCAAACTCCTCGAGCGTGTACGTTGCATAGCTGAGCACGCCGGTGAGCGTGGCGAAATGCAGGTCATCGTCGACCTTGAGCGCCGTATCGAGCCGGTGCTGCACCTGCGGCTGGTTATTGTTTTGCTGAATGGCCGGGAAGTAGCTGTTGTTGTTCGCCTGCACCCCGACGATGTACAACTCCGGAGTGAAGTACTGGCCTCCGGCATCGACCTCACTCTTGCGCACTCGCAGATCGAATGTCAGGTCGTCGGTGGCTTCGTAGATGAAGCGCGCGCTGCCGATCAACTCCTTCTTGAAGTCGGCCGGGTGGCCGACAGCGAAGTCGTACCAGTAGCCCTCTCGGTTGGTATATGAAAAGTCCACGCGCGCCAGCAGCCGGTCCGGAATAAGAGCCCCGCTCACTGCTGCCTGCCCTTTGCCGCTCCCGCCGTTGCCGACTCCGCCGGTCACCTTCATTTCGAGATCATTCGTCGGACGCTTGGTCTCGATGATGATCGCACCCGCATCGGCATTGCGGCCATACAGTGCGCCCTGCGGCCCTTTGGCGACCTCGATGCGGACAATGTCATACAGCTCCTGGTCCAGGGCGTTCTGATTCGGTGTCACCACGCCATCGATGACCAGCGCCACCGGCTGCTGCAAGCCGAAGTTGCCTTGGATGCCCCGAATGCTGACGTCGCTCTCACCCGGCGCCACCTCCGATGCGATGGCGACGTTCGCAGTCAGGTTCACGAAGTCCGTCGGACGGGTGATATTGGCCTGCTCGATATTCTTCTCTGAATACACTGCGATTGAAATGGGCACATCCTTGAGTGCCTCGTCACGCCGCGTGGCCGAGACGATCACCTCGTCCAACGTCGGCGCGCTCTTGTCCGCATCGGTTCCCGTATCGACCGCGACCGCCGCCGCGTTCGCACCCATGGCGAAGGCGCCTGTTAGAATCGCAACCGCTCCTGAGTATGCCCTTGTTTTCATGTAATCCCCCGTTCACCCACTGGGACGGGAGAATAAGGCAGCGGCGTGACCGGGCGATTCGCGATCAGCACTTTCACGTGCGGGATACGCAGCCGCGCGCTCGGGCCAGGCCCGTCTGCGAGAGCCGCGGATCAGATAGTGCGCTTGTGGAAGCGTCCTTGCGCGAGGATCACAGACAGCCGCGCACCATCCTGGGCAAGCAGTGCGATGTTCTCCAGGGGATTCCCATCAACTACCAGCAAATCAGCGTAGGCGCCGGGACGGATGCAACCGAGCCGGCCACTCTGCTGCAACAGCTCTGCGTTGACGCTGCAAGCGGAGCGGAGGATCTCGAGCGGCCGCTGAACCTGCGAGCGCAGAGTGAACTCGGTACATTCCTTGAGATAGTGAGGCCCCAGCAGGTCCGTTCCGAAGCCCATCCTGACGCCGGCGCGCTCCATGAGGCTCAGTCCGGACAGCATGCGATCGACAACGAACGAGAGCTTGTCCTGTGATGGCTTCGTCAACAAGGGGTCTGCGTGGAAGGCGAAGGCGCCTGCCAGGGTCGGCACGACGAACGCGCCGCGTGCCGCACAGAAGTCAGCGGTCTCGGCATCTATCAAGGAGCCGTGCTCGATCGACCGCACCCCCAGCTCCACGCAACGCCGGACCGCCGCCGTTGGATGGCAGTGCGCCGCCACGTAGGCTCCCCATCTTTCCGTCTCCTCGACGACGGTACGAATTTCGGCATCACTGAACTGGCAGCGATCAATGGGATCCCTGGGCGAAAGCACGCCACCGGATGCCATGATCTTGATATGCGATGCTCCCCGACGCAGTTGCTCCCGGGTTGCCGCGCGAACGGCGTCAACGCCATCGGCGACAACGGCAAAGAAGTCGGTGTGGAGAGTCGCGCAACTGCAGCACGTCACCGGATCGAGCTCGGCGTTGCGGGCGTCCCCGTGACCCGCCGTTTGACTCAGGGCCCGGCCGCCGTAAAACAGCCGCGGGCCGGCGATGAGCCCCTCCTTCAGAGCACGCGCAGCACCGATATCGCCCGCGCCAACGTCACGAATGGTCGTGAAGCCGCAATCGAGCGAATGTCGCAAGAACTGCGCAGAATAATGGGCGATATAGGTCTGTGGAGCCGTGGCCACCGCCGCGATATTCACCGACGCGCCGTAAATGTGAGTGTGCGCGTCGATCAGGCCCGGCAGCAGCGCTCGTCCGGCGCATTCGACAACATCGGCACCATCGGCCGGCAGCCCGTGAGGTGCAACCGCCCGGATAATGCCTGCTTCGACCAGGACATCGTGATCCGGCAGGAGCGGCACATTTTCCCCGTCGAACACGTTGGCATGCCGAAACAGAATTCGATTCATTACGACTCCCGTGGGACAAACGCCTGCGGGTAATGAGTCCGGGCATACTCCTCCGTGATATAGCCCTCGCGCATGTCGCGCCGCACGGCGACCGGATCCCGCTCGAGGGGCTTCCCATATCCGCCACCGCCGCCGGCGTCGATCATGACCCGCGTGCCCTTTGGCAGTTTGATGGCTGTCCCTTTACCGGATTGCCGCCGCTCGCCCGACGGTCGCACGATGATCAATCGACTGGGCGCGCCAGACAATCCCCCGCGCTGACCGCAAGGGGGTGCCTTGGTGCCTTCTATGGTCGAGATGGCCTGACAGTCTTCGACAACTCGAAACTGCCTGCGCCAGCCCATGCCGCCGCGCCAGCGCCCGGCGCCGCAGCTATCGGGCACGAACTCCATGGCTTCGTACACGAGAGGAGATTTCGTCTCATCGATCTCCATGGGAACCATGGTCGAGAACGCCAGCGCAGGCACGAACAGCGTCGCACCATCACCGCCGAGATGGGCGCCGTAACCCACGGGCATCACGGAGCCGCCGGTCCAAAGCTCGTCGTGATCGCCCCCGCGGCCGTAAACCATCAATCCGACATTGTCGGCCACACCGCCGGCCGGCGCCAAACCGGTCGCAGCCTGCGAGACGGCCTCGTTGATGGCCTCCATTGCGGCCATGAGTGGCCAACCGTAGAGAAAACACGGCTGCGGCGGCAGCGGATGAAACATCGAACCCGGGCGTGTGACGACCTCGATTGGGCGAAAATGACCTTCGTTCGGCTGCACGTTGCTCGCGGCAAGCATCGTGATCGCGACTCGACTACCGGAGACCGTCGAAGGCATGGGGCAGTTGGTTGGCCCAAGCTGAGCATCCGGTGCCCGACTGAAGTCGATGACAACGCGCGAGCCGCGCACCTCTACGTCGATTTCGAATGCAATGGGTACATTGTCCAGCCCGTTGTCGTCCATGCGGCCCGTGCCGACGTATCTGCCGTCAGGAATCGCCTCAAGGAACTGGCGCATCTGCGCTTCGCCATGATCGAACATCCGCTCGACGGCTCGCCGGAACGTGTCGGACCCGTAGCGCTCCATCAGCCTCGCAAGTTGCCGCGCTCCG
The DNA here is from genome assembly GCA_035547375.1 of Steroidobacteraceae bacterium. Taxonomy (GTDB): domain Bacteria; phylum Pseudomonadota; class Gammaproteobacteria; order Steroidobacterales; family Steroidobacteraceae; genus 13-2-20CM-66-19. The sequence goes on from DASZVD010000040.1 coordinate 8,276, forward strand.
AGCTGGGCGCTCGTTACTTGCGCCTTGAGGTCCCCCTCACAGGCGCGTGGCGCCCGGCTGTTGGCCAATATGATACGGAAAACATCTGCATTGAGCGTGCCCCGGCTGTATAGCTTGATCCCCGGCAGCACGACACCTTCCTGGAAGACGTCGGTCGTATCGGTACAGTAGGGATCCTTCGCGCCGACATCCATCCAATGGGCCTTGCTGCAAATGTAGCCGACCAGTTGGCTGCCCTGGAAACTGGGCACGACAATCGCCACGTCCTGGGCGTGCGATCCCGTTCCATACGGCATGTTGTAGATCACGACATCACCAGGCGCGAGAGCCTCGGGCCCGCCCACCGCCGAGACCGCGGCATCGACACAGAAGTTCAACGTTCCCACGAAGACCGGCAGACTGTTCGCCTGCGCCAGCAGGCGAACCTGTGGGTCGTAGAGAGCAATGGCAAAGTCATTCATCTCGTAAATGACTTGGGTGAATGCGGTGCGTACGAACGCCCGCATGATCTGCGCCGCAATCGAGTTCAGGGAGTTGCGGACGATCTCCGTTACGATCGGATCCGCATCGGACCCTCTGACGGGTCCGGCAGACGAGCTGACGCAAAAGTGAAAGAGCTCCCCGGTTTTCGTAGTCATGGTCAACCTCGCCGATGACGCAGATGGAGGCACCCGGCCGCATCCACCTCGGCAACAAAATCACCATCCACGTAGGTGGTCGTGGTCGGCTCAACGATCACGAGCGGCCCGACCCGGGTCATGCCGGGCGCCATGGAGAAGCGATGTACGAGCTGGAACTCGGCGTACCGGCCTGTCGCGAAGGAAAACGCCTGCAAACTCCGTTCTGCCTGCAAGCTCACCGCCGCCGCTCGCGCCTCATTTCGTCGGGGCAGAGGCCGACGCAGGGACGCCCGGATCGAGACGATCTCGATATCTGCGTCCAGTGCCGTCTCGAACGCACTCACATAGCTTCGAGAGAACGTAGATCGTATCTCGTCGGTGTCGCCCGTGAGGCGTCCATCTGTGCTGGGCGGCACAACTGTGAGCGTGTGCTCCTGGCCGCGGAAGCGCATATCCAGCGCGACTTCACGGACGGCTCCGCCGCCTATCGCTTTGTTATGATCTGCTAAAGACGTGAATAACTCCGCGAGAGTCTCGTTCGCCTTGGCGATCGCGGCCTCTGACAGACGCATGACCTGCGTCCGCGCGCGCGACTGTACGAGATCGGCTCCCAGCAGCCCCCACGCGGAGAAGTTCCCGGCGTGCGGCGGCACCACGATGTGCTGAATCTCGAGCTCACGAGCGAGCTCCGTCGCCATCAACGGCCCCGCTCCACCGAACGCGAGCAACGTCATCTTTCGCGGGTCGAGACCATGCTCGATCGTGATTTCGCGAATGGTGTTCGCCATCATCGAGCCTGCGATCGCCATGATGCCGCGTGCCGTCTGCTCCACGTCGTATCTCAGCGCGGTCGCTACGCGCTGGAGCGCAGACTCGGCTTTCCTACGATCGAGCACGAGGCCCGAGGCAAGGTGTCCATCGCCCAGCATCCCCAGGTAAAAGGCGGCATCAGTGACAGTCGGCTCCACTCCGCCACGACCGTAACAGGCAGGTCCCGGAACCGCTCCGGCGCTCTCAGGCCCTACGAGCAACAGTCCGCCGCTGTCGACTCGGGCAATCGACCCGCCGCCGGCACCGATCGAGCGCACATCGACCCACGGCGTCTGCAGGGGATGATCGGCAATCCTCCCTTGATAAAGAACCTGAGTCCGGCCGTCGACGATCACACAGGTGTCGAAACTCGTCCCGCCGACGTCAGCGGTGATGAGATCGCCAAGGTCGAGCCGCCGGCTCAACTCTGCCGCACCCTCGGCACCGGCGACCGGACCGGACATGATCGTCTCGAAGGGACGCTCATTAGCCTCCGCGAAAGTCATCGAGCCGCCGCCAGAGCGCGTAATCAGGCAGGTACCGCGAAACCTCTGGTCGCGAAGGCCGCCTTCCAGGCGGCCAAGGTAGTCGGAGATCCGAGCGCGCACGAAAGCATCCACCACTGTCGTTGAAGTGCGCTCATATTCACGATACTCGCCCGACACCCGGTGCGACAGCGAGATAGCGCCGTCCCACCCGGCTTCTCGCAGAATACGTTCGGTCTCCACCTCGTGGCAGCCGTTTGCATATGCGTTCATGTAAGCGACTGCGATAGCGGTTACGCCTGCCGTGCGGAACAGATCCAGTCCCCGACGAACGTCGTTTTCGTCGAGTGGCTCCGTGACCGTTTTATCGGCCAGCACGCGACCGCGGACTCCGAAACGCAAACGCCGTGGAACCAGGGGTTCAGGCGGCGTCCAATTCAAATTGTACATGTCGTTGCGGTCACCGCGTCGCAGCTCCAGCACATCACGGAACCCAGCGGTGCACAGCAGCCCAACGACGGCACCACGTCTCTCCAACAATGCGTTGAGACCGACAGTCGTCCCGTGCAAGAAGAACTCCACGTCCTTCAGACGCGCACTGAGACCAACTTGGTTCACGGCCTCGATGCAACCGACTTCGGGCTGATCGGCAACCGTGGGGGCCTTACCCACGAGAATCTGTCCGCTCTGGTCGTCGAAATAGATCAGGTCCGTAAACGTGCCCCCGATATCGACACCTATTCTGCTCGCCATAAACCTCTGTCCCCACTTGCCGCGAAGCGACGCGGCAGCGCACCGACCTGCCACGTTCGACTCATGCTGTCATGGCGGCTCGCTGCACACCATTTGGTTTCCGCAGGATTTATGCAGGGAGCCGCAACAGCGCATCGCCGAGATCCTCCTGAGGCCCGAGCTCATGGACAGCACCGCGGCGGGCGGAAAGAGCCGCAAAACGTGCGTGCAAACGAGTGGTGTCGAGAATCGGCACCGGCACGGGCATCAGACTGTCAGCGATGTGGGTCAGATCGGTGCACGCGAGAAACACGCAATCGGCGCCACGCATCGCCATCCCGTGAACCACTTCCCGGATGCTTTCAATCCCAGCCTCGGCGGCCACCCCGCTGATGAGCTCCTCGAAGATAACGCGATCGATCTGCCGCGCCTGAGCGGGTGAAGGGACGAGGATCTGCAAGCCCAGCCTGGCGCCTTCCTTTTGGAACAAGTTCTCCCGGACGGTCATCGAGGTGCTGATGACACCCACTTTCCTGAATCCGAGCTTCTTGGCCGTCGCACAGCTACTGGCCACGATATCCAGAATCGGCAGCAGCCCGGCTGCACGAACCTCATCGAGATAGGCGTGCAACGTGTTGGCTGTCAGCACCAGGAAGTCGGCTCCCGACGCCTTCAGCGATGCCGCGGCCCGGAAGAGCTGCGCCTCGATGCCGCGCCGCTCGCCGCGCTTGAGCATCTGCACGACGGAGAGAAAATCGACCGTAAACATCGATGTGACGTAGGAGTTGACGGTCATCCCTCCATTCCACGGCCTGCTGCCGTGAGCATGAATGGCCTGGTAGTAGACCAGGTCGGTCCGGGTGGCGACACCGATCAGACCGGGTATCCAGCGTTGACTCGAGCCGGGGTCTGCCATAGGGACTCATGACGGGCCTGCGGCAGAATTGCACCGGTACCGATGTGAAGCGATGGGCGGCTCGCAGTACCCGTTTCGAGAACCGCAGCGGTAAGGCGGCGGGGGCTCAGGGACTCGACCGATCGCCCATCTAGCGCCACAATGCGCCACCATCCTCCGCACGCCGAGCGAATGAAACGGTGGACGCATGGCAGATGAGGTCATAGAACAGCGCAGCCCTGCAGCGCGGGCATGCCCCCGGCTGGCCCCTCTTGGATACCAGTACGGAGGCGGCCCAGGTCCAGGGGGCAAGAGCCGCCGCCCGTGAAGCCCGCCGAAATCTGGAACCTGGCCAAGCTGAACTCCCCCTGGGGTGTCCACCTGGAGCGTATCGGGGTGGAGCTGACCGGGCTGCGGCTCGGCATTCCTGCCGATGAGACCGCCGAGCGCGGGTCGACCGCACGCCGGAAACACCCGGGCGTGCGGTCGGAGACAGTGCACCTGACACCGGATCGTTGGAATTCCTGGACCGATGAGACCATCGGTATTTTCAACATGCACTTCACCGGGTCGGGCCCCGCTTATGTGGATGTCAACACCCATAAGCCCCTGCTGGTCCTCGGTCTCGCCGAAAGCAACAGCGCCCTACGCCGGGAGTTTCTGCTGGACAACAGGGAAGTGGCCGTAGTGGACACGCAGGCGACGATTGCCTATTTGCCGGCCGGAAGCCGGTTTGCCATGAATCTGTCGCACGGCGGCTTTGCCCGGAGCACCTCGCTCATTGTCGACCCGAGCAAGCTGGCGCGGGGGCTCGGAATGCAGGTTGCCGATTTGCCGTGCACGCTGCAGAAGGTGCTGCAAGGCGCAGCGCCCTCCTTTCAGATGACCCGGGCCTCGAGCACGCTGCGGCGCGTGGCGCACGAATTCCTGATTCATCCCCACGACGACCGTTTCGGCGAGTTGTTTGCGCGGGGCAAGTCCTTCGAATTCTTCTGGGCATTCCTGCAGGTGATCTCCGCGGCCGAGGGCAGCCCGCCGGTGATGCCGCCATCCATCAGCCGGCGGGATGCTCACAACATCTCGCTGGTGCGAGCCCTGCTCGAGCAGGAGCCCCATTCGACGGTGTCCATCGACCAGCTCGCACGGATGGCGAACACGAACCGCACCCGCCTGCGCTTCATCTTCAAGCAGATGTATGGAGAGACGATTGCAGACTTTCGCAATGGCATCCGTATGACTCGTGCACGCCAGCTCCTGCTCGAAACCGACTTGACCGTAGCCCAGGTCAGCTCGCAGGTCGGCTACGCGGATGTGTCGGCTTTCCATGTGGCGTTCAAGAAGACCTTTGGCTGCACCCCGGCGGTTCTCAGGAGCACCGAACAGGCATAGCCGCGCCCAACGATCGACCGCTCATCCGACGGGAGACCCCATCGCCGCGCGCAGCGTCGCGGCCAGATCGGTTGCAGAGGTCTCCTCCGAGAGCTGTCGATACAACCTGCCGTTCGGATCGAGTACATACAGCAGGGAGCTGTGATCGACCGAATAGGACCCGTCCGGCCCCGGAGCTTCCTTCGCGGCGTACGCATTGAAGGTCTTCAGAACCGCCGCCACCTGCGCAGGAGTTCCGGTGAGGCCCGTGATATCCGCCCCGAACGCCGTAACGTACCTGGTCAGGTCGGCGGGCTTGTCACGCTCCGGATCGACCGTGACGAAGGCAATCCGCACCCGCTTGTTCTCGGACCCAAGCTCCTTCACGGCCGCGCTGAGACGAATCAGGGTCGTCGGACAGATATCGGGGCAGTGCGTATAACCAAACATGAGCACGACCCAGGACCCGCGAAACGAAGCGTCGGTCCTGGCACGGCCATCCTGGTCGGTGAGTTGGAAAGGCCGGGGCGGCGCGGCACTTGCCGCACGTGCGGGCACCGCGGGCTGCGCTTGGGTGGTATAGGTTTGTGGTTGCGCGGGTACTGCTGCAGGCCCAGGCTGCGACGGCAGAGGTGCGCGCGCAGCAGCCACCAGTTTCCGTAGCCGCGCGACATCGACACCGCCCATTACGAGCGAAGTGCCCGCCGCAAAGGCAGGCACGCCCGTGATCTGCAGATCCTTCGCAAAGGCCCGTGCGGTGTCCATGTATCGACGGTTCTCGCCGGCGCTCTGCTCGCGTTGTATCTGGGCGATGTCATAACCCGCGGATTTCGCAATGGACAGGACAAGCTCCGGCGTGAGGTTGGCTCCTGCCCGCATCAACTGCCGGTGCATCGCCGGGAAGAGATCCGGGTTCTGCCGGTAGGCGGCAAAGGCAACCTGGGCGGCGTATTCGGCGATGGGCCCACCGATAGGCACGAACAAGACGGCCACGCGGATATCAGGATTGCTCTTGATGACCGCCTCGATGGCCGGCATGCTTTCCCTGCAGGGCGCACACGTATAGTCGGTAAATTCGACGATGACATTCGAGGCCCCCAACTTACCCAGCGTTGGAGCGAAGGCAACCTCGGTGGCGGCAGACCACTTGCCGCGGATCAGGCTCGCCCGCTCGTTGCCCTGCGACACGAGGGCCCGTGTGTGCAGCACCGCCTCGGTCTGCTCCACCAGGTCGGGGTGATCGGCGATGAATTCGGGGCGCCGCGCCAATTCCGCCAACAGCCGCGCATCACTCAAAGGCTGATTGGCGACCATCCAATAGCAGACCGCAGCGCCCAATCCGGCACCCGACACACCCCAGCCCCAAGAGCGCGGCATGGCTCACCTGCCTCGTTCAGTTCATCCGCAGCACGGCCTTCACCACCTTGCCCTGCTCGGATTCGTGCGCCGCGCGCTGGATGTCCCGGAAGGGATAGGCGGTGATCAAGCGATCGAAGGGGAACCGCCCCTGCCGATGCAACTCGATGAGCCGGGGGATGAATTCATCCGGCACACTGTCCCCTTCAATGATCCCACGCACCCCGCGCCCGAACAGAATGTTGTTCATGTCGAGCGAGATTTCCGTACCGAGCCGCGACACCCCGATCAGGCCGCACATGCCCGTCAGGGTGAGGCAATCGACGGCTTGCCGGACCACACCCGGCAAACCCGTACACTCGAGACTGTGGTGGCAACCTCCCGAGGTGATCGCCTGGACCGCGGCCACAGGATCCTCGCCCCGGGGATTCACGCTGTGGGTCGCGCCCAGCTCCAAAGCCAACTCCCGACGTGCGGCCACCGGATCGACCGCTATGATTTTGGAGCAACCCACCAGGCGAGCCGCCATGATCGCACTCAACCCCACCGTACCCGCACCGAATACCGCGATCGAAGTACCTGCCTTGGGTTGCAACGAGTTGATGACGGCGCCTGCTCCGGTTTGCACGCCGCAGCCGAGCGGGCCCAACAGCCACAGCGGGGCGGCCGGGTCCACCTTGACGGTGTTGCGCTCCCGCGCCACGGCACAGGTTGCAAACGAGCTCTGGGTAAAGAAATGCCCATGGACCCGCTCCTTCCCTTGCGACAGGGCCGAGCTGCCATCCGGTCGGGTCCCCAGAAAATTCTCCCGGTACAACTGCAAACAATACGCCGGCTTGCCGGCGAGACAGTTGGGACAGGCTGCGCAACTGCTGAACGACAGCACGACATGATCGCCAGGCTTCACCTTGGTCACATCGTCCCCGACGCGCTCGACGACCCCGGACCCTTCGTGCCCGAGGACACACGGCAGCGGCACCGGGAAATACTGATCCCGGCACACGAGGTCGGTGTGGCACAGGCCCACTCCCGCGATGCGAATGAGAACCTCATCCTTGCGGGGATCCTCGAGCGCCACCTTCTCCACGGTGAACGGCCCGGACTTTTCACGGACGATCGCGGCTTCGATTTGCATCATTATGCCGCCTCCTGCTTCACCGCCAGCTTGTTGAGCGTGATGGTCTGCCAGTTGGTGTATTCCATCAACCCGTGAAGAGAGTTCTCACAGCCCATGCCGGACTCCTTGTGTCCACCGAACGCCTGGTGAGGCGAGTATTGATGAACCTCGTTCAGCCAGACCGTGCCGGCCTCCAACTTCGCGCCGATGCGCGCGACCGCCGTCAGATCCCGCCCCCAGACCGAAGCACCGAGTCCGTAGCGTGTATTGTTGGCACGCCGGACGACTTCCTCCTCGGTGGACCACTTCAGCACCGGCAGAATGGGCCCGAAGGGCTCTTCGGCCACGATGCGGGAGTCATCCGGCGGGTTGTCCACCAGGGTGACGGGGATGAACCAGCCCTTGCTGTCGCGATCGACGTCGCCACCGAGGACGATCTTGTAGTGGTTCTTCTTGCAATCCTCGATGTATTCGAGAACCTTGGCGTATTGCGGGGCGTTTTGAATCGGGCCGAGATCGGTATCCGCTTCCGCTCCGTCACCGACCTTGATCGTCTTGGCGAAGGCGACCAGCTCACGCAAGACCGCATCGTAGACACTCTCGTGCACAAACAGCCGCTTGGTCGCATTACAAAACTGGGCGTTGTTCTGGAAACTGGCCCAGAACAGCTCGCGTGCCACCGTCTTGGGATCCACGTCCGGCAGAACGATGGCCGGATCGTTACCCCCGAGCTCCAACGTCACCCGTTTGAGACTTTCCGCGGCGGAGCGCATGACATGCTTGCCGGTTTCGGTGCTGCCGGTGAAGGCGATCTTGTCGATGCCCGGGTGCGAGGTCATCCACTTCCCGAAATCGTCCCCGGCGGAGAGGATATTCAGGACTCCCGGCGGCACGACATCCCGGCAGAGCTCGCCGAGTTTCAGCATGCACAATGGAGTGAACGGAGACGGCTTCACAACGATGCTGTTGCCCGTCATGATCGCCGGAGCGATTTTCCAGATCGACAACAGCACTGGAAAATTCCACGGCGTAATGGCGCCGATGACACCTAATGGTGTGAAGCGTGTAAACACGCGCCGTTGCGGCGTGTCCTCCAGGACCTCCTCGCGCAAGAACTGCTTGGCCAATTCGCGACACCAGAGCGCGGCTCCGCGGATTTCCCACTCGGCCCCCGCCCGGGGCTTGCCCTGCTCCTTCGTCAGCAGGGCCATGAACGCCTCGGCGTTGTCTTCCAGGACCTTCGCAATGCCATTGAGCACCTTCTGGCGGTCGGCCTGCGAGCTGTCGCGCCATTGATTCGCCGCCGCGCGCGCGCCAGCAACGGCCTCCTCCAACCGGGAGCGCTCGGCGTCCGGGACCCTGGCGATCACCTCGCGCGTGGCCGGATTGAAGACATCAAGGGTAGTGGCTGCGCTCACCAGCTTCCCATTGACCAACATCCGGTAGTTATTGTCGAAATCGACCATGAGAGCCTCCTGTACCTCGTGCTTCGCCTCTTTATACCGTCGCCGTCGCCAGAGCGCGGCGCAGGATCTTTCCCGTGCTCGTCTTCGGCAGGTCTTCCAGAAATTCCACCGCTTTGGGAGTCTTATAGGGTGCCAGCTGGCGCCGGCAGTGTTGGATGATGTCGTTCTGCGTGCAGCTCGCCCCTTGCTTCAGGACGACGAACGCCTTGGGCGACTGGCCCTTGACCTCATCAATCATGGCGGCCACCGCCACCATGGCCACCGCCGCGTGCTGGGCGATGACCCGCTCCACTTCCGCTGGATAGACGTTATACCCGCCGCTGACGATCACCTCCTTGGCGCGATCGACCACGTAGAAGTAGCCATCCGCGTCCTGGCGGACCAGGTCCCCGGTATGCAGCCAGCCGTCTGACTCGATGACAGCGTCGGTCGCCTCGCGATCGCCGAGGTAGCCCTCCATGACCAGGGGGCCTCGTACGACCAACTCACCGGCTTCACCAACCGGAACCGGCTTCGCGGTGCCATCGGCCGCCGCCACCTTCGCTTCCATGCCGGGCAGGGCGATCCCGATGGAGCCGTGCCGGCGGGGCCGTGTATGAGGATGTGTCGTACCCAGTCCACCGAGCTCGGTCATGCCCCACAACTCCAACAGGGGGCAGCCGAGCCTTGCCTCGACGTCCTGCATCTTCGAAACCGGCATGGTCTGTCCGCCCACCGTGCACAGCCGTAGCGACGACACGTCGAAGCGCTCCAGCTCCGGACTGTTGAGCAACCGCAGGTACATCGCCGGCACGCCATCGAACATCGTGGCACGATGATCCTGGATGGCCTGCAATACCGTGCGCTCGTCGAAACGTGGCAGGAGAATCAGGGTCATTCCCTGCATGACCGCGGCGTTCATGACGATGTTGCCGTACACATGCGTGCAAGGCAGAGCGGAAACGACAGTGTCCCGCTCCGTGCGCCCATGCATCAGCGCCGTCATTGCGGTATTGAGCACGATCGATGAGTGCCGCAATAGCGCGCCCTTGGGCCGGCCCGTGGTGCCTGAGGTATAGGCAATCGTCCACACGCTGTGCGGCAGTACATCGACTCCCCGTGTAGACATCACCACGGGTGCCTCCTTGCTCTCCAGGTCGCCGTCCAGAACGCGAGGCTTTCCATTGGGACCGCTCAAGTCCGTCCCAGCCAACAAGGACATCTGCGCCGCCGCAGCAACGATCGCCGCGGCGCCGCAGTCTTTGGCGATGTACGACACCTCGGCGGGGGTCAGTTGGATGTTGCAAGGATTCACCACGGCGCCGTATTCCGCCAGGGCGAAATACCAAACCATCCAGCGCCAGCCATTTTCCATCCACAACGTAACCCGTTGCCCGGGCTGGATGCCCCGCTCGGGCAACTGCCCACAAAGATCCGCTGACAAGGCAGCCAACTGCGCGAACGTCAGGGTGCGATCCCGCGCCACCACCAACGGTTTGTGCCCAAATCTCCGTGCGGCAGTCGCGAGCACCTCTGCCACGGTGTCTTCCGTAGTCATCCAAAGCAGCTCAGCTGCATCGTGGCGTGATCGTCCTGGTCAAAGGGGCCGCTGACGTGCTGCAGCTTTCCGCAGCGAAACCTCACCCTGACCTTCTTCCAGGAAAAGGGCTCGGAATCCGCATCGGGATGGCCGCTCAACCGCGAGCCTATGGGAAATTCACAGGCCGGCTTACCCTCGCAGGCCGCCTTCGCAGCGCGGGTGCAGTCGATGCCCGAGTGTGGATTGCCCGGCGGGTAGACCCGGCATTCCTGGATCTCGATCACCGGCGGCGGCGCGCCGGTCTGCGAATGAGCCGTGGGCACCAACTGCGCAGACAGGGTGAGAACTGCGATCCCGGCAAACGGGCCCGGCATTTTGCGCATGCTTTAAGCCGCCACGATGACAAAGGAATGAGATTTATCGAGCGTCGTGGAGATTGCCAGCGTGCCATCAGGCCGCTTTTGCACCCTGTTGGTATCTTTCACCACTACGCCGTCTTCCAGCACCAGGTACGTCGAGCCTGGCGGCAGGCGCCGTACGACGAAGGAGGTCTGCGCCGCCTTCACCGGGCCCGGTTCGATGGTCACGATCAACGCCTTTCTGGCGGCGTCGTAATAGGCCTGCGACACGTTCACGGAAAGCTCATCGACGTCCGTTATCTCAGGCGCTTCCAGCTCCGCCTTGGTCCAGGGCTTGCGGTACAACCGCAGGAAGCTGCCACCCTTGTCCAGCCGTGCCAGCGCTATCAGGACATTGCCCGTCCAGGAACCCACCCCATGAGAATTCCCCTGGGCATCGGGTGTGTAGTCGTCGTTGCGCGGGTAATAGTAGGCGCCCTCCTCCCATACCGGGTGGAAGTTGCGTTCGGCGTAATCCAGCATTTTCTGCCGGGCATCGGTATCACCCATCTCCGCGACCATGAACGCGACCTGCCCGTAGCCCAAGGACAGCAGACCCTTGTTCTGCTGCGGAACCCGGCGGGCCCAGGCGCCTGACATGTACATCGGCAAGTACAGGTCATGTTGGCGCGGATAAATCTCCTGCATGAGGTCGGGATTCCAGGCGTGCATCCACGCTCCCGCCCACCCGTCCAACACCGGAGTGCCGACCTGCTCCAGCTTTCCCTGCCGCACATAGACGAAGTGAATGTTCTGTCCCGTCGAGGCCATCGTGTAACCCTTGCGCTTCCAGACGGCCGTGAATTTGGGCATGACGTCCGCGGCATAATGGGTACCGTGAGTCTGGTCGAAGTTGATGAGGCCCAGGATCGGCGGCTGATTGCAGGCGGGGAAGACCCGGTTGGGCTCGCAGAGCACGCCCTCGTAATGATTGTCGACGTATTCCTGGTGAACGATCCTCGCCACATCGGGCAGCGAATAACGGAACACGACCGTACCGTTACCCCAGGTCCGGGGCGCGTGCCTGAAGGTAAAGGCATCCGCCTTGTCATAACGCCCGTCGCGATACAACATGTCGTACATCGCGCCGGCCTGCAGCAGGTATCCCTTCAACATGTTGTTGTAGCGCCGGACCGGATCGAGCCAGCCTACCGTCATATCCGGCAGATCCGGGTCGCCCTCCGCCGTCCCGCTGCGACTGGACTTGAGCCAGGACTCCCAGATATCCGGCAGTGTCATCTTCTGGATGAGCTCGTCCATGGTCCTGCGATACAGCTCACGATAGGCCGGGGTGTACTCGTACTGGATCAGGCCGACCGCCGCGGCCATGTAGGCATACTGAAACTGTTGCGTGCGCTCCGCGATCGCGTACAGATCATCGCTCATGCCGGCGAAGTCGCCCGGCAGACTGCGCGCGAGCTTCACGAAACGTCGCAGCGACCCGAGCTCCTTGGCATCGAGCGACGGATAGTCGTGGGGATTGATCGTCCTGGGATCGACAGCCGCCGTGCTGACGGCGGGTACCGTACCGATGCACGCCAGCGCGAATGCAAGCAGCGCCATGAGAAAGACCTGAGTCTGATTTCGCATGTCCATGTGTCGCATGTGGGTCGAGTTGGTGTCGTGGGATGCCTGCAACTGATCGAAGCAATATCCATGCCGGCGGCAAACCGTCGCTGCGGGAGCGCGGGTGAGTGTCGTTGGGGAAGCTCCTTGTTCAATATTCGATCACTGTGTCCAACGACAACCGCTCAATCCTTGAACAAGCCCGATTTACGCCTCGATCCCGTACTTGCGGATGCGCGTATAGAGCGTGCCGCGGGAGACTCCCAGCGCTCGCGCGGTGGCCGACAGATTGCCATGCTGCTCCAGCAACGCCGCGCGGATCACTCGTGATTGCGCATCGCTCAGGCGCGTGTCCCCCGCCCGCGCCTTCGTGTCCTGCAGCGACACGGGACGACTGTCGCGCACGTAGTCGGGCAGATCGGCTACATCCCATGGCCTGTCTGCATCGCACAATGCCAACATGCCGCGAATGACCAGCTCCAACTGGCGTATGTTGCCGGGCCAGGCGTATTCTTCCAACAGCGCGAAGGCCCCGTCAGTAAGAGCGGGCCGCCGTGCCGGCAGCGACGGCGGACTCCACCGTTCGAGCAGGTGCATGACCAGCGATCGTTTGTCGGTCCGTTCCCGCAAGGGCGGCAGGTCGACGGTAAAGCCATTCAGGCGGTAATACAGGTCCTCCCGAAACTTACCCTCCGCCACCAGTGCCGCCAGATCTCTGTGCGTGGCACAGACCACCACGATGTCTATCGGTACCTCACTGGCTTCGCCGATCCGGGTGACCGTTCTCTCCTGCAGGACACGCAGCAAGCGGCTCTGCAACGGCAGGGACATGTCACCAATCTCGTCCAGCATCAGCACGCCGTTATGGGCCTGTTCAATTTTCCCGCGCGCACCGTGCTTGCGGCTGCCGGTAAAGGCCCCATCGCCGTAGCCGAACAGCTCCGATTCAATGAGCCCTTCCGGAATGGCGGCACAGTTGATGGCCAGAAAAGGCCCGTTCGGCCTGACGCTGCGCTGCAAGCTGCGTACGAACAACTCCTTGCCCGTTCCGGTCTCGCCATGAACCACGATGGGCAGTCCACTGCGCACAATCCGCAGCGCCTTCTCATAGCTGCGCCGGAGAGTCTCGTCCTCCGCAAAAAATGACGGCGCGCCTGCCGATCCGGCCTGCGGATCATCCCGGGTTGTGCGCCGGAGCGCAGGAGCCGTGCGAGTGCCGCGTTCCGCATTCAGGAAAGCGACAGCGCCACTGCGCACCCTGATCGCTACGGGAGCGTCCCTGCGCTGCGCAACCTTGCGCAAGATCCCATCGAGATCCGCTCCAAACAGGGTATCAACCGCGGCCCCGATGGCCGGCGAGCCACAAGGACCCAACAGCTGCCACGCGGTCCTGTTGAGACCGCAAATGCGCCCGCCGGAATCCACGGCCGCGATTCCTTCGAACAAAGTGCCTATCAGGCGCTCGTCGCTGTGGAAACGCAGCAGTGAGCAGGCCGGCAGCTCACCCACGATGGCGTTTTCAATCCGGCGTGCAGCCATCATGACCATCTCGGCGGCCAGCGGCAGTACACCTACGTCCACGCCCGTGATATCGAGCGCACCCACCAGGTCACCTTCCGGTCCGAACAGGGGCGCGCCGGCGCAAAAAAAATGCTGCAACTCGGTCAGGAAGTGCTCGCCGCAGCTCACCACGATCGGTTGCCGTTCCTGCAGGACGCAGCCCGGTGCCGTCGTGCCGAGATCGGTCTCCGACAGCCGCCGGCCCGGATGCATCAGGACCTTGAGCTCCCGGGGCGCTGCGGACTTATCGCCGGTAAAACAGACGATCTCCCCGATCTGGTTGACACACAGACTGACCCAGCGGGCGGAGCCGAGACTCTTGTAGAGTCTTTCGAGCTCCACGCTCGCATGTTCGTGCAGCGTCCGGTTGGCCTCGGCAATCCGCTTGGAAGCGCAGGCCGACACACTGTAGTTGAACAAAGCGTGGTCGGCCCGCCGCAACCCATGTTGGAGCGACCTCTGCCACGAGGCCGCGATGGTGGGCGCCAGATCGCGATCCAGCAGCCGAACGGAATGCGGCGGTCGCGACGGCTCCGCGACCCCGACAGGTCTGATTGCGTGCATGTGCTCCCCCGCTCGCAGCCAACTACACAGGCGAATCGCATCAGCGCTCGAGTCTACTCCATTTACCCAACTTACCCGGCGCGCTGCGGGGGCGCCGTGGCGGCGAAAGTGCGGTTTTGCAACCCGGCGTGCGCTCTTGCAATAGCCTACCTGCGGAGCTTCTTGTAGCGTCGGGCCGAAATACAGCGCTACGGCAGCGTGCCCCGGCAATCCGTGGGGCACCG